>DAOUJT010000217.1:0-4101 GCA_034422315.1 Chloroflexota bacterium | reverse complement strand
ATCTTGGTGACGGCAAGGTTTGGATTCGGTGTCAACGGAATGTCGCTTACCAGAACGAAACGATACTTTCCCCGTCCTGCGGGTCTGATGATCCAGGTTTCCCCGCTCGGCGCGGCATCAAGAATGCTGCGAGGAAGGTTCATCCTGTAGCGGAAGCTGTAGATCAAGTCGCCTAGATTTCTCGGAAGATCGATGCCAAGCCTGGACGCGACAGCAATGATGTCCTCACGCTCGAAGTCAACCGCGCGGTCACCGGCAACGTATTTGGAGCCGAAAATCGCCTCAATGATGGCGACATAGCGGTTGCTGGAAGGAATGGCTGAGTCCTCTCGCCTTCAGTTCCCTGACCATTCCAGCAACACCACTTCCTCCCGAAGCTGATCGCCCGTAACGGTCGAAGGCCGTGTTCGGAAGAGGTCAATGCCGGAAACCCGATAGCCCAGCGCTTGGGCCAGATCCGCAAGGATTTGTCCTGTGCGGATCATGACTCGCAGGTACGACGCCTGATCGCCAACCACGTACGCCAGCCTTGCGCCGGGCCGCAGCACCGACCGAAGGCTGGCTAAATGCCGCGCCATGCCGCCAAAGTAGAGTTGCGTGACTCGCGGATACAGGCGTTCGAAGCCGGACGTCTTGCCCAACTCGATCCGGCGTTGCTCAATAGTCTCGGCAATGTTGCGAATCACCGCGTGGTCGGCCACCGCCTGATCGTCCGTATCGGCCTTGTAAACACCCCGGGTGTTTGACCGAACCAGGCTTTGCTTGAGTTCCCGCAACTCGCGGCGATCACGGATGAGCCCGAGAATCACGGACTCAAGCCGCGTTGTTCGCGTGTAGTCCTTCTCGTTGGGATATGGCGGCGACGTAATGACGGCGTCGATCGACTGGGGCTCCAAGACCTCATCGGCCTGCCGAGCGTCCGCCTTGAGTGCTATGGCCGGAATGCTGGTCTGTCCTTGAACGGAACGTATGTCATCGGCCATTGCCCGCATGCCCTCAGTCCAGGACTCGATCGCGGGAGCGTCGTCCTTGATCTGGCCGACCCCGACTTCGGGACCAAACTTCAAGTTGCCGATGCGACGCACCAGCGCGTTGGCAAGCGCCAGCCGCGCATACCGCTGCAAGTGTCGGTTGCCGTGGCTCTCGATGGCCTCCAGCAGCACCAGCGTCTTGTGCAGCGGCAACGGACTTATCGAGTCTTTCAGCAACAGCCGCGTCTGTTCAGGAGAGAGCGCTCGCAACAGAACCTGCGAATCCCCGTTACCGGCCAGGAGCGGTAGCCCCGCCCATTGATCGACGCTCCCATCCTCGATGGTTTTCCGGGCTATCCCGGCCACTGCTCGCGCGTATGCCTCGAGTTCCGGAGGTTCAACACTCCAGTCGACCTTCACCGCACTCGCGAAATGCGCCATCGGGTTCGGCTCGAGTCCCACGCTCGGGATGCCGAGTTTCTTGCACTCCACCAGGGTTGTTCCGGTTCCGCAGAACGGATCGAGCACCGTGCTGGATGAATCCAGGCCAAACCGATCGACGTAGGTCTGGACCAGGTGCGGCGGGAATGACAGGACGAACCGGTACCAGTCATGCACCGCCCGATCTTCATGCCTAACTCGGTTCTGGGCGATTCCGCTGGCAGCTGTGGTGGGCGTCCCGACTGTCGCGGTCATTGCAAGCTAAGCCCCAGGCTTCCAACGCCGCGGCTTCGGCTGCGCCAGCCAGGCCAGCAGGTCGTCCAGCGCCAGCGTGTTGATCACGTCCGCCGCGCGCAGCCACGCCCGGCGCGCCGTCAGCACCCCGTAGCGCATGTAGGCCAGGCTGTCGGGGTGATGGGCGTCGCTGTTGATCGAGATTGGGACGCCCAGTTCAGCGGCGCGTCGAGCGGTCGTGTCGTCCAGGTCCAGCCGTTCCGGCGCCGCGTTGATCTCCAGCGCGGTGCCTGTGGCGGCCGCGGCCTTCAGCACCGCTTCCACGTCAAACGTGTAGCCGTCTCGCAGACCCAGCATGCGTCCGGTGGGATGCCCGATGATGTCCACGTGCGGATTCTCGATCGCCGCGATCAGCCGTTCCGTCATCTGTTCCGGCGGCTGGTTGAAATTGCTGTGAATCGAGGCCACCACCACGTCCAGCGAGGCCCGGATCTCGTCGCTGAAGTCCAGGCTGCCGTCGGCCAGGATCTCCACCTCGCTGCCATGCAGCAGCCGCACGTCCTGCGACGCCTCGCGTTCCCGCATGATCTCCTCAGCCTGCTCCGCCAGCCGCTCCGGGCTCAGCCCGTTGGCCACCGGCAGACTGCCCGAGTGGTCGGTCACCGCGAAATAGGCCAGTCCGCGCCGCCTGGCGGCATCGACCATCTGACCGATCGACCCCGCCCCGTCGCTCCACAGCGAGTGCCCGTGCAACTCGCCCTGGATGTCGCCAAGCTCGATCAGCTTCGGCAGCGCCCCTGCCTCGGCCGCCTCGATCTCCCCCCGGTTCTCGCGCAGCGCCGGGTCGATCCAGGGCAGTCCCACCGCCCTGTACACATCCTCCTCGGTGGCCGCCGGCCGCCGCTGCCCGCTTTCCGAGTCCAGGAACCCCCGCTCGTTCAGCGAGAGCCCCCGCTGCAGCGCCCGCGCCCGAATCTCGATGTTGTGTTCCTTCGACCCCGTGAAATACGCCAGCGCCGCCCCGAACTCGTCCGGCGCCACCACCAGCAAATCCACCTGGAACCCGCCGCCCACCAGGACCGCCGTCTTGGTCCCGCCGGTACCCACCACCTCTTCCACATCCTCGGCGGCGACAAAGTGCTCCATCACCGGCCCGGGTTCCTCCGCGGCCGCCAAGATGTCCAGGTCGCCGATGGTTTCGCGTCCCCGCCGCAGGCTGCCGGCGTACTGCACGGTCTGAACCCCCGGCGCCGCCTCCACGTGCGCGATCAGTCGCTCGGCAATTGGCAGCACGTCCCCCAGCCGCCGCCGCGCAACCCTCTCCCGAAACCGGCCCAATTCCCGCAACAGCCGCGCCTGGCGCTTGGCGCCAATCGTGCGGATACCGGCCAGTTTCCCCGCATGTGCCGCCGCTTCCAGCGCGTCCACGCTGTCGATCCCATGCTTGTTGTACAGCGTCGCGGCCGTCTTCGGACCCAGCCCCGGAATCAGCAGCATCTCGAAGACGCTGTCCGGAATCTCCGCCCGCATCTCCTCGTACTCGTCCACGCGGCCCTTCGCCACGAACTCGCCCAGCACGCCCGCGATGCCCTTGCCGATCCCCCGCACCTTGGAAATCTCGCCGCTCTCCACCAATTCCGCCACGTCCGTGGTCAGCGAGTCCACCCGCCGCGCCGCATTCCGAAACGCCCGCACGCGGAACGTATTGGCCCCCCGAATCTCCAGCGCATCGGCAAAGCCCTCCAGCAATTCGGCGGCCGCTTTATTCAGCATCGAGTGGGGCCTTCCGGCTCGTACGGGCTCTTTGCATTGTCACCGATTGCCCGCGCCCCGCGCAGGCGGCGTAGCATTCGACCATGAAGTGGTTGGACGCGCTCACCCCCGAGTTCGAATACCGTGGACTTGTCGGCGAACGCCGCGCCTTGCTCCATCGCGTGCCGACCGAGTGGCGCGAACGCCTGCCGGCCGACACCTGGATGCGCTTGTGCACCGCCTCCGGTGTTCGCGTCGCCTTCCGCACCGACAGCCCCACCATCGCCGTTCGCGCCGAATGGGTGTCCCAGCAGACCAACCGGGCCAACGCCGAAATCGACCTCTACCAGAACGGCCAGTTCTACGGCCAACTGCGCTGCCCGGGCCTGGGCGCCGCCCAGGGCGTGATCTACGACGGGCCGGCCCGCGACCGTTGCGTGGAGCTCTATATGCCGCCCTACGGCGAAGTCAGGTTCGCGGGCGTCGGCGTGGCCCAAGACGCCTGCGTGCAGCCGCCTCCGCCGCTGGATGGTCCGCGGCTGCTCTTCTACGGCGACTCCATCACCCACGGCAGCACCACTGTGCGGCCGGGCACGACCTATCCGGCCCGCATCGCTCGCAGCCTTGGCGTCGACTTCGTCAACCTGGGCGTGGGCGGCTCGGCCCGCGGCGAACCGGCCATGGCCGAGATCGCCGCCTCGCT
>DAOUJT010000216.1:0-7528 GCA_034422315.1 Chloroflexota bacterium | reverse complement strand
ACGAGGCGTGGAGAGCGCCATGAAACTGATCACGCCGTCGGCAGATGACCCACTGTGGCGGGATAACCCCGGGAGTTGGGGCTGCGAGGCGACTGACATCTGGTCGATGCTCTGTGCCGCGCTCGAGGGCGACGTCGACCGCGTGCGGACCCTGGCCGGAGGCGAGCCAAACCTGGTACGTGCGGAGTATTGGTATACGCAGCCGCTGCACTTCGCGGTTCGCGAGGGGCACGCCGAGGTGGTCGCGACGCTACTGGAACTGGGCGCCGATGCGACGTATCGGCGCTATGGGCACGAGCCGCTGGCGACTGTGGCCCGGGACCGCGGGCACGAAGATGTAGCCGAGATCATCGAAGGGGCGCAGGCAGCGCGAGGCCTTGGCACCGGACCGCACGACGTGCACACGGCAGCGGCGGAGGGCGACCTCGGCAAGTTACGAGCACTCGTTGCGGCGGACCGATCGCTGCTGGCACTCGGGGATGACGAGGGGAACACGCCGCTGCATCTGGCTGTCGAAGCCCGGCAGTCGCAGTGCGTCCGCCTGCTCCTGGAGGCAGGCGCGGCACCCGATGCCGTGCAGGCAGGCGGCGGAGGCGACCGGCCCGACGCCTGGTACCGGCCGGCCGGGCAACGGCCGGTCGACCTGGCGCTGAAGCACAGTGACTTCGACATGGTTCGCGAGCTTCTAGCCGGCGGGGCCGAGTTGACGATTGACGTGGCGGCGGCGTTGGGGGACGCCGAAGAGGTGGAGCGAATCCTGGACTCCGACCCAAATGCCGTGCTCGCGCTTGGCGACGAGGCCGGGAAGCCAATGGGCGAAGCGGCCCGGCAAGGGCATCTTCACGTCGTACGCGTGCTCTTGGCGCACGGCGTCGATCCGAACCTGCGCGAGGGGCGGGATGCTCCGCAGGGGAGGGCACTCTGGCACGCGGCTCAACGTGGGGATGGGGAAATGGCCCGGATGCTGTTGGAGGCGGGTGCGGATCCCAACGCCGGGATCGAGTCCTCGGGCACGGCGGCGTGGATGGCCAAGGAACCCGAGCTGCGACGAATGTTTGAAGAATACGGCGGGTGCGTGGACGCGAGCGGGCACTTGCTGGACGGCAATGACGAGGCGGTGCTGGCGATGGCGGACGAGGACCCGGATGCCGTGAGCACCCATGGCTGCGGCGGTATCTTCACCATGGCCGTCTCGTTCAAGCGTCGCGACCTGTTGCAGCCGCTGCTGGACCGAGGTGCGCGCGTGCCCGATGTCGTGACCGGTTGCCGGACCTACTTATGGGCCACTCCTGACATGACACGCGTGCTGCTGGAACACGGTATGAACCCGAATCTGCCCGATTGGCAACGTGTAACGCCGCTCCACAACATCTGCGCCCGCGATGGGCGAGGACGGCCCGATCCGAACCGCCACCAGCTGCTGGACCTGTTCCTGGAGTTTGGCGCCGACATCAATGCCGTGGATGAGGAGTACCGATCGACGCCGCTGGGGTGGGCGGCGCGGAACGGACTGGCGGACATGGTGGCGTTGCTGCTGGAACGCGGGGCAGATCCGGGTCTGGCCGGAAAGCCGTGGGCTACGCCGCTGGAATGGGCTCGGCGGCGCGGGCATGGGGAGATTGCGAACCGTCTCCGGCAGGCCGGCGCGCATACGTAGCTTCCAGGTCTATCCGGCTTTGCGAAGGCTCGCCGAACGGACTCCCGCGCCAGTCATCAAACACTGACGACCGCAGCCGCGCCGCAGCGGCTGGCTATCGCGCAAGGGCCGCCAGGGCAGGAGACCTCTCCCGTTTGTGAAAGTAAGGCGCGCGGGCTACTTTCGCCGCGCGCTTGCCGCGAATCCGATAGACGCTCGATGTCCCCTGTCATGGGTTTCCGCCCGTCCGCCATGCAGGCGTTGGTCGCGCAAGCTCCCGTATTAAGGCTGCTGGCGGCGATTCTGATCGCGCTAACGGTTCTGGGGTCGCAGGCAGTCCCCGCGTACGCCCAGTGGCCGACCACTTGCGTCGGCCTGAACGACATCGTCGAACGACACCTGGGCAATCACGGCAACGTCGGCATTTACCAGCGCGTTTTTGGGGCCAACGCCGAACAGGGTTGCCAGAACGATCACCGCGCCGACGTGCAGGCCGTGTTCGCCTGGGCGTTCGGCGGCGGACAGGCGTCGGCAGCCATCGAAACCCCGTGGCCAAATACCTGTGTCGAACTGAACGACATCGTGGAGGGGCACCTCGGCAACTCCAATAACGTTGGCATTTACCAGCGAGTGTTTGGCGCGGGCCCTGGCGCTGAGGGCGCCTGTCAAAACGACCATCGCGCCGATGTGCAAGCCGTGTTTGCCTGGGCATTTGGCGGGAGTACGACGGAGCCGCGCGGACCAGCACCGCAGATGACTGTCTCCGAACTGGTGCGGCAATCGCAGAACGCCGTCCGTTACGTCCTCGCGGGAGACAGCAACGGGAGCGGATTCGTTGTCACTTCGGATGGCTACTTTGTCACCAACAGTCATGTGCTGAACGGCGCCCAAATGGCGACTGTTGGAACGCATGACGGACGTCATGCGACCGGGCGGACCGTGGCCGACGACCCGGGGGCGGACCTGGCGCTGCTGAAGCTGGACGGTGACAACCACCCGTTCGTGAACTTTGGCCAGTCGGCGGCCCTGGCCATTGGCGAGGATCTGGTGATCCTGGGGTATCCGCTGGGGCTGCGCAGCATCACGGTCACCCGCGGGATTCTGTCCGCCCGTCACACCGGTTGGCTGCAAACCGACGCTACCGCCAACCCGGGCAGCAGCGGAGGTCCGGCGTTCAATATGCGCGGTGAGGTCATCGGCGTAACCACAGCCAAACTGGGCGGCGAGTTGCGGGTGGAGAATGTGAATCTCCTGATTGACGGCGACCTGGTCAGACAGTCCGTTGATGCGTGGATCGCGGCCCATCGCGCTGGAGAGCCAATAGCTCCGGGCGCGCAGCCAGCGACCGTTGCACCCGGCGTGCCGTCGGCGCCACCGGCTGAGACTTCAAGCTGGACGATCCAGACCTCCCGCGATGACGTGACCGGCGAGGAGCGTGTCTACACGTACGCGCAGGGAAGCGATGAGTCGTTTGCGGTCGTTCGATGCACAACGGCTACACAAGAGCTTGACGTCTATGTCGATTTTGGCGACTTCACATATCTGTCGACCCACTGGCGATCAGACACGGTTGAGGTTCAGTGGCGGTGGAACGAGGACGCCACGTTCAGCACCGGAAACTGGGCCGTCTCCACCGACAATCAGGCGGTGTTCGTGCCGGAGTGGCAGAACCGGGAGATCGCTTTCGGGCTTGTGAACGCAGGACGCCTTGTGATTCGCGCGATCGACTACTCGGGAGACCGTGAAGACCGAGTCTTTACGTTTTCGGGCCAGGGAAGACCGGATCACGCCATAGCGCAGGTTTTTGACGCCTGCGGGCAGAGCCTTTAGGCCCTCAGCCAGGCGGCGAATCCGCGAGGAAGCCTGGGTTGTGAAGCGCCGGCGCTAGATCGCGTCAAGCGGGAAGACGGGGCGGCGGAGGCGGTGGTAGGTGAGGTCGCGGGGGTCGTGGGACTGGACGGCGGGGAAGGCGACGCGGTGGACCTGGGTGGCGATGGGGCCGTAGGCGGCGCGGAAGTGGTTTGAGGACTTGACGCCGATCCAGCGGAGGGCGGTTGGCTCGAGGCCGAGCGCGCGCGGGCACTCGAGGCTGAAGATTTGCAGGCGGTTGGTGGTGACAGCGACGCGAACGCCGCCGATGCGGAGCAGAGCGGTGGGTCCGAATTTCTGGGTGAGGCCCGTCATCATCGGACCGCGGATGACGAACTCAAGGTTCAGCATCCGTTCGACGGTAGCGCGGGCGTGAACCGGTGGGCCCTGATCGGGATGTGACTTGCCGCCGATGGCGACCTCGACCTCGGCGTCGTGGCCGGCGGCCTGGGCGAGTTGGACGGTTTCGGGGTCGCAAATAGTGAGGACCAGCGCGTCCTGGAGATCGTGCTGGATGAACGCGCGCAGCAGGCCGGTCGAGTCGCCGGGGGCGCCGCCGCCGGAGTTGTCCTGGCCGTCGGCGATGACGATTGGGCCGGGTCCGGCTGAGCGGGTTTCGGCAAGAGCGTCGTCAAACCTGACCAGGTCGACGAGGAACTGCTGGCGCTGGCTGAAGACCCAGTCGGCGTAGGTCCTGGCCTCGCGCCGGGCCCTGGCCGGATCGTCGTCGGTTACCACGACGACTGAGGTGCCGGCTTCGGGGATATCGGCCCAGGCAAAGCCCGGGTTGACGGAGGCGGTGAGGATGCCGGGTTGGGCTTCGAGCTGATGGGCGCGGGCGACGATGCCGTCGAAGGGTTCGAAGCCGGTGACGTTGCCGCCGGCCCAGAGCAGGGGCAGCAGCTCGACCGCCATGGTGGGGCGAATCTCGCCGCGTAACGTGCGCACGATCAGGTCGGCAGCTTCGCGGCCGCGTTCGCGGAAGTCGACGTGGGGATAGGTGTCGCAGGGGATGATGACGTCTGAAAGCTCGGCCATGGTGTCGCTGATGTTGGCGTGGAGGTCGAGGGTGACGATGACGGGGCGGTCGGGTCCGAGGATGGCGCGGACGCCGCGCAGGAGATCGCCTTCACCGTCGTCGATGTCCTCAATGACCATGGCGCCGTGCAAGTCCAGCAACGCGCCGTCGACCGGCATGGCGGCTTCCAGGCGCTCCAGGAACTCGGCCTTCAGGCGAGTCCAGGCATCGGCGTGGACGGGGCCGGAGGGTTCGGCGAAGGTCCAGAGGAGCGGGACCAACTCGTAGCCGTGGGTTGCCGCGGCGTCGATGAAGCCGCCGCAGCCGGTGTTGGTGTCGCGCATGGCCTCGATGAGT
The DNA here is from genome assembly GCA_034422315.1 of Chloroflexota bacterium. Classification (GTDB taxonomy): domain Bacteria; phylum Chloroflexota; class UBA11872; order UBA11872; family UBA11872; genus UBA11872. The sequence continues at coordinate 2,648 of DAOUJT010000216.1, read as the reverse complement.
TCGGGGCCGCGGTGGAAGCCGCGGGAGGCTTCGGAGAAGGCCTCGTACGGCGTTTCAATGGGCGTGAAGGTGCTGGACTCGTGCCCGATGTTGCCGGTGGCTAGGCGCATGACGCGGCTCCGGGGCGTTGGTTGCGGGAAGTGTAGCGGCGCGACAGTTGCGAGCCCCCGGTGCTAGTCATCGCGGATGGGCTTGAGGCGGGCCGCGCGAACGAGCGCGAGGGTTCGAGCGTGGGCCTGGGGCGAGACGGCCGCGACAACGCCGCCGCGAATGCGGGGGTCGGGCGTGTTGTAGGTCTGGGGGTGGCCTTTGAAATCGGTGACCAGCCCGCCGACGGATTCCAGGATCGCGGCGTGAGGTGCGAGATCCCATTCGGCGCCGGAGGTGCGGGCCGCGACGAAGGCGTGCATGCCCTCGGAGAGCATGACGGTCATGCTCATCAGGCCGTGGTAGGAGACGGTGAATGTGACGCTGTCAGAGGAAGCTGCATCGGTGATGGCCGCGGCGCTATAGCTGTGCTGAACGCGGAGGGGTGAGTCGTCCACGGGCCGCGGCTGAAGCTCAATCGTCCCGTCGTCCGACTCCAGGATCGGCGTGGCGCCGACGGCGCCGGAGCGGAGATCGGGCATGGCAGGCCGATTGACGGCGCCGACGACGGGCCGCCCGTCGTCGGCTAGCGCGAGCATGATCGACCAGTCGCGGTCGCCACGCTCGTAGTGGGAGGTGCCGTCAATGGGGTCGACGATCCAGCAGCGCGACTTGCCGAGACGGTCGGGGTCGTCGGGGCCTTCCTCGGAGAGGATGGCGTCGTTGGGGTAGGCGGCGGAGATGGCCTCGACGATGACGTCGTTCACGTCATAGTCGGCCTGGGTGACGATGCTGCCGTCGGGCTTGGGGAAGACGGGAAGGTCGGGGCGCTGGAAGTTGGCGAGGGCCGGCTCGGCGGCACGGCGGACGACATCAACGGCGAATTCGAGTTCGGCAGCGTAGTTCATAGAGCTGGCATGGAAGCGTCTGCCGTCAGCATGTCAGGTCTTCATGACATGGACAGCGTCGGGTGGGATGTGGACGCGCCAGTGGCGGCGGGTGGCGACGCCCATGACCTGGTAGGGGTGAGGGGCGATCTGGATCTCGATGGTGGGGACGTCGGGGGTTGCCGAGTTTGCGACGCGTGCGTAAAGGGTACGGGAGTGGCCGAAGTCGGCTTCGTCGGTGATTTGTATGTCCAGGATGTTGGGGCGGTCGTCCAGGCGGTCGGGGCGGGTGAGGATGATCCGGTCGGCGCGGATGGCGACCTGAACTGGGCCTTTGGTGATGCCGGTTTGGGCAGTTTGCAGTGGGCCGATTGGGGTGTGGACCGCGATCCCGTTCTCGGCGCCAGTGACTTTGCCCTCGAGCACATTGGCGATGCCGAGGAGGCGGGCGACGCGGGCGGAGCGGGGGCGCTGAAGCACGTGGGGGCGGTCGCCGATTTGCAGGACCTGTCCGGCGTCCATGACGGCGATGCGGTCGCCGATGTGGCTGGCCTCGGTGAGGTCGTGGGTGACCATGAGCACGGGCAGATCCAGGTCGCGGACGAGGCGGCGGAGTTCGCGGCGGAGGGTCAGGGCGACGCCTTCGTCGAGCGCGGCGAAGGGTTCATCCAGGAGGAGGGCCTGGGGCCGACGGACCAGGGCGCGGGCGAGGGCGGTGCGCTGAGCCTGGCCGCCGGAGATCTGAGCGGGGCGGCGGTCGGCCAGGTCCCGGATGCCGAGAGTTGTGAGCAGACCATCGACCCGGTGCTCGCGTTCGCTGCGGGGCAAGTCAAAGACACCGTAGGCCACGTTCTGGGCGACGGTGAGATGGGGGAAGAGCGCGTAGCTCTGGACGACGTAGCCGAGACGGCGGTCGTAGGGCGGGACGTTCAGGCCGGCCGTGGCGTCGAAGACGGCGTGGTCGTGGATGGCGATGCGGCCGGTGTTGGGGGTGAGGAGCCCGGCGATGGCTTCGAGCGTAAGGGTCTTGCCGGCGCCGGATTGGCCGAAGAGGACGGTGATTCCGGGTCCGACCTTGAGCCTGGGGGCGAGCCGGAAGTCGCCGAGCGTGCAGGTGACGTCGATCTGGATCACAGGGCGCGGCTTCCGGCGCGGGCCAGTCCGCGGAAGGCGATCAGGACGGCGAGCGCAACGGCGGCCAGGACGACGGCGATGGCGATAGCGGCGTTGGCGTCGGCTTCCATGGCTTCGAGGATGGCGAGGGGCATGGTCTGGGTTCGGCCGGCGACGTTGCCGGCGAACATGATGGTGGCGCCGAACTCGCCGAGGGCGCGGGCCCAGGCCATCACAGCGCCGCCGGCCAGCGAGGGGAGGGCCAACGGCACGGTGATGCGGCGGAAGGTGCGCCAGGGGCGAGCGCCGAGGGTGGAGGAGACGGCTTCGAGGCGCTGGTCGACGCTCTCGAAACCGGCGCGGGCGGCGCGGATGTAGAAGGGGGCGGCGACGAACATCTGGGCCAGGACGACCGCGGCAGTGGTGAAGGCGACGTCGATGCCGGCGCCGGACAAGGGACCGCCGACGGGTCCCTGGCGGCCGAGGAGCAGGAGCAGGGCAAGGCCGCCGACGACAGGGGGCAGGACGATGGGCAGGTCGATGACTGCGTCGACGAGGGCG
>DAOUJT010000215.1:0-9911 GCA_034422315.1 Chloroflexota bacterium | reverse complement strand
CCTGGGATCGGGTGGCACGCGGCCCAGGAAGCTCTTGATTTCCGGCGCGAAGATGTAGGCGAGCATGCGCAGGCGTTCGGCGGCGGTGTCGTCGTCGCCGAAGGCGTAGGGGGGATTGCTCAAGGAGGACTGGCCTTTGCGGATGTGGGGTGGAGAGCCTGGCGGGATTCTGCCCGATGGAGAACGCGACTGGAGTCCCTGGGACGTTGATGCGGCGTCTGGCCTTGGCCAGGATCCTGGCACGTTCGGTTCAGATAGTCTGGCTGTATGACGCTCAGGCGAGTTGTGGCGGCTGCAGTCCTGGTTCTGGCCGTGGCGGCTTTGCTGGCGCCGTCGTTGGTGACAAGTGCGGCGCCGGTGCTTGGGGTGGTTACGCCGCACGGGCATGAGGGGCACGACCATATCCATTTGCCGTGGACCTTGCCGGAGGCGGACGCGACAGGGGCGGATGGCACGACGGGTGAGTTTCCAGAGCAGTCATCGCCGTTTCCGGTGGGGGTGATGCCGGCACTGCTGGCGATTGTGCTGGTTGTGTGCCTGTTCGAGCGTGTTCGATTGGACCTTGGGCGGGCGTGCCGCATGACTATTGGGACGCCGCGGCCGCCGCCCAGGTTGGCCTTGCAGTAGATGGTTCCCAGCCGCGCACGCGGGTGCGCGGACCAATTGCGCGAATCCTGTAGCGGCAAGGACTGCCGTGCGGGGACGCGCCGTAGCTGCGAGGTTTGTTGATGCGTATCTGGAATCGCCCGCCGCGCCTTAGGCGGAGCCTGCCGGCCCTGACCCTGGTTGGGGTCGTGCTTGCGGCTTCCGTGGGTGTGGCGTGGGCGCATGAGGGGCGTGAAGTTCATGGCTTCACGTTTGACGTCGGGTTCCTGGTGGAACCGGCCTATGAAGGGCAGCCGAATGGGGTGTACCTGTCGGTGACGCGGGCGGGCGGAGATCATCACGGGTCGGGCCAGGCCGCCGACGGCGGTCACGAGCACGGTGGGACGGTGGAGACCTCGGGGATGGCGGTGGAGGTGACGGCGAAGGTCGATCCGATCGACGGGATCAACGTGCACATCATCCCCACCGGCTTTATGTTCGCGCCGGAGCGGGTGAACCAGGCGGATGTGGACGGCGAGGGGCACGCGCACGTTTACGTGGACGGCGAGAAGGTGGGACGGGCCTACGGCGAGTGGTTCCACTTGAAGGGTGTTGCGCCCGGGGACCGCGAGGTCCGGGTGACGCTGCAGACGAATGGCCACAGCGAATACGTGGTGGACGGGAAGCCCGTGCAGGCGGTGACTTCGGTCAGCGTTCCAGCGATGCCTCCCGCGCCGGAAGAGGTTGGGCAGGTAGAGGCGCCCGCGGGGATGGCGGTGGCGATCAGCCTTGAGTCCGATCCGTTGGGCGGGGCGAACCTGATGGTGATGCCGCAAGGGTTCACGCTTGCGCCAGCGAAGGTGAATGCTCCGAACGTGGCCGGGGAAGGGCATCCGCACGTTTACGTGAATGGGGTGCGGCTGGGGCGGATCTACAGCCCGTACCTGCACCTGGGGAAGCTGGCGCCGGGGATGAACGAAGTGCGGGTGACGTTGAATACGAACATGCACCAGGAGTACGCGCACGGCGGCGAGACTATCGCGGCGGTAGCGACGATCCACATCCCGGACGGCGGTGTGTCCGGCGGCAGGCAGATGGACGCCGGCCAGCAGGGGCAGGTTGGCGTGAACGGTTTGGCGAACAGCCTGGTGGTGGAGGTGACGCACCTGGCGGCGGACATGTCGGCGTCGGGCGTCGCCCGGCAGATGGCGCTTACGCCGCTGCGCGGCGAGGACGGAGGCTACGTGGCTCCGTTTATCCCGACGGCACCAGGGCCGTACCGGTTCCGGTTTGTGGGGACGATTGAGGGGGTGGCCGTCGACGAGACGTTTACTTCAGGTCCCGGCACGTTTGACGACGTGCGGTCGGCCACGGAGGCGCAGTTCCCGCGGCCAGTGCCGAGCGCACGCGAGATTGCCGGGGTGGCCACGGCGGCGCAGCAGCAGGCGCGGGATGCGTCGGATGCGTCGGCGACGGCGACCACACTTGCGGTGGCGGGGCTGGTGGTCGGTGGACTGGGGTTGCTGACCGGCGTTGGGCTGGCGATCTACGCGTTGCGTCGGCGTAGTGCGGCATAGAGAAATCGGCCCCTGGCGACGGCCGGGGCCCTGCCGGGGGCGGCTGGCCCTGGCTGTGCTGGCGGCGCTGACGGCGCTGGCGCTGGTTGTGGCGCCGGCCGGGGCGCACGCCAACCTGGTGCGGGCGTCGCCGAGCCCGGGGACGGCGGTGGATCCGGCGCCGCCGGTGGTGTACGCGGAGTTTAGCGAGGCCATCGACTTTGGCTACAGCAGCCTGGAGGTGCTGGACGCCGACGGGCAGCCAGTGACTACGGGACCGACGGAGGCGGACCCCACGAGTGACGCGGCCATGCTGGTGCCGGTGGGAGACCTGGCGGACGGCACCTATGTGGTCGTGTGGCGGACGCTGTCGGTGGTGGACGGCCATGTCATCCGCGGGTCGTTTGCGTTTGGGGTGGGCGAGCCGGTGGCGGCGGACGTGGCGGTGGCGGTGGCCTCTATCGAGTCGAGTCCGGCGGCGTCGGTGTCGCGCTGGCTGCTCTTTATGGGCGTGACGGTGCTGATTGGCGGGCCGTTGCAGGTGCTGGTGCAGCGGCGGGGGGCCGCGTTGGAGCGGCGTCGGATCGTGGAACGGCGCACGGCGCTGTTGTTGCTGGGCGGTGGGTTGCTGGCCCTGGCGGGTCAGATTGGACTGCTGGGAACGCAGATCCTGGTGCTGGGCGGTGACTCGCTGCTGGCGGGATTTGGGGACGTGTTTGGCGCGGGGCACTGGGGTGTTCTTTGGATATCGCGGACCGCGGCGCTGGTGGTGGCGCTGGTGCTGGCCGATCAGGCCAGTTCGTCGTCGGGCGAGCGGCGGGGCACGGTTGCGTTGGGCGGGGTGGCGCTGGTGGGCATGGTGATGGCGGTGACGATTTCGCTGGGGAGTCATGCGGCGGCGTTGACGGAGATCGGGCCGGCGCTGGCGGCCGACTTGATTCACCTGCTGGCGGTGGGGGCGTGGGTGGGCGGTCTGCCGGTATTGCTGCTGGTGGCGTGGGAGGCGCGCCATGCGCGTTCCGAAGGCTCCGTTGCGGCGGAGATGACGGAAGTTGCGGCGCGCTTCTCGGCAGTTGCCACGGTGGCCGTGGGTCTGATCGTGGTGACGGGCTTGTACAGCGCGTGGTTGCAGGTGCTGGAGCCGGAGCGGCTGTGGAGCACCGAATACGGCTTGTTGCTGCTGGTGAAGCTGGCGCTGGTGGCGCCGCTGCTGGCGCTGGGGGGCGTGAACCTGGGGTGGACGCGGCCGCGGCTGGCGAGGGCTGGCGTGGCTGGAGCGCGGGCTGCGAAGTCGCTGCGGACGCTGGTGGTGGCCGAGATCGTGCTGGCCGCGTTGGTACTTGGGGTGGTGGGCGTTCTGACGGAGCGGGAGCCGGCGCGGCAGGTCAGCGGCGACGTGCCGCTGGCGGTGGAGGGTGTGGGGGCGAGCGGTGATTCGAGGGTGCGGGTGCGGGTGGTTCCCGGGCGGCCGGGTCCGAACACGCTTGAAGTTGACGTGGTGTCGCGAGAGGGCGGACGGGCGGCGGACGCGGAGATCGAGTTGCAGCTTCGGTATCTCGATACCGACCTGGGGACGACGGTCGAGCGGCCGGTTCGCAGCGAGGACGGCGGGTTCGCGGTGGAGACCGACGCTTTTGCGCTGGCGGGCATGTGGCAGGTGCTGGCGATCGTGCGACAGCCGGGGGCGTTCGATGCGCGGGTGCCGGTGCGGCTGAACATCGGGTCGCCGACGGCGATTGGCGTGGCGGAGGTCGATGCAGCGGTGGCGGTGCGGTTCTGGGGGCTGGCGCTGGCCGGAATGGGCTTTGTGCTGGCGCTGGCAACGCTGGCGCGGCAGGGATGGGCGGCGCGTGTGCGCCAGGCGGGGACCGGGACTGGATTCGCGGCGATTCTGCTGGGGGCGGGGCTGCTGATCATCGGACCGCAGCAGGGCGTCGTGCCGTCGGCGGTGAATCCGATTCCACCGGATGACGCGTCAGTCAGCGCGGGACGGGAGATCTACGAGGCCGAGTGCGTGAGCTGTCATGGGCCGGCGGGTCGGGGCGACGGACCGCTGGCGGCGACGCTGGATCCGCCGCCGCTGGACCTGGTGATCCACGTGCCGCTACACCCGGACGATGCGCTGTTCGGGTTTGTGTTCAATGGCATCGAGGGGACGGGGATGCCGGCGTTCGGCGAGCGTTACGGCGAGTTGGACACCTGGCACATCATCAACTTCATCCAGACGCTACCGGAAGCGGCGCGAGGCTAGGCGCGGGCGCGGCGGCGGGCGGTCCAGGTGTGGGCGGCGACGGCGGCGAAGAAGCCGCCGATGACCAGCACGCTGGGCACCACCCAGTTGGTGGGCACCACGTCCAAGGCGTGGGTGAGCTTGGCGGGGCCGAGGGGACTGGAGATGTCCAGTACGAGGTTCCAGTGGACCTCCTCGGGGCTTGGCTCGACGAATTCGTAGACGGCGCCGGACTCGAAGGCCGTGTATTGGGCGATTTCGACGCCGTTCTCGAAAACGGTCACGCGGACCTGGGCGCCGGGGATGCGCGCGCCGGTGGAGACGTTGCGGAGGTCGACGGAGTAGTCGAGCCAGCCCTCGGCCCAGTTGGCGAAGGCGCGGACCTGGTAGGGGCCGGTGGCGCCGGTGTAGACGAGGTCGCCGCCGTGGGCCAGGGCGGGCGTTGCCGTGGCCGCCAGCAGGATCAGCGCCGGCAGGAAGCGCACGAAGCGTTGCATCAACGCAGCGGCGGCCCAGCCACGGCGGCGATGGCGGGTTGGAGTTCGGCGGCGCCGACCAGGCCTTCGAAGCGGGCGGCCACGCGGCCGGATGCGTCGATCACGAAGACCCAGGGTTCGGTTTCGAGGTTCCACTCGCGCGCGGCGTCGGCCCACACGAGTCGGCCCTCGGTACGGGCGACGTTCAGATCAAACGGTTCCAGGTGAATGAAGCGCACGCGGTCGCCTAGGTCCTGCGACAAGGCGCCCACAACCGCCGTGACCGGCCCGCACATTGCCGTGGTGCAGTAGCCGGGGGTGCTGAAAGCCACGACCAGAGGCTCGGCGCGGGACAGGGTCTCGGCAACCGAGTGGGCATAGAGGGCCGGGAGGGGCGGGTCGGCGGTGGTCAGGGTCTGAAGGTCCGGTACGTCCTGGCTTGTGGGGTTGGCAAAGGCTGGCGCCGAGTCACCAACCTGAGGGGCCGAGGTGCGCCGGCCGACCTGGAAGGCGGTGGAGGCTGCGTAGGCCGAGCCGGAGACCGGTTGGACGACCAGGTCGGCGCGCCACAGGCCTTCCTCGAAGGTGAGGTCGGAGACGAGGTAGTACGAGCGGGACGCGTCGTGAACATGGACCGTGCCGTCTTCGTGTACGTGGTCGTAGCTGGCGCCGGCGATGAGTTCCCGGGCTGGCGCTTCGAAGCGGAACTCGTCGCGTTCCCCGATCAGGCGCACGAAACGCACATCGATGTTCGCACCGGTGACGGCGCCGCCATCGCCGTCCACCAGGACGAAGGGAAAGCGGTGGGGGCCGGGCAGCATTTCGTTGACGGCCAGGAGGACGCTGATCTGGGGGTTGATCGGCGGCTCGCCGCAAGCCGAGAGGAAACCGGCCAACGCCGGGGTCCCTATAGCCAGCGCCCCGAGCAGCGTTCGTCTTGGAAGCGCGCGGGCGCGTCGCCCTTGGGATTGACCGGAGGGGGTGAGACTGTCCACATTGGCAGTCTAGCCAGTCTGAGAGCCTCGCCAACCTGTTAGGTTGCGGCCCTCGCTATATTCAAATGCCGATGCCAGAGCCACGAATTTCGGCCAGCGATCAGGACTATCTGCGCGCGCTATACGACGCGGGTGGACACGAGCGACGCGTGGGGACCGGCGAACTTGCGAATCAGCTGGAGATAACCCAGGGCGCTGTGACGGTGGCGTTGCAACGTCTGCATCAGAAGGGGCTGGTCGACTACCGGCGCTACCAGGGCGCGCAACTGACCGAGGAAGGCGAGCGCCATGCGCTGGAGATGGTTCGGCATCACCGGCTGATCGAGCGGTTCCTGGTGGAGTTCCTGGACTACGACTGGAACGACGTGCACGAGGAGGCCGACCGGCTGGAGCACGTGATTTCCGAAGAGATGGAGCGGCGAATCGCGGCCAAGGTTTCCGATCCAACGACTGATCCGCACGGGGATTCGATCCCCAATGAGGCCCTGGATGCGCTACAGGCGGACGATGCCCGCCAGTTGACGGGGGTCGCCGATGGCACGGATTTCGTGGTGGCGCGGGTACGAGACCGCGACCGGGCCGTGCTGGAATACCTGACGGAAATCCGGCTCGTGCCGGGCACGCAGGCCCGCGTGGTGCGGCGGCTGCCCTTTGACGGGCCGCTGGTGGTGCGGATTGGGGCTGATGAGGTGACGCTCAGTCAGACGGTCAGCGACAGCGTGTTTATCAGGGAGGCATAGGGCGGGCTGAACCCTCGGCCCGATTGCAGCTGCTGGCGCGGACGTCCTAGCGGAGGGCGGCTTGGCGGGCGGCGTGGCGGCCCTGGGGGGTGAGGTGGAGGTGGTTGTTTTTGAGGACGATGAGGCCGTGATCGGTGGCGGTTTGGATTACGCGGTGGGAGAAGTCGGGGGGCCAGCGCATGTGGCGTTGCATGTGGTCGGGGCGGCTTTCGTCGGCCTCTGTGGGCGTGCCCTCGTGGGTGGCGAGGTGGATGAGCAGCATCTGGCGGGCGAAGGTCCAGCGCTGGCGGCGGTGGCGTCGCGCGGTTGCGACCAGGCCGCGCTGAGGCGCGAGTAGCAGGACCAGGATGAAGGCGATGCCGACGACAGTGGCCATGGACCCGGCGATGTTGGCGTCCAGCAGGCGGGCGAGCCAGTAGCCGCCGACGGCCGAGGCGGCGCCGATTACGACACTGAGGCCGAGCATGCGGGGCAGCCGGTCCGTGAGCAGGTAGGCGGCGGCGGGCGGGCCGATCATGAGCGCGACGACGAGGATCGATCCGACGGCGTCGAAGGCGCCGACGGCGGTGACCGATACGACGGCCATGAGGCCGTAGTGGACGAGGGCCGGCGAGAAGCCGAGCGCGGCGGCCAGGGCGGGGTCGAAGGTGGCCAGCTTGAGCTCCTTGAAGAAGAGGGCCGTGCCGGCAAGGTTGACGAGCAGGATGGCGCCCATGACCCAAAGCGCGATGGGTCCCAGATCGACGCCGAAGGGCGCGAAGCGGTTGAAGGGGGCGAAGGCGATCTCCCCAAGCAGGACCGCGTCGCTGTCCAGGTGGACGTTGCCGGCGAGGCTGGAGATCAGGATCACGGCGATGGAAAAGAGAGCAGGGAAGACGAGGCCGATGGCGGTGTCTTCGCGAACCAGGCCGGTTCGGCTCAGCGCCTCGACGAGTACGACCGTCAGCAGTCCGACCAGGGCGGCGCCGAGGATGAGGATGGGCGAGTTGAGGTCGGCGACGACAAAGAAGGCCAGCACGATGCCCAGCAGCACGGTGTGGCTGATGGCGTCGCTCATCATGGCCATGCGGCGGAGCACCAGGAACGTGCCGGGGATCGCGCAGGCGGCGGCAACGACAACGGCCACGAGCAGGACGTCGATCTGGGCCGAGGTCATAGATGGTCAGACGGCGCGCGCCGCAGCCGGGCCAGCCGGTCGGCTTCGGCCAGGCCGCGGGGAGTCAGCGACCAGCCGCCGCCATCGTGCCGCCGGGCCAGACCATCGGCGGCGAGTTCGCTGAGTGCGCGATCCACGAGGGCGCGACCACGGACCGCATGCAGGGCAGCCACGTCATGCGGACGGGTGGCGTCCGAGCTGTGTTGCGCCGCGAGCGCCGCCAGGTCGGACATCACGGCTTCGAACGCCAGGATTCGCTGGCTGCGCCAGGCGCGCACGCGGGCCCACACCAGGCCGCGCGCCGGCGCGAACAGGAGGGACACGACAACCAGGCCGGTGGCGACCAGCACGATGGTGGGACCCGTGGAGGTCTCTGCCGTGGTGCTCAGCAGCGCTCCCAGCACGCCGGCCGCAGCGCCGAAGAGCGCGGAGAGCGTGACCATGACCCCGAGGCGGTTGGTCCACTGGCGAGCGGCGGCGCCAGGGGCCACGACCATCGCGCTCATCAGGACCACGCCGACCGTCTTGAGACCGACCACGATGGCGATGACGAGGAGGCTGGTGAGGAGGATGTCCAGGCGGCGGGTGGGCATTCCGAGCGACGCGGCGAAGTCCGGGTCGAAGCTCAGCAGCTTGAACTCTTTCCAGAGCACCAGCACCCCGAGCAGTCCGACGGCGCCGACCGATGCCATGGTGATGACGTCGCTTTCGAGCATGGCGGCCGCCTGCCCGAAGAGGAACTTGTCGAGGCCCGCTTTGCCCGCCGCCGGCTGACGCTGGATGAAGGTGAGCACCACCAACCCGGCGCCGAAGAAGACGCTGAGCATGAGGGCCATGGCGGTGTCGGTGTTTATGCGGGACGCGCGGACGATGTACACGATGGCCACCGCCGCCAGCCAGCCTGTGAGGGCCGCGCCGATCATCAGAACCAGGGGCGCGCGGCTGCCGGTGACGAGGAAGGCAAGAGCGACGCCGGGCAGCGCGGCGTGCGACATGGCGTCGCCGAGCAGGGCCTGGCGGCGGAGTACGGCAAAGGCGCCGAGGGCGCCACTGACGATTCCGAGGGCGGCGGAGCCAAGCGCGACGGTTCGCAGGGTGTAGTCGAGGAACAGATCGCTCAGGACGTCCACCGAGGTCGCGTCCCTATCCGCGCCGGGGAGCGGCGCTCACAGATGCGCCTCGTGTCCGGTTCCGTTGGTGCGGCCGCCGATACCCGCCACGCGTCCGCCGTAGGTGAGACGCAGGTTTTCCTCGGTGAACACCTCTTCGACAGGTCCGGCGGCGATGCGCCGCACGTTCAGGAGGGTGACCTGGTCGAAGTATTCGGCGACGGTTTGCAGGTCGTGATGCACGGCCACGACCGTCTTGCCATCGGCGCGGAGGGCACGGAGCAGGTCGACGATGGCGCGTTCGGTGGTGGCGTCGACGCCCTGGAAGGGTTCGTCCATCAGGTAGACCTGGGCGTCCTGCACGAGCGCGCGCGCCAGAAAGACCCGCTGTTGCTGGCCGCCGGAAAGCTGGCTGATCTGGCGGTTGGCGTAGGCCTGCATGCCGACCTGGGCCAGGGCGGCGGTGGCGCGGGAGCGCTCGGCCGGGCCGGGGCGCTTCACCCAGCCCAGGCCGCCGTAGGTGCCCATCGTGACGATATCCAGCGCGGTCGTCGGGAAATCCCAATCCACGCTGCCGCGCTGGGGCACGTAGGCCACCAGCCGGCGCTGTTCGGCGTAGGGACGGCCGAACACACGCACTTCGCCGGCGGCCGGCCGGAGCAGGCCGAGCACGGTGCGCAGCAGGGTGGTCTTGCCCGCGCCGTTGGGACCGACGATGGCCATCAGCACACCCTGGGGAACGTCCAGGTCGACGTCCCACAGGACCGGGCGCTGCTGATAGGCCAGCGTGAGGTCGGTGGCCTGGACGGCGAACGGCTCGCCGGTGCGCAGCCAGGCGGTCATGTCCCGGCCAGGGCCTCGACGATGGTGTCGATGTTGTGGCGGATCATGCCGAGGTAGGTGCCTTCCTCGGTTCCCTCCGGTCCCATGGCGTCGGAAAAGATCTCGCCGCCGATGGTCACGGTGTGTCCGCGGGCGGCGGCGGCCTCGATGACGGCCTGGACGCCCTGATCAGGCACCGACGACTCAATGAAGACGGCGGGAATACCGCGCTCACTAATGAA
>DAOUJT010000214.1:0-17653 GCA_034422315.1 Chloroflexota bacterium | reverse complement strand
TCTGATGGATACGGGCCATGGCGCGTCGACAGCCTGACGGGCGAGTGACGGATCGGCGTGGCGTTTCAGTGCGTGAACTGCACAGCGAACGCAGGGTGTGACGGCGCGCTGTGACCGGCCCTGATGCCGCCTCACCGATGGCGAGAAACGTCTCCCACTCCCGCTAGATCTGATGGGAGCCCACATCCGGACTTGAACCGGAGACCTCGTTCTTACCAAGAACGCGCTCTACCGACTGAGCTATGTGGGCCGGCAGTGAAGCCGTGACCGGTGCTTGCTGATCGTACCCTGTTCGCCGAGCGGGATGACGCTGGCGCGCGTTGGGCGGATGGGGTCTAGGCCGTTGCGTCCAGCAGGGCGACGATCTCGTCCACGTGGACGCTGGGATCCACGGCCGGCCACACGTGTTCCACGTCGCCGTTGGGATCGATGAGATAGGTCACTCGATCGGCACACATGACGCCGCGGCCTCGAATCTGCTTGCGCACCCACGCGCCGTACGCCTCAATTACCCCGTGATCGGTGTCCGCCAAGAGCGGAAAGTTCAAGTCGTACTTGGCCGTGAAGCGCTGGTGCGAGTCGACGTCGTCATCGTTGATGCCATAGACGGTGACGCCGCGAGCGGCCAGCTGATCCAGATTGTCGCGGAAGCCGCACGCCTCAATGGTGCAGCCGGGGGTGTCGTCGCGCGGGTAGAAATAGAGCAGGATCCGCTGGCCGCGCAGTTCCGAAAGCGTGACTTGCGATCCGTCGGTGGCGCTGAGGGTGAAGTCGGGGGCCGTGTCTCCAGGCGCAAGCAGGGACATGCGGGCAACTCATGAAGGGGCACCGTGGCCCATTGTGCGGAACGCCGCGGCGCAAGGCGAGCCAAGCAGATGCCGGCTGCCCGATCGGGCGGCCAGCCACACTGTGGACATCGCCCGCTTGAGCCGCGCTGTTGCCTAATATGGTCAGCGCGAAGCTCGCACGAGACGCCCCAAATGCCTGACGCACCGACCGAGAGCCCCTTTGACCTGACCGGCCACGTGTCGCTAGTGACTGGCGCCGGCCGCGGCATCGGACGGGCGATCGCGTTGGGACTCGCGGCAGCCGGCGCCGACGTGGCTGTCTCCGCCCGCTCCGCCGATCAGTTGGACGAGGTATGCGACGAGGTGCGGAAGCTGGGGCGCCAGGCGCTGGCGCTGCCGGCGGACCTGGCCGACCTGGATGCACTGGCCGGCGTCTTCGGCTCGGTGGAAGCCGAGTTCGGAAAGCTGGACATCCTGTTCAATAACGCCGGAACCGGCTTCCGCAAGCCGCTGTTGGACATTACGCCGGCCGACTGGGATCAGGTTGCCGACTTAAATCTGCGCAGCCTGTTCTTCGCCTGTCAGCATGGGATCCGGCTGATGGAGCCGCGAGGCTACGGGCGGATTATCAACACGGCCTCGCTGACCTCGTTTCTGGGTTTTGCCCAAGTTTCGGTGTACGGCGCGACAAAGGGTGGCGTGGCTCAACTCACCAAGGCGCTGGCTGTGGAGTTCGCGCAGAGCGGCATCACCGTCAACGCCATCGCCCCGGGCTACGTGTTTACGGAGCTCACGCGCCCACGCTTTGAGGACCCTGTGACGCGCACGTGGCTGATGAGCCGCATTCCCCAGGGGAGGCACGGGGAGCCCAGCGATATGGCGGGCACGGCCGTCTTCCTCGCTTCCGAAGCTTCGGCCTACATCACCGGGCAAGTTATCCCGGTGGACGGGGGATGGTTGGCGGCCTGACTTATACGTCCGCACCACAGTCAGGTCATCCACGCCCTCGCACAGGATTGGTTCTGCGTACCCCGAATAGCCTATGTACCTCTCTCCTCTGACACGTGCGACGACCCAGAAGCGCCTTGCGTTAGCGCTCATTACCGTGGCGACGCTCAACGCGCTCCTCTGGTCTTTTGTGGGACAGCCCGGAGGTGGAGGACCAGACGAACACGCGCACTTCGGCACTGTCAATACCATGGTGCGCACGGGCGCCTTGGCCGAGTTCAAAGGATATCCGGACGGCAGATTCTCCGGCCTACCCGTACGCGCTCAAGTTGCACACGAAATCACTCCAAACGCATTCGCCATTCCCGTTGCCATCACGATAGCGATGATTGGATCCGATGACTATGCATTCAATATCCACGTTGCGCGCCTGTTCATGGTCGCGTTATACCCTGTCACGTTGTGGATCAGCTTTCTCACTCTTTGTCGACTTTTCCCGAATATTCCCATCGCCCCAATTCTCGGGATTGCCGTTATGTCGACGATTCCGATGTTCACATTCGTTCATTCCTACTACACAAACGATGCGCCTGCTATCGCGTTCAGCACGATCGCGACTTACGCTCTCGTGCGAGCTTTACAGTCTGGATTTGTCTTTCGTGACATTATATTGCTTGGAATTTCACTGGGCATGGTTGGTCTTCATAAGTACACGGGCTTTCTCATATTTCCAGCAACAGCGTTTGCTCTGACATGGCATTTCGCAAGGCAACCGACACGTTTCATTCAAGCTGCTATCTCGATTTTCATAATCGCCGCCGTCATTGCATCGTGGTGGTATCTCAGGAATTGGATACTTTATGGTGATCCTATAGGCGTGGCCGTTACGCAAGCTGCAATCGATGCCAGCGGCGGTGCTCCGGTTCCACCGCGTAGCCGTGGGCAGAGTCCAGCCGAGTTTGTGGAAGATTCAAACTGGATCGCCGAGAACTTTGTCACATTCTGGGCCGGATACGGACAGCACCGGCTCAAACTTCCCGGCGCTGCATACCTAGCGCTCAGTGGCCTGACGCTCGTTGCCGCGCTGGGATTGATTGTCGGCGTCGTCAGACAGATTCGCAGCAAAAGACCTGGGATCAGTTTTCCCATCCTCGCTGTCATGGCGTCTATGCATCTTGGATTGTGGACTGTCAGCTTCTGGACTAGTTACACCGTCGACGTTGCGTTGCATGGAAGATATGTGTTTCCAACACTCCTAGCATTTCTCGTTCTGGTCATCACGGGACTGTCATCTATCACGGCATGGAAGGGACGATTCGAGGCTGCTTTGCTGATGACGATACCTGTGATGCTGGCAGCCAATAGTGCCTACTTCATTCATGCTATTCTTCCAGATGTCAACAATTAACCTAGACGCGCTGTGTCGGTTGATACGCCTGCATATTCGGCGTCTTGCTTTCTTGGTTGCAAGCTTGACATCGGTGGTGTGGCTGACGATCATCGCAGCTCAACCGGTTCACATCCCCGTCTACAACTTTCCCGAGATTTATGAACCTTTGTATACGCAAGTCTTAAGTGGTGTAAAAGGCCAGACATTTACTGCTCCATCCGACGATTTGTCTCGCATTGATATCTGGGCTCGAACACAGGTCAAGACGGGCGATACTGTAAACGTTCAGTTTGAACTCAAGCGTGACATCAATAGCAACACTGACATATTGACTGGCACTGCCGTCTTCAATAGATCCAGCCACAACTGGCAAGTGCGACTAGTGTTTGATCCAGATCATATCTCGAAAAACGACATGGTATACCTTCGACTAGAGTCGGTCATCAGCTCACCAGAGTCAAGCTTGCACTATGCGTATTTCGGTGGCGACTTGTACGCGCATGGTGAACTGCTTGAGCGTGACCGGCTGGAGACGCCGGACCAGGACCTGCGCTTCAAACTGTATCGCGACCCGATATTCCCTAAGCCAATCGCGTGGTTGGAAGCGGCGATCAGCCCCGCCGTGCTGGCCGCCGAACGGGCTAAAGGTCCTCCTGCCTGGGTCATTGTGACTCTCATGGCCGCTCTTGGTAGTCTTGGATTCCTGCTCGTGCTGCAAGTCAGCATCCTGGCAGCTCGAATACTGACTGTCAGACAGCGGACAGAGGCCACGATCACGCTGTTGCTCGTACTAATCGCCGTCGCGGTGGCCGTGACGGCAGGTGCTGAAGCTCCGATAGGAAAGCTATGGGTTCATCTAAGCTCCGTCACTTGACGATGCCTAGGCTTTCCGACGCACACGAACAGCTTCAGCAAGAAGGCCAACGCTAAACACCTGCACGCCAGTCAAGACGGCCGCCGCAGCTACGAGTCCAATAGCCGTGACACCAAGGACTATCCAGGCGATGGCCGCCATGAGCCCTAGCAACCAGATGACGGACGTGATTACCACGAACAATTTGATGGGATTATGACGGACTATAGTCTGTATGAGAACTTGTGTTATTCGCAAGGTGTCACGGATGAACCGGACTTTCGACTGTCCGACACGAGCGCCGTAGTCAATTGGTATGAAGGCAACCGACCGAGCATCGCTAATCATGGCCAATGTCAATCCAGTCGTAAAACTGAATCCCGGGCTCAGGATTCCAAAATAGCGCAAACATTCGGCCTTTCGAAAGATCCGTAATCCCGAGTTAACGTCGGGAACCCGCTGACCAACAACAAAGCTAGAAAACATGCGGAGGCCACTGCGGGCCAAAGCTCGCATCCCCCGGCCCCGAAAGTGATGCCCTGTGCGCGCCGCCACCACCATGTCAAAATGCTCGGCGAGACGTATCAGTTCAGGAACAGATGATGCGGGATAGGTCCCATCCGCATCGCAAATCAACACGTACGAGTATCGTGCGGCCACGATGCCACGACGAAGCGCGAGCCCATAACCCAGATTCTGGGGTGATTCCAGGATCTTCGCGCCGGCTTTCGCAGCCTGGCAAGCAGTGCCGTCGGTAGACCCATCATTGACGACGAGGATTTCAAATGGAATCCCGACAGTCTCCAGCACCGTGCGAAACTCAAGCACGACGTTACGAACTGCACCCTCTTCGTTGTATGCCGGAATAACAAGCGAAACGCCCTCAATCATAGCCGTCGCCCTTGGCTCCACCAGTAGTCCTGATGGACATCAACAAGCCTGTCCGACCACGACCAATGATTGTCCAAACGGAGGATCGACAATGGACTCCAAACGTCTAAGCCCGGGTACCGCGATTCGGTCGAAGAGATTGGCCTGGACATTTACGGATCGGGCATTGAGGTCATCAGTCTGAAGGATTGACCCGTTGATATACCAAGCAATCGCGCCAAGAATGTTCACGTACCGAGCCCTGTGGACCAGAAAACCCGTGGCGCGCAGTTTTGCGGTCAAAGCAGACCGCGAGTATCGCCGATAGTGGCCGGCCGCGCGATCAAGCGACCCAAAGATCCGCTGGTGCGCGGGCACGATGAGCAGCACATGACCGCAGGTTGATCGGAGGATTTCGTGCATGTTGGACAGGGCTAAATGATCGTGCTGGATATGCTCAATTACATTCGAACTTACAATAGTGTCAAACTTTCGGCTCTTCAACTCAGCAGTAGCTCTGGGATCGGTTATGTCAGCAACGACGGTGTCCAGACCACAGATGCCCAGCCGATCAACAGCAACATCAAGGGCCGTACGCGACGCATCAAGCGCCGTTACTTCAGCTTTCGAGGTAAGAAACTGTGTCAAGTTACCGCTGCCAGCACCGACTTCCAGAACACGCGATCCGACAAAATCCTCGATCTGGCTGAACATCCACGCATGGTATCTCGAAGCATGCATTAGCTCGCGGGTCATCGTCTCGAGCCCCGACTGCGAGCCGTGGCCTGGACCCGATGCGGCGGTTCGCCTGTCGTGCGAGGCGCTCATACAGCGTCCAGCCAGCGCTCACGCCATAGCTGGAACATCAGAATCGTCCAGATGCTCTTGGCATGATTGCTGGCGCGCCGCGCATGTTCATCACGCAGCCGGATGACTTCCGGTGGGTTGAAGACGCCCTCACGTTGCAACCGGGACTCGTTCAGATACTCGTGGGTCAGTTCGCGCAGGTCCTCGTTGAGCCACGCCGCAATTGGAATACTGAAGCCACGCTTGCGTCGCCTGATGATGCTGCGGGGCAGCAGATCAGCTACGGCCTGTCGCAGTAGGTACTTGCGCGTCAGGCCTCGCAGCTTTAACGCCACGGGGACGCGCTCCAGATGTGAGAGCACATCCGCATTAAGTAGCGGAACTCGCGTCTCCAGCGAAGTCGCCATGCTGGCACGGTCAGTCTTGGCGAGAATGTCGCCTTCAAGATACAGCTTGAAATCCTGGTAGAGAATTCGGTTCAGCGGATGTTCGGCGCCGCTGGCCGCCGCCGTGTCGGCCAGCATGGTGTTGAACCCACGGTCGTTGACCGTGGGCCTGACATCCGGGTGCAGCACCGCCGACTTGGTCTCCCCGTAGAGAGCACCTGTCCACATCTGGTGCCGGCGCCAGGGCGGGGCATCAGCGCCCTGGATGAACCGGCGGAGCAGAAAGTCAAACGCCAGGTAGCGCGGCGACGCCGGAAGCCGTGCGGCGGCACGTTCCACGACGGCGCGCCGAAAGGTCCTGGGCAGAATTCGGTACATCGGCGCCAGCCTGTGGGCCTGCAAGGTGGAATATCCCGCCAGCATTTCATCGCCGCCGTCACCACCAAGAGCAACTTTGACGTGTTGGCGAGCGAACCGGCTCACCAGATACGTGGGAACGATTGAAGGGTCGGCGAACGGCTCGTCAACCTTGGTCTGGATCGTAGGCAGCACTTCGTACAGATCGCTCGGGGTGACGCGAAGCTCGTGGTGCGACGTACCGAGATGCGAGGCGACGCGGCGTGCAAACGTACTCTCGTCGAACGAAGGCTCCGTGAACGACACGGAGAAGGACTGCACGGGCTCGCCGGTGGCCCGCGTCATCAAGGCCGCTACTGTACTCGAATCGATCCCGCCACTCAGCAGAACGCCAATCGGTACGTCGCTCACCATTTCTTGCTCGACAGCCCGTTGCAGCACTTCGCGGAATGCGCGGACGTGGTCATCCACGCTGCCTGGCAGTGGATCGCTCTCGGACTGTGCGAGCGACAGATCCCAATACGCTCGCTCGCTCACATGATCCATCGAAGCGGTCAGCACATGCCCGGGCCGAAGTTTCCGCACCCCACGCACAATGCTGGCGGGGGCCGGAATGTACTCCAGCGACAGGTACTGCCCGAGAGCCTGATAGTCCAACTCACGAGGGACCAGACCACTGTTCAGAAGGGCCTTGAGTTCGGATCCAAACACCAGCACGCCGTTGATGTGGGCAAAGTAGAGCGGCTTGATCCCGGCTCGGTCGCGCGCCAGCACCAGTCGGGCCCGCTCCTCGTCCCAGAGCGCAATTGCAAACATGCCGTTGAGGTGGTTGACGAAGTCGTCGCCCCACTGCTCGTAGGCATGGACGATCGTCTCTGTATCCGAAAGCGTTCGGAATCGGTGTCCGAGGCCAGCCAGGGATTCGCGCAACTCCACAAAGTTGTAGATCTCGCCGTTGAACACGACATGAACGGTGTCCGTCTCGTTGGCCATCGGCTGATCGCCGCCCTCTAGATCGATAATGCTCAGACGACGCATGGTGAGCCGCACCGGGCCGCGAATAAACGAACCGTGCCCGTCAGGGCCGCGGTGAATCAGCGAATCACGCATGGCGCGGAGGGCCGCCCGATCGTCAGGTCTCCGCTCGCCAAGTCGGAGAATCCCAGCTATTCCGCACATTTCAGACCACCGCCACAGCAAGCTCCATCAAGGATTCTGAAACCTGCGTCAAAGCTCAATCACGGGAAGCGCAGCGGGTGCTCGAAATCCCTTTGTCATAGACATGAAAGGCTGTGTGCGTCGACCATACTTCCGGAGAAGCCAAGAAACCAATCACCGGATGATAAGCACTGGTCAGACAGAATGCTGGACGGACTCACAGCGAGCCGTGCTTGGGCTTACCGTCCGGCGATGGCCGCCCGCGCCGATTACTTGCGCAATTGCGCATCGCATTGGCCTAGTGCAGCCTGCGCCTTTGACAGCTATGCGTATCCAGATTGCATGAATGAGTTTCCGCGCCGGCTTCGGCTCACAAGGGTCACTTTGCTGCAAGCATCGGCGTTTCGTTTCCGCAAACATTCAAGCCTGCGGGAGACCCGGCAACGAGCGGTGACACGGTGACAGTCGACGCCGACGTGGTTCCGGGTCTGCTGTTTCTTGCGCTCGAACTATTGGCTCTTGCAGGGGTCGGCTACGTGGTGGCCCGCGTGGCACTGCGGCAGAGCGACGGCCGACTGGCCCTGGCGCAGGGGCTCGTCATCGGGCCGGCGCTCTGGGGCCTGATCGTCAACTTCGGCCTGCACCTGCTTCCAGGGATGGCGGGAGCGGTCGCCGGCTGGGTCGCCACGTTGGCCCTGGGGGCCTGGCTTGCCCGGCGGGCGCCGTCCAAACTTCCACTGCGTCCGCGAACGGTGGCCGGGTTTGTGGCCGCGGCGCTGGCCCTGACGTGGATTGCGTTGGCCGGTCGGCAACTGCTGACCATTCCCGACTCCGGCATCCACCTGACGCTATCCGCCGCTATTCGAGCCGGCACTCATCCACCCGAGTTGTCGTGGAACCCGGGCTTCTCCGTGCCGTATCACTATGGAATGGACCTGCTGATTGGGATGCTGACGCCCCCGGCAGGTCCAGACTTGGCACTCACGACGGAAGCGTTGGGCGCCTACGTATGGACCAGCTTCGCGCTGCTGGTCGTGACGACGCTGAGAAGTCACGGCTCGTGGCTCGGTACGCTGATCCTCGCGCCGCTCGTGCTCACCGCCGGCACGTGGACACTGGTCCTCGGCGCCCCACCCCCACTCCTAAAGGCTCCGGTGGCGACGGGTGTCCCGATGACCGGTCTGCGCGAAGCACTGGCCGACGTGTACTGGCCAATGCTGAACCTTCCCGGCGATTGGGCTCCCTACTTCGAAACGCCGCCGCCAAACATCTGGACGCCTCCATTCGTCCTCGCCTACGCCTTGGGGCTTGTGGTGCTGGAACGGGCGGCGGCTCGCAGCGAACAGTGCTGGTCAGCACGTGGGGCGTTGGCGCTCCTGATCGGGTTTCTGGGACTTGTCGAAGAAACAGTCGCCCTAACGGTACTCGGCCTCTGGGTGGTCCTAGCCGGCCTCTCTCTGGCGGAAGCCAAAACCGGACGCATGATCCCCCTAGCCGCGATCCGGCGCTCAGTCACCGGCCCGGCACTGGCATTGCTTTTGCTGGCACTCGAAGGCGGAACACTCACCGGCATCTTTGCCGGAGGTCTCGGAGGCAACCTGTCGCTTGGTGAGCCCAGGGACATCGTCGAGTCCCGGATGCTCACCACCTTCCATCCGTTGAATGGGGGAATCGGGATCCTGGGTCTGGGCGCGATTCCGGTCGCGGGCACCGCGCTTCTACTGGGCGGGCGTACGCGGCTGGCATTGGCGCTGATCCTGGGTAGCAGCGTTTTCATGTTGGCCGCGCTGACACTTCGATTCAGCGCCTTTCAGTTCGACGTGGGCCGGCTGGACGGGCACGCGCGGAACTTCGCCCTGCTGGCGTTGCTGGTCGCCCTCAGCGTCCGGCTGCACGCCCTCCGTCCGCGCTGGCGCTATGCCGTTGCTGGCGGCCTCGTCGTACTGATCATCTGGCCCACCATCGCAACGCCGGTCCAGAAGATCGGCAGGGCCCTCGATCGCGGAATCCAGCTTTCCAACGCCCGTCCCTCGCCGCCCCCGGAGTTCGTCGCGTCGCTCCAGCACATGGGACGGAAAGTCTTGGCGCCCTTTGCAACCGAGAGAATCGCCGCGCATATCCGCAACCGCACGAAGGTCGAGTCCCGCATCCTGTCACCCGATGCGATAGAGATGTCCATCCTCACCGGCCGCCCCAATGCGTCTGGCTTCGCGGGCCATGTCCATCTCTTTCCCTTCGCCGGCCCCGATTACGAAGACGCCATTCGCTTTCTCGAACCAGCGGCGATTCGGCGGCTTCGATTCAGCTACGTCCACGCCACGGACGCCTGGATTGCCGGCCTACCCGGTCGCGCCCAAGCGTGGCTGGCGGACCCAACGCTTTTCACACCTGTCATCCGGGATGGCACGCACACGCTCTTCCGCATTGAACCCCCGTTCCTAGCAATGAGCCCCACGCCAGCTCCGCAGTCGTTCGAATCCCTGCGACGAGTCGTGCCAGGCTCGGCGAACGTCCAGATTTCGGCCGGGATTCAGACCATTCCGGCGCTGCGGGTCGCGGCGACGCTTCCGCACGCCAGGCTCTCGGGATCCGTTACCCCATCAAACCTGTATCTCCTGACTGAGATTCCGATCGACCCGGAAAGCGACTCACCACCCGATGTCGTCGTCGTGGCCCGCGATCGCGCCATGAACGCCAGCACGCACGCCTTTCCACCCATCTGGTGGAATCACGCGGCCATCGCTTACGCCACGAGCCCGGACGCCGCGGCCATCGCCCCACCGCCTGAGCCTGAGAGCAACTTTGTCGTTCGAATCTCGGATGCCCGCCGCACCGCGAACCGATTCGCATTCACCGTCACTTTCATGGATCAGGCCGCTGGTCGATGGACGGGGCAGGACTGGCTGCTGATCGAAGTGGATCCCAGCCCATGGTCGCTGCCCACGGGCTACGCCCCGGACGGGTACGCACTGGTTGGCGCGCAGTGGTTTGCCGGCCAAATCGCCCCGTCCTTCGAGGTTTCCAGACATAGTTACGTGTTCGACGGAGACACCCAACAACTAGCCGTTCAAGACGCGCATGGGACATTGGAGGCGCTACCATCATCAGGTGATCGCCTGATCCCAGGCACGTACGTGCTGACAGTTCGGCTGCGACACAACCACCTGCAAGCCGCAATTGCTCCAGTTCTGAAAATCACGGTTACTGACGATGGCCGTACGTCGTACACGACCTTCCAAGACCGACGCGGAATCACGGTCAATCCATGTCCAGTGCGTCTGCAGAACACCGAATCGTGCCGACGCCTAGCTGCTGAATGACCGTCGATCCCTCAGTCCTTCCCGGCCTCTTGCTCTTAGCCGCCCAACTGCTCGTCCTGGCCGCCGTCGGTTATGTGGTCGCCCGCGTCGCCCTGCACCAACGCCATGCCCTCCAGGCGCTTGCCCAGGGGCTGGTCATCGGGCCGGCGCTGTGGGGGCTTCTGGCCAACTTCATCCTGTACCTCATTCCGGGCCTGGCCGGCGCCCTGACCACCTGGGTCGTCACCCTGGCCTTAGCCGCCGCCCTGGCCCGCCACGCCACGAACACGCTCCGAGTGTCAGCCCGCACCCTGGCCGGCTTCAGCCTCGCCACGCTTGGCGTCCTTTGGGTTGCCCTCGCTAGCCGGCAACTGCTGAGCATTCCCGACGAGGACATTCACCTGGCGATTTCGGCAACGATTCGAGCCGGCCAGTTCCCACCGGTGCTTTCGTGGATTCCGGACCAACGCCTTCCATACCACTACGGCGCGGACCTGCTGATCGCGTTATTGACTCCGCCCGTGGGCCCGGACTTCGCATTCACGACCGAAGTCCTCGGCGCCTTCATCTGGACAGGGTTCGTCTTAGCGGTCGCGACTGCCGTGATGCGACATGCGGGCGTCAGCGCCCTGATTCTCGTGTCGCTTCTGGTAACGGCCGGCGCGTGGTCATTGATCTGGTACGCCGACGCACCGCACATCCTGCAGGCGGCAGCGCCCGCCGGAATCCCCGGCGCGGGAATCCGCGCCTCCCTGGGCGAGATCTACTGGCCATCGGTTTCGCTGCCCTGGACGTGGCCCGGGGAGGCATCGCCGCCGAACATCTGGAAGCCTCCGTTTGTCCACAGCTACGCGCTGGGCTTTATCGTGCTCGAACGGGTGGCCGCGACGGAAGGCACGATCGGGCGACGCAGGTGGCCGCTGGCGTTCCTGGTCGGATTCATGGGCCTGATGGCCGAAGAGGTCGCTCTTCTCGTACTGGCCCTTTGGGTTGGTCTGGAGATGTTGCGGTTTATACACGCCCGGCCAATTGACTCCACGAACAGGCGCATCGTGCTGCGGGCGGCGGCTGGACCACTACTGGCAGTGCTCCTGCTCGTTCTGGGGGGTGGAGTCATCACGAGTATGTTGACCGGCGCGGAAGGAAAAGAGCTGTCACTGGGATGGCACGCAGATGCGGGGAGCCGGCGGCCGCTGGGCGCCTTTGACCCCATGCCCGGCGGCGTTGGCATCCTCGGCCTTGGCGTGCTCCCCGTCGCTTTGGCGGCCGTGCTTCTCGCCAGGCGGAATCGCCTTGTCCTGGCGCTGGCGGCTGCAAGCGGCGGATTCCTCCTGACCGCGCTGGTGCTGCAATACGAGCCGGCAGGTGAAGTCACCCGTTTGGACGGACACGCACGCAACTTCGCGCTGCTGGCGTTGCTGGTTGCCCTTGGCGTCAGCCTTCCGCGCCTACGGCCTCGCTGGCGTTACGCCGCCCTGACAGGCATCGCGACGCTCGTGATCTGGCCGACGATCGTCACGCCAACACGCAGCATGGCCCTGGCGCTTAGTCGCGGGGTGCACCTGGCCAACGCTCAGCAGAGCGAGCGCGAATTCAACGAGTGGGTCATGGGACGGGCAGTCATTAAGCCCCTCCGTTCCGAGCGAATCGCCGCCTACATCCGCAACCAAACCGCGATTGACGCGCGAGTGTTCTCTCCCCACCCGCACAACATGACCGTCTCAACCGGCCGCCCCAACGCGTCCGGCTTCCCCACGCTCATTCACCTGTTCGCAATAACGGGCGCCGAGTACGAGGACGTGGTGCGTTCCCTGGAACCTTCGGCCGTCCAGCGTCTCGGCTTCACGTATCTCCACGCCTCGGACAAGTGGGTCGCGCGCCTGCCCGCCCGCGCGCGGGCGTGGCTACAGCGACCCGATCTATTCGAGCCATTGATCCGGGATGGCCCCGACGCGCTGTACCGGATTCAACCGGCATTCCTGCAATTGACTCCCGCGCCAGACGCCCAGTCGTACGAGGCGTTGCGGCGCCGTGTGCCCGATGGCGCCACGGTGCACGTGCCAACCCCCACCAGCCCGCTGACAGCAATCCGCATTGCCTCCGTGCTGCCGCATGCCCGGATCCTGGGCACGCTGGACCCGCACGTCCATTACTCGCTCACCAACATCCCAACCGAGCACCTGGCCGGCCGCCTGCCCGACATCGTGGTCGTGGAGCGAGATCTATCGTTTGACATCAGCACGCAGGAATTCACCCCGATATGGTGGAACCACGCGGCGGTGGCCTACGCCACTCGGCCTAGACGCGCGGCCGCCGTCGATCCTCCTCCAGATTCAGAGAGCTACGTCACGGTCCGGCTCTCGAACGTCAGCCAGCAAGACGCCCGGATCAGCTTTACCGCCCACTTCGTGAACCATGCACCCGGCCAGTGGACCGGCCAGGACTGGCTGCTGGTCCGCGTGGAGGAAACCGACTGGCCGTTGCCCAGCGAGTTCGAGTCCGACGGATACACCCTGATGGGCGTCCGCTGGTTCGAGGGGCAGCTATCCCCAGACGTCGTCGAAACCTCGATCAGGTACCGATTCAATGCGGGAACAGGCCAGCTGGAATCGGACGATTCCGCCGGCGGCTTCGTTGCGCTTCCGATGTCAGGCAGCCCACTGGAGCCGGCCGAGTACGTCCTTGTAGCCAGACTCCAGCGCGAATACCTGCAAGCGGCAATCATCCCGGTGCTGAAGGTCCGAGTCACGGAGACCTGGTCGGCGGCATTCGCGGGCTACGCAGGCGAACGCCGCGTGTCCGTGAACGCATGCCCGGAACGTCTGCGGATCGCCGCCCTGGGGGCCACGCTGTGCCGGAACCTGGAGATGCAAGCCTCGCCGCTCGCTTCCAGGCAGTAATGATCTCAACAGCCCGATCACGAGACGCGAAGAAGAGGGTAGCCAGCCCAGCATGACGATTGATCCCACCGTTATTCCGGGCCTCCTGCTGCTGGCGGCAGAGCTTCTTGCGTTGGCGGCCGTGGGCTTCGTTGTGGCGCGGGTGGTCTTGCGGCAAGACGACGACCGGCTGGCGCTGGCCCAGGGGCTGGTGATTGGGCTGGCGCTGTGGGGGCTGATCGTCAATTTCGTTCTGCACGTATTTCCTGGTCTGGCCGGAGCCTTGGCGGGATGGGTTGTGGTGCTGGGCCTCAGCGCTGGTCTGGCCTGGCGCCAGCGCCAAGACCTATGGGTTTCACCGCGGACGCTTGCTGGCTTCGGCCTCGCCGGCACCGCGATTTTCTGGATCGCCCTCGCCAGCCGCCAACTGCTCATCATCCCCGACCACCTGCAGCACACATTGATTCCCGCCACCATCAGGGCCGGAAACTGGCCGCCACGGTTGCCCTGGAACCCGGACCTGAACCTCGCCTACCACTACGGGGTAGACCTACTGGCAGGTCTGCTGACGCCGCCGACCGGTCCAGATCTCTCGTTTACCACCGAGGTTTTGGGCGCTTATGTCTGGGCGAGTCTGATTCTCCTCGTTGGAACGCTACTTCTGCGTCACGGCTCGTGGTTAGGCACGCTGACGGCAATGCCCTTGCTGCTGGCCGCCGGCGCCTGGACGCTGGTGTTCGGTGATCAGCCATCAGTGCTACAGATTCCAGTTCCCGGTGGAATCCCAGAGGCTGGTTTGCGCGCATCGCTTACCGACCTCTATTGGCCAAGAGTGGAACTGCCGTGGCCCTCGGAACAGCACACCGTACCGCCGAACATCTGGAAGCCGTCGTTTCCTCTGGCCTATGCGTTGGCGCTCGTGCTGCTGGAGCGAGTCTCACGTCGCCGAAGCCAACACTGGTCGGGAACACTCGCGCTTGCCGGGCTGGTCGGATTCCTGGGCCTTGTCGACGAGGCGGTTGCCGGCGTAGTTCTCGCACTCTGGGTCGTAATCGAAGCCAGCAGACGATTTAGCTCGCAGCGCACGCGCACTGAATCTCGCGAGGCTCGCATTCGCTCAGCCGCCGGGCCCATTCTTGGCGCGGTACTCCTATTCGGCGGAGGTGGACTGATAACTGGCATCATTACGGAGAGATCGGCACCTAGCGGTCTGTCGCTCGGTTTTCCACTAGACCCGAGGGACCGGAGCGCGTTGATCTCTGCTACGACACTCCCGGGCGGACTTGGGCTCCTCCAAGTCGGGTGCGCGGTAGTGGCGGCGCTGGCAGCGATCCTCGAGCGCCGCAGCCGGTTGATCCTTGCCCTTGCGGCGGGCTCGGCGACGTTTCTACTCGCCGCCCTCACCATTCGATTTGAGGTCGCGTCCTACGACATCGGGAGGCTTGACGGACATGCACGTAACTTTGCGCTGTTCGCAGTACTTTTCTCACTGAGCAGGCGCCTGGCCACAGGACGCGCACACTGGCGCTTCGCCGCCGCCGCCGCGATCTTCTTTCTCGTGACTTGGCCAACAGTGGCCACACCGGCTCGCCAACTTGGACTCGTCGCCAGCAGGGGCGTTCAACTGGCTAACGCCGAGCCTGGATCGCGGGAATTTGATGACTGGTATTGGTGGATGGGCCGCTACGCCCTGTTGCGCTTTCCTTCCGATCCCGTTGCCGCCTGGATCCGCAATCACACGGAGTCCGATGCCAGGGTTCTGTCCCCTTATCCCTATGCCATGACCGTTGCCACGGGCCGGCCAAACGCGTCCGGGTTTCGCCAGTACGTCCATCTGATCCCATACACCGGGCCCGAGTACCTTGACGCCATTCGCCATCTGGAGCCTGAGGCATTGAGGCGGCTGGACGTCAGATTCCTCCACGCTACCGACGACTGGGTCGCCCGTCTGCCAGACAGAGCCAGGCGATGGTTGGCTAATCCGGAGTTCTTCGATCTTCTGGCCCGTGTCGGGACTCACTCCCTCTACGGCGTGAAGCCCGAATTTTTCAGGCTGAGTGAACCACCGTCATCGGGGTCGTTCGAAGCATTGCGTCAAACCGCGCCGACGGGCGCCAAGGTGTATGTGTCGCCGGCGCTTGCCCCCCTGAATGCCTTTCGTGCGATGGCGATGCTCACGCACACGAATCTCCTCGTGTCGGAGGACCGAACGGTCTTGAACCACTTGCGCGTCAGCATTCAGACCGAACCTCTAGGAGCGCAAACGCCCGACCTGGTGCTGGCATCGTCCCGTCTCGCGCCGTCGATGTTTGCCCCGAACAGACGCGGTCCCGTTTGGTGGAACGAAGACGTCGCCCTCTTCTCGCCGTCTGGAAGCGTGGCGCCCGTCTCGCCTCACTCCCCCCGATCCTTCCGCGTCCAGCTGTCGGACTCGAGCACGACTGACCAGCGGCTCGCCTTTACGGCGACACTATCCAATGATGGTGGCGGTGGATGGACGGGACAGGACTGGGTGGTCGTGCCGGTTGACGACTCGCCATGGGCCATTCCAAGAACCTGGCCGATCGACAAAGCACCCCAGTGGTTCGCCGGTCAGATCGCTCCGCAGTCCGACACGATTATTCGTCACTATGAGTTTGACCCAGGCACAGCAACGCTTGCTCTTCGCGATCAAGATGGCAATCGCACTTTCCTTCCGTCTGCCGCCTCGAAGCTGAACCCGGGTGCTTGGTTACTGGGCGTACGGCTACGAGACGACTACCGCCTTACAGCATTCATTCCGGCAGTCAGATTCGTGATTTCTCAGACTGGCAAGGTCTCGTTTCACGTCTACGAAGGCGAGCTTGCAGTTACACCGTCCTCAGGCTCCATTGGAGAGCCTAATGAGCGGTTCTGATCGGTCGCCGTCGGAGACACACGGCGCGCAGCAGTCCATTGATCCCTCGCACCCAAGCAACAACGGGATTTTGAGGTCAGATTCAATCCAGCAACTTGACGGCCGCAATAGATTCGAGGCTTGCTCGCCCATTCCGGATTCAAACAAGTGACCGTCGACCCAGGAGTGGTTCCGGGCCTACTTATCCTGGCCGCAGAGTTGTTATCGCTGGCCGCCCTGGGTTACGTGGTAGCCCGGTCTGCTCTGCGGCAAACCGACGACAGGCTTGCTCTGGCCCAGGGGCTGGTGATTGGGCTGGCGCTGTGGGGGCTGATCGTCAATTTCGTTCTGCACGTATTTCCTGGTCTGGCTGGAGCTTTGGCGGGATGGGTTGTGGTGCTGGGTCTCGGCGCTGGTCTGGCCTGGCGCCAGCGCCAAGACCTATGGGTTTCACCGCGGACGCTTGCTGGCTTCGGCCTTGCCGGCACCGCGATCTTCTGGATCGCGCTGGCCAGCCGCCAACTGCTGATCATTCCGGATCACATTCTCCACACCATGATGCCCGCAACGATCCGGGCTGGCGGCTGGCCGCTAACGCTGGGATGGAGCCCGGACCTGGAACTCGCCTACCACCACGGCATCGATCTGCTGGTCGGGCTGCTGACCCCGCCAGCCGGACCGGATCTGGCATTCACGACGGAGTTGCTCGGCGCCTACGCCTGGACCTCATTGATTCTGCTGACCGGCTCACTGCTCCTGCGTCGGGGATCGTGGGCAGGAACCCTGGCCGTTATGCCGCTGCTCCTTGCTCCCGGTGCCTGGACACTGGTGTTTGGCGAGCAACCGTTCCTGCTGAAGTTCCCAATTCCCGTCGACGTGCCGGTGGCTGGCGTTCGAGCGGCGCTCGCCGAGATGTACTGGCCTGCCGTCGAACTGCCGTGGGGTTCAGAACAGCAAGGCGTACCACCGAACATTTGGAAGCCGGCATTCGCGCTCTCGTATTGCCTCGCGATCGTGGTGCTGGAACGCGTCGCCGCCGGAGC
>DAOUJT010000213.1:0-55516 GCA_034422315.1 Chloroflexota bacterium | reverse complement strand
CATCCTCGAAGAAATCACCGGCGACCGCCGCAACCGCGTCTACCGCTACACCCCCTACCTCCAAATCCTCGAACCCAACACCCCCTAACCCACCCGCGACCCACCCCCATCTTTCGTAGGGGCCGCGTTTCAAACCGGCCTCTTTCAGGCAACCAACCCCGACCCTGCCCGTCTTCCTCTTCTCCCCTCCGCCTCTTCTCTCAACGCTCACTCCTCTCAACTCATTCCTCGCTTACCTCATACCGCCCCGCCCGCTCACGAAACGCCAGCACCGCCTCCGGCACATCCACCTGAATCTCCCCGGCCCTCCGCATCACCTGCGCCATGTCATAGGCCGCCTGCAACTGATACCAGGTGCTGGCGCCGCCGCCGAACGCCTTGTCCAGCCGAATCGCCATCTCCGGCGAAATCCCCGCCCGACCATTCACCAGCGCCGACAACTGCTTTCGGCTCACCCCCAGCACCCGCGCCCCGTCCGTCACGCTCAGGCCCAGCGGTTCTAGGCAGTCATAGCGAACCGACGCCCCTGGATGGGGCGGGTTGTGCATAGGCATCGCAATCTCCCTCAGGTCTCGGACGCTAGTGGTAGTCCACCAGGTCCACGTCGCGAACATTGTCCGCCTCGAAGCGGAAGATGATGCGCCAGTTCCCCGAAACGCTGACGGACCAGAACCCGGCCAGGTTGCCGCGCAGCGGATGCAGCCGGAACCCCGGCAGGTTCATGTCCGCCGGCTCCGACGCCACATCCAGCCGCGCCAGGATCCGTTCGATCTTGCCGACGCGCCGCGCCGGCACAAACCGCCGATCCCCTCGCTCATACAGCCGCCACAGCCCTTTATGGCGGAACCGCACGATCATCCCCGGATTGTAACCCGATACGTATCAGGTTTCAACCCACGCCCACCTCGCTCAATCCCCAGCCGATCTCCCCCTGCCGTCCACCTCGACACCTCCGCCATCCATATGTTCGCTTGCCGACAATATGGCTGCCGCAAGCCTCCATGTGTACCACTAGTGACAACATGGGCAACCAAGGGCGCCCAAATACCTCCTGGTGAGAGTGAGGCTGCCCCAGCACTCTCCGAACCCAGGCGAACGCTCAGCCCCGGCTATTCGCCCGCGGCTCGGTAGACCCTCAGCGAGACCCGGTTCCGTGTCGGGTACGGAACCGGCGCCCCGGCGATTCACTTGTTACTTGCCATCGGTACTCGAATAGAGTACCATAGACTCCATGAGCACGCAACTCCAAGTCCCCAACCCCGGCCCCCAGGCGCCGGTCCGGTCGAGCCGTCGGGTGGCCGACCACCCCGCCGCCTGCCCTGAGCCTGTCGAATGGGCCTACCTTGCACCCAGCCACGGCAGCCCTGTCCCAGCCCGCCATGCATCCACGCCGCGCCGCGCCCCATCCGCAGCCCCGGAAACACGCCCCGATCGCACTGTCGGCAGCACCCGCCAAACCGCCCAAATTCACCCCAAAACCGACGCCCCCCGCCCTCAAGAGTTTTTTGGAAAAAACTCTTATTGCGCGCGAGGCGCCCTTCTCAACACCCCCCGGACCCCTCCGAATCGACCCTCCCACCCCACCCTCGCCACCCGGCCCCGCCCCGCCCGACCGTTACACTCACACCTCGAACTCCGAATGCCCGCGAAGGATGTGCTGATGGCCGTCGCAACCACCGCCCCCGTGGCTGAACGCGCCCTGATTCTGGGCGGCCGGCCCGTCCAAACCGGCGACCTCCTGGAAGTCCGCCGCCCCTACGACGACACCGTCGCCGCCGTCGTCCACCGCGCCACCCCCGAGGTCGCCGAGCAAGCCGTCCAGCTCGCCGTCGACACCTTCCACAACGTCACCCGCGCCATCCCCGCCCACCGCCGAGCCGAGTTGCTCCACCGCCTCGCCGACCTGGTCGAGGCCAACCGCGAGCGCCTCATCGCCGAGGACATCGACGAAACCGGCAAGCTCCGCAGCGAGGCCCACGGCGAAATCGACCGCACCGTCGCCACCCTCCACTGCGCCGCTGAGGAGGCCCTGCGCATCCCCGGCGAAATCCTCACCCTCGACGCCGTCCCCACCGGCGTCGACCGCACCGGCCGCGTCCAGCGCTTCCCCATCGGCCCCATCCTGGGCATCACCCCGTTCAACTTCCCGCTGCTGCTGGCCGCCCACAAGCTCGGCCCCGCCTTCGCCGCCGGCAACAGCATCGTCATCAAGCCCGCCAGCAAAACCCCGCTGACCACCCTCAGCCTGGCCGAACTGGCCCGCGAAGCCGGCTTCCCCGATGGCTCGGTCTCAGTTCTCCCCATGGCCGGCGCCCAGGCCGAATCCCTGGTCCGCGACGACCGTTTCAAGGTCGTCACCTTCACCGGCAGCGCCGAAGTCGGCTGGGGCATCAAGGCCAACGCCGGCCTCAAGCGCGTCACCCTGGAACTCGGCGGCAACGGCGCGCTCATCGTCCACAACGACGTCGATATCGACGCCGTCGCCGCCCGCATCCCCTTCGGCGGCTTCCTCTACAGCGGCCAGAACTGCATCTCCGTCCAGCGCGTCTACGTCCACCGCGACGTCCACGACGACTTCGTCAACGCCGTCCTGCCGCTGCTCGACGACCTCAAGCCAGGCGACCCCAACGACCTCGAAACCACCCTCTGCCCCATGATCGACGCCGACGCGGTGATCCGGATCATGTCTTGGCTCGACGAGGCCCAGGCGGCCGGCGCCACCGTGGTCACCGGCGGCAGCGCCGACGGCCCCTTCATCGAACCCACCATCGTCGCCAACGCCGACAACGGCATGCGCATCGTGCGCGACGAGGTGTTCGGCCCCGTCATCGCCGTCATCGCCTACGACTCGATCGATGAGGCCATCGACCTGGTCAACGACTCCGACTACGGCCTGCAGGCGGGTATCTTCACCAACGACATCCGCATCATCGAACGCGCCTACCGCGACATCGAAGTCGGCGGCCTGATTGTCAACGACACCAACCGCTGGCGGGTGGACCACATGCCCTACGGCGGCGTCAAGCGATCCGGCTTCGGGCGCGAGGGTTTGAAATACGCCATCGAGGAAATGACCGAGCCCAAGCTGCTGGTCGTGAACCTGGAGGACAACTAAGCCCGGCCCGACGCCGGGATCTTGCCGCAATCCCCGAGGAGGGAAACCTGATGGAACTTCGCCGCGTTCAGCTCGCCAGTCCCGGATCCAACCTGCGCATGCTCGAGCGCGGCAGCCAGAGCAACGCCGACCACGTCTTCCTCGACCTCGAAGACAGCGTCGCCCCCAATCAGAAAGTCGAAGCCCGGCAGGTCGTGGTCCAGGCCCTCAAGGACTTCGACTGGTCCGGCAAGATCGCCTGCGTCCGCGTCAACGGCATCGACACGGAGTGGTTCTACGGCGACGTGATCGAAGTCGTGGAAGGTGCCGGCCAGCACTTGGACACCATCATGCTGCCCAAGGCCAATAAGCCACATGACGTCTACATGCTGGACATGCTGCTGACCCAGATCGAAGAGCACAACGGTCTGGAAATCGGCCGCATCGGTATTGAGGCCCAGATCGAAATGGCCGAAGGCATGATGAACGTCAACCAGGTCGCCTTCGCCAGCCCCCGCCTCAAGTCCCTGATCTTTGGCCCCGGCGACTACTCCGCCAGCGTCCAGGCCCGCGGCCTCTCCATCGGCGCAAGTGAACGCTACCCCGGCCACGTCTGGCACTACGCCATCCACCGCATCGTCGTCGCCGCCCGCGCCGCCGGCCTGCAGGTCACCGATGGTCCCTTCGCCGACTACCGCAACCTGGAGGGCTACCGCCAATCCTGCGAAATGGCCCTGGCCCTCGGCTGCGACGGTAAGTGGGCCGTCCACCCCGGCCAGATCGACGTGGCCATCGACGTTTTCTCGCCTTCCGCGGCCGACGTCGACAAGGCTCGCCGCATCATGGTCGAGTACAAGCAGGCCCTGGCCGACGGCCTCGGCGCCATCGCCATCGACGGCGACATGGTCGACGCCGCCACCCTCAAAATGGCCGAAATAGTCTCCGCCAAGGCAGACGCGGCCGGCCTATAGGCAACAGTCCGGACGTCACGCCGCTTGCGTGCAGCGCCTAGAGCGGTTTCTCGCGGGTTGCCGAGATTGCCGCGCGAAGCTCTCGCGTTTCTTCGGCGCGAGCCTGACGTTCGGCGGCGTGCAGCGCCTCATGTGCGACCCGGTCCGCGTCGATTGACGCACGCAACTCGCGAATATCCGCGCGAACATCACGCCATAGCGCCACGGTAAGGCCAGCCAGCCCGATTCCTACCGTTGCAACGGTCGCAAGGATGGCAGCGAGTTCAGCGCTCACAGCGCGACCCGGAACTTCGTGCAGGTAGCTCGCGCGGAGGTTATGAGCATGGGCAAGCAGTCTCTTTCGAAGTGCCGCCCAATCACTCCCGAAATCGTACCTCACCCCCGACGAGCAGGGCCCCCGATCAGCGCCGCCGGCTTACCGGCATCGGAGGTCGCTCGTCGGCCTCCCGGATCTCCTCGAGTGAGCGCACCTGCTTTCGGGCGGCGCCTTGCCAGTCCCGAGTCTTCACGTCGGACGGCGCTTCCAGCCGCTCGGCCGCCTTCGGGATATCGGTTGTGTATTGGGGCAGCCACTCGGCCTGCGCCACCAGCATCTCGTCCGCCATCCGCCAGACTTCCGGTGGGTCGCACACGGCCCCCACCAGCGGGTCGTGCAGCATGGCCTGCTTCAGCAGCGTCGCGTCGCCGGTGGAGGCCGCCCTGGCACCCATCCGCTGCACGTCGATGGAGGCGGTACAGGTGGCCGCACAGGCCAGCGGCAGATCGCCAACGCGCGGGATATGAATGCCCAGCGCATCCACGTAGCCGGGCACTTCCACAATGGCGTCGTCCGCCAGGTTGCTGATCGCGCCGTCGTTGCGGACGTTGAAAAAGCCGCGGTAGGGCCGGCCAGTCTCCAAGGCCTCGATGATGCGGCTGCCGCGCTCGTCCGACCTGTCCTCGGTACTGATCGGCGGATCGTCGGCTGCCATCCATTCAGGAAAGTCGGTCTCGAACCAGTTGCGCTTTTCGGTGCTGACCCGCAGGTATCCACCCGTCTCGCCGTTTCCCCAACTGGCCAGGTCGATCCAGCGCTGGATCTCTTCCGGCCGCTTGCGGTACCAGGGCAGATACTCGGAAAGATGGCCGTTCGACTCGGTTGAGTAGAAGCCAAACCGCCGTAGCACGTCGATGCGCACCTTTTCGGTCTTCGAGAACGTCGGATGCGCTCCGAAGGCCGCCAGCAACTCCTCGCTGCCAACCTCGCGGCCCTGGTGCTCGATGCGCGTGTACCAGGTCTGGTGGTTGATGCCGGCGCAGATGATGTCCACGTCCTCGCGTTGCTCGGCCCCCAGCACTTCGGCGATCTGGTTCCAGCCGTGTTCGATCCCGTGGCATAGCCCCACCACGTTCACCCCATGGTCCAACAGCGCCCAGCAGTTCATGGCCATCGGGTTGGCGTAGTTCAGCAACAACGCGTCCGGCTTGGCCACGTCCAGGATGTCGTCGCCGAATGCCAGTAGCTGTGGAATCGTGCGCTGGGCGTACATGATCCCGCCCGCGCAGATCGTGTCGCCGACACACTGATCCACGCCGTATTTCAGCGGAATCTCGACGTCCAGCTTGAACGCGTCCAACCCGCCCACGCGCACGCAGCAGATCACGTAATCGGCGTCGCGAAACGCCGCACGTCGCTCCGTGGTGGCCGAGACCTGCGCCGGTAGATGGTTGGTGCGGATGTCCTTCTGGCAGAGCTGCGTGACCAGGTCCAGGTTGGGCTTTGAAATGTCGGTTAGGGCGAAGTGGGTGTCCTGCAGCTCTGGCACGGACAGGATGTCCCGCATGAGCCGGCGCGTGAACCCAACGCTCCCCGCGCCGATCACCGCGATCTTCAGGGCCACGGCGCGGACCTACGTCTTCAGCGGTTGGCCGGTCGGATCGAGCTGGCCGATTTCCTCCAGCAGCCGCACCGAGTGAATGACGTCGTGAATGTTGGTAAGCGGTTGCCGGCCTTCCGCGATGGCGTTCAGGAAATCGGCGTGCAGCGCATCAACTCCGTCATCGAGATTTCCGCCGGGGTGACCGGGAATCGGCTGGCCTTCGATGATCTCCGGCTCCGGTCGGTCGTCCGCGTAGATCTGCCCGTGTATGGGCGGCAACAGATAGGCGCTGACGCCGTTGCCGTGCATCTCGATCCGGTAGTGGCGAGCCCCCGCGTGGCCGGTCACCGAGTGCACCGCCACGGCCCCATTGGTGAAGTGGATGATGGAGTTGTAGGTGTTCATCCAGCCTGTGTAGGTGTCATCGCCGCGGGTCAGCACCTGGTCCCAGGTTCCGCCGCAGAGCCAGCGCAGCCAGTCCACCATGTGAATGTCCTGCTCGTAGAGCCGGTTGAGCACACGGCCGCCCTGATCGTCTTCGATGAGGTTCTTGCTCATGCCGGCGCTGGCCAACATGACAGGGCCGTTGACTTCAACCCGCGCCCGCGCCGCCCGGAGCATCGGCGTCCAACGGCGCTGCAGGCCCACGCAGACAATTCGATTGTTGGCTTCCGCCGCCGCCGCAATCTTCTCAGCGTCCGCCGAACCCACGCCGGGCGGCTTCTCGACGAAAAGATGCGCGCCGGAGGCCAGCACTTCCACCGCAATGTCGGCGATGTCGGGCGGCCGCGTGACCGCGTAGACGACCTCGGGGGCCTCATGCTCCAGCATCTCCCGGAAGTCGCTGTAGCGACCTTCGACGTCGTACTGGTCGGCGGTGGCGGTTAGCCGGTCCTCGTCCAACTCGCACATCGCCGCCAACTCGACGCGACTATGCGCTCGGTCGATCGCCGGATAGTGCGCGCTGGTGGCCCTGCGGCCTGCGCCTATGAACGCTGCGCGAACCATGGTCTCCTCCAAGCCTGCGGCCGGAACGCCAGTCTAGCCGTCAACGGCCCTGCCGCGGACGCATCCGCGGGCAGGCCGGAAGGGTGTCGTGACGCTCTACTTCGGCTCTTTCTTCAGCAAGCCGATGATGTGTCCTTCCGGATCGGCAAAGTGGCCGATGGTTACGTCTTCCATGACGTTGGTTTCGGGCATCAGGATCTTGCCGCCCAGGCTGGCCGCCTTTTCCAGGGTTGCCGTGACGTCGACAACCTCTACGTAGAAAGTGACGAACCCGGACGAGCCATCAAACGTCTGCCCGATGCCGCCGCCGATGCTGTTGTCGCACTCGGGGTCTGCGCTGACAACGCCATAGCCCATTGGGTTGTCGGTGAGGACCTCCCAGTCAAAGAGGTCGCCAAAGAACTTGTGCAGCGCCGGACCGTTCTTGCCGTTGACTTCCCAATGCACCACTGGATTCGCCATCTGCCTGCTCCCAGCTGTGAATGCGGCAGGCAAGAGTGCATGTCCTGCCTTGGTAGAACGGTCGCAAACCTTCCTGAGAGCAACGGCATTTGGTGGCTTAAGCTGCGAGCCTGATCTCGTGCGTCTCAGCGGACCCCAAAGGGGGATTGCGATGAAAGTTCTGGGCGTTGACTATGTGTACTTCCCGGTTTCCGACCTCGAAAGGGCCACGGGCTTTTACCGCGACGTGCTCGGCCTCACGCCAGTCTTCAGCATTGGCGGCATGTGGGGTGAACTGCAGGCGGGGGACACAACAGTCGCGCTGCACGTGGAGGACGATGCCCCTATCGCTGCGCCCGACTCCGGCATGCGCCCGTCCACGGCGTTTGCCTGTGAGGATGTGGCCGCAATGGCCGAGAGAGTTCGCGAAGCCGGCGGCAGCGTCGTCATGGAGCCGTTTGAAAGCGGCACCTGCACCATTGCGGTCGTCGGCGATCTGGACGGCAACCCCGTCATGCTGCACCGACGCGACGACGGCACCGTCGGCTAGGCGAGAACCCTCGGCGGCGTCGAGCGACTTACGCCAGCGCCGCCGCCCCCGGTGGCAGGAGGTGGCGGACTTGTGGCTGCACCTCGGCCGGTAGGTCCAGGTACACGTCCTCCGGCAGGTCATCGATCCGCGACTTGTGATACGCCGGATCGTATTCCTGTGAACTTGTGCGCGTTGGATTGAGGTTTAGCCACCAGGCGGCGTAGCGGATCACGACGGCCACCCGGTCCTCGTCGGTCAGGTTGGGCGACACGGCGTGCCAGATACGGCTGTCCACGATGCCCACCGAACCGGCCGAACCGATCAGCCGTTCTTCGTCGCCGCGAGGCGTCATCGCGTCGCCATAAGGCCCGCCATCGCGCGGGTGGTCGTTCAGCTTGTGGCTGCCCGGCACGATGATCGTGGCCCCATTTTCGACCTTGAAGTCCGTCAGCATCCAGAACGTGGTGAAGTGCAACGGGACGTCCGGGTACGGCGCCGGGATGCGGGTGTTGTGCTCCTGGTTGTAGGGCCAGTCGGCGTGCCACACGTCGCGCTGGCGACCCGGCCCGGTTACGAATCCCGTAAAGAACGAAAGTCGAAAACCCGGGCCCAGCGTGGCGTCCAGCACAGCAGTCAACCGCGGCTCGGCCAGGTAAGGGGCCA
This sequence comes from Chloroflexota bacterium, assembly GCA_034422315.1. Taxonomy (GTDB): domain Bacteria; phylum Chloroflexota; class UBA11872; order UBA11872; family UBA11872; genus UBA11872. The sequence goes on along the minus strand of DAOUJT010000213.1, from coordinate 46,948 downwards.
GGTCCTGGTTGATCCGCAAGAGGTTGGAGGTCTTGCCCAGCGCCGGGATGTCGATATCGCTGTTAGCCAGAATGTCGGCCCGAACGCGATCGCGGACTCTGGGCACCTCGTCCGATGGAATCACGCCTTCGATCAGCGTGACCCCGCGCTCGAGCAGTTCGTCGGCATGAGGATTAGACATGGGTTTCGGATCCGAAGGCGTCGGGCGGCTGATTCTGGCACTCGTCGACTGGACCGAACAATGGCGGCGACTGGCTGATACCGTAGACCGCGCTGCACCGGACGCGCGGAGCTCGACGCCAATGTCCGACGGACAAGACGTGGGTTATTTCGGTATCGGCGAGGCTGCGGTAGCGCTCGAGAACGGCGAATCGTCGTCGCTGGACCTAACCGAGGCTGTCCTAGCCCGCATCGAGCGGCTCAACCCGACGCTCAACGCCTACACCTTGGTCATGGCCGATTCGGCACGAGCGGATGCGCGAGCGGCTGACTCTCGCAACGCGGCCGGCCGGCGGCTTGGCCCGATGGATGGTGTCCCCATCGCCATCAAGGATGTCATCGACACCGCAGGCGTGGTGACGACCTATGGATCGATCAAGTATCGCGACCATCGTCCGGACGCAGATGCGCATGTGGTGCAGCAGTTGCGAAAAGCCGGCGCCGTCATCCTGGGCAAGACCAACACCCACGAACTGGCCCGCGGCATCACCACCGACAATCCCCATTTCGGCCCGACCCGCAACCCCTGGGACCTGACCCGGCATCCAGGCGGATCGTCCGGCGGTTCCGCTGCCGCTGTCGCCACGGGCATGGCGCTCGGAGCGCTGGGAACCGACACCGGCGGTTCGGTGCGGATTCCCGCGCATATGACCGGCATCAATGGCCTTAAGCCAACTCACGGTTTGGTCGGCCGCACGGGCGCCCGACCGCTGGTCCGCAACTTCGACCACATCGGGCCCATGACGCGTTCGGCCGCCGACTGCGCGCTGATGCTGGACGCCATGGCCGGACCCGACCCAAACGACCTGGACTCAGTCACACAGCCAGCCGGCAGCTTCGCTGCCGCACTCGACGATCCGGTCGGTGGCTACCGGGCCGGAATCGTCCAGGACTTCGCGGACGACGCGGAGCCGCGAATTCGCGAGCTATTCGCCGAGGCCGTTCAGGTCATTCGCGGTCTCAGCGTCGCAATCGACACCTGGTCGCTGCCCACAGATCTTGATCCAAAGGCCGCGCAGGTGGTCTCCCGCTCCGAGGGCTACGTCAGCATCCATGCCATGTTCGATGGTGACTTCAGTTCCATCGACGAGTCCATCCATCAGCGTCTGAATGTTGGCGCCGACGCGTCAGCCTTCGACTACCTGCGCGGGCTGCAAGCCCGTGCTGACATCGCGGTGGCGGTATCCGACGCCCTGGAGTCGCGCGACTTCTTGCTTAGTCCCGCTTATCCCTACCCGGCCGAACCCATCAAGCGGTTCGACGCCCGCGCGAACGACACCCTCCACGCCTCGCTCTTTAACTCAGCGCACCATCCCGCGCTCGTCGTCCCGATGGGCTTCGCCGACGGGCTACCGGTAGGCCTCCAAATCGTCGGCCGCATGTACGACGACGCCACCGTCCTCCAGGTCGGCCACGCCTTCCAGCGGGTCACGACCCACCACAGGGAGCGACCGAGCCTTACGTCTTAGCTGAGCCGGTCTCGGACTGCGAATAGCCTGGGACCGATAGGTCAAGGCTAGGCGCTCTCCGCCGGCCTCTCGTTCGTGCGGCCCCGCTGAATCAGCGCGGTAATGGCCACAGCAATCCAGGCCGGGGCCGAGAACACCAGCGGGTAAGCCACGATGCCGATGGGACCGAACAGGCCGCCGACCAGCGCACCAAAGACCGTGATCGGGCCAAGTACCGCGCCACACACGTAGGCGACGATGCGCGCGCGACGATGTAACAGCGCCAACGCCACGGTCAGCGGAATCGCTGCGATCCAGGTGAAGAGGACCATGGACCCAACCATGGCGGCAACGGCCAATGGTCCGCCCAAGCCGGAGTCGGTTGGCAAGCCGCCGAAGCGAATCACTGAAAGCAGCAGGATCCCCAGCGGCAGCCAGAGACATATAGCCGCTAGTCGAATGAGCCGACGTACCTTTGACGATTGCATGAGCCCACCTTTGCGCCACGCCATCCCGGCATTCTATGCCGTTCCTGACGGGATCTGTCGGTATGAGTTCCTACACAGCCGTCAATGCGTGGCCATGCGAGCAAGGCGAGCCGCCGACGGTCCGCCGACTAGACCCCGTAGATTCGGGCCGTGTTTCCGCCCATAATCCAGGCCCGATCGTCGTCCGGGATATAGGCGCAGTGGTCCCGCAGGTAGTTCACCTGTGTGGCGTAGTACTCGGGTGAGCGCGCCTGCTCCTGGGTCAGCGCGTTGGCCTTGGTGAACTCGGATCCCCAGATCAGCTTGCGCGGCCCAAACGTGTCGTAAAGCGCGCGCAGCACCACGTCGTCGGGACCCCACCAGGCGCCCGGATAGCCGGCCAGGATTTCGAGGTTGACGTCGTAGTTCCGAACCAGGTCAACAATGCCCTGGTCGAATGTCACCCGGCCGTCCGCGTCAATAAGCCCTTCCGGCGCCTTCATTCCCACGTACAGACCGTGCACGACCGTAATCGTCAGATCTGGCCACGCATCCAGCAGCTTGATCAGGGCCTGGAAGTGGTCCGGGGAATCGGTGCCATACGAGACCGTGCAGACCGGCAGCTTCATCTGATCAACAAGGTCCCACACGGGCCAGAATCGTGGCGCATGGAAGTTGGCGAAGGCGTCGTCCGACGGCGGCCAGGGGTCGTAATACAGCCCCTTGAAACCTTCGTCCTCCACATGACGCTGAATGGTTGCCAACTGGGGCGGGTGGTGCGCCTCTCCACCCTCGACCTTTATGACGGCAATGAAACGGTCGCCGTGCTCGCGAACCATGCGTGCCGCGTACTTCATGCCCCAGATGTTGCAGGTGTGCAGCACGGCGTAGTCGACCCCGGTGGCGTCCATGCAGGCAAGCATGTCGGCCTCGGACTGACCGTTCTTGCCTTCGGGCCAGTAGCCCGGCATGTGGTCCTGCAACTTCTGCACGCCAACGTGGGCGTGAGCGTCGATTACCGGAAGACTGGTGTCCGTCATGTGTCGGCGCTCCTTGAGGCTGTCAGCAGATCCACCAGGCGGTCACGCGCGGCGTGTTGCATGGCTACGCGGGTGGCGAGAGCAATCATCCCCGGCGTCTCGGTGGTCATGAAGTCGCGGATCCCGCGATCATAGAAGTAGAAGGGCAATGGCCATTCGCCGTCCGCCATGTACTCGCGAAACCGCTCGTCCCGGGTCTCTTCGTCGCCATGTGCCACCACCCCGCCTTCGACAGGATGGTCGTCCGCCTCAGGCGTGTCGATGATCGGGCCGTGCTCGGCCACAGCATCCACAATGAGACGCGGCCAGGACCGGTCGCTGAAGAACGCATAGGTGTAAAACCCGACTTCCTCCGGGTCCTCGTGCGCGTCGACGAAGGTGTCGAAGGTGTCATTCGCAACGGCGGCGCGCAGGGTGCGGACTTCAGGCACCTCGTCCCGGGCGAACTGCCGGTTCAGGTCAATCCCGTCCTTGTTCTCGCGCGTCTCAAGGTCATAGCCGGTTGGATTCAGGCATGGAAAGACAGTGAAGGCAACCGACGGGCTACGCTTCCACAGGCCCTGCTCCAGGAACTCCAGCACTGTCACGACCGGAGCCGGCTCATCGCCGTGCGTGCCCGCGAACACCGCGACTCGGGCCACGGCGGGTTCCCGCGCTGGAATGTCGACCCGCAACAGGTCCAGGCCAAGCTCCGTAATCGGATACCGAGTCAACTCGAGGCCTGCCATAGCAGCGGCCGCTGCAACTCGCGCCGTGATCTCGGCGTAGTCGGCTGGCTTCCTCACGGTCACCTCGGGTTCGACCGGGCGGCTCAGCGTAGCGCGACCGTCACCCTTGGTCCGTGGCGCATCACACCTTCGCAAGGCCCTCGTGTGACACCATGCGGCCATGCTCCGCCACACGGAACTCCACCATGCTGAAGGGAATCGATCCGCTCCTGGGCCCGGACCTGCTGCGGATCCTCGCGGCCATGGGGCACGGGGACGAGTTGGTCATCGTGGACGCCAACTTCCCGGCCGAAGCCAACGCCAAGCGTTTGGTGCGTTTGGACGACGTGACGGCAACCCGCGCCGCCGAGGCCATCCTGTCGCTATTGCCGCTGGACGAGTACGTGGACGAGCCGGCCGCCGTCATGTCCGTGGTCGGGGATCCCGGAGCTGAACCCGAGATTTGGGTGGAGTTTCAGCGTATTGCCGAGTCAGCCCACGGCGGTCCGGTCGGCTTTGGGCGCGTGGAGCGCTTTGCCTTCTACGAGCGAGCCCGCCATGCGTTTGCCATCGTGGCCACCGGAGAACGACGCCTCTACGGAAACCTGATCCTGACCAAAGGCGTGCTCTAGGTGTGAAGTAACGACACCTAGGTCAGCCCAAGCCAGACAGATCAGCGCTGAAGCTCCTAAAGAGCCATCAGTTCGTGTCGAAGTTGACGCAGGCTTCGCAGACGGATTGGGGGATCACGCCCCAGCGCATCAGGTAGTTGAAGACGAAGCAGCCGGCGCAGAATCCCAGGAATGACTCGAGCGCGGCGAAGACGGTCAGTATGGCGAGGACGACGCCTGCCGCTACCGACAACCCTGCGACGAAGTGCAGCACCAGCGCGGTTACCGAGCAGGCAAGGCCAACCGTCTGCGCGAAGCGCTTGGGCGGCCCCGGCACGAGCTTCGGTTGAGCTATTCGCGGCGCGATGAGCCTGGTCGACATCTGGCCCATCGGGCTCAGCGTTGGTCCGGTGGCTACGCGGGCCAGGAATCCGTAGGCGAGGAGGAAGGCCAACCACCACTGGCCGGTCAGCAATACCGCAAGGGACAGGACGACCACCATTCCGGCCACGACTCGGGCAGCCACTTCATTGACAGGATTGGGAAAGCTGAAAACCTGGCGAAGCTGAGCAGACATCGATCAGAGCTCGCTGACTAGGGTTTGCGGGCGCGCACCCAGATGGGAGAGGCGTAAGCCACGGCGGGGGTGGACTGGGGAAGTGCGGGTTGGGCGGCCAGGCGGACGTAGTAGTAGTTGCGGCTGCGCGGGTTGCCGCGGTCGGTCCAGGTCCAGTCCAGGCTGGAGGTATCCAGGGACTCGCGGTGGGCCAGGTCGCCGTTGCGGTAGACCTCGATCTCGCGGAGCGGCTGGGCGGACTCGGCGACGACTCGCAGCTGTGGATCGCCGGAAACCTCGCCCTCCCCGCCCATGGGAATGCCCGAGACCTCGGTGTGCAGCAGGATCTTGGCGGAGGCGGCGATGGTACGCCGATTCCAGATGGCGTCGAAGATGGCCTCGCGGGTTGGCTCGGTGGCCCAGACTCCGGTCATGCAGTAGGCGAAATGCCAGTGGCGGGCGTGGTCGCTGGCGCCCAGGAAACCGATCTTGGCGCCTTCGCGAAGGAAGGTCTCGATCCATTCGCGCTGGTCGCCGCGCGTTTGAATGATCTCCATGGACGGCTCCCAGGCGGCCCGGTAGCCCTCGAAGACGTCGGGCTGCCGGTGGCCCTGGAAGTGGCGGGCGGCCAGCACCTCGCCAGCGGGCATGCGGGCGTCCCACCGCTCCATCAGGTCTTCGAGGCTGGGCGACATCAGCGTCAGCGCGCGTAGCTCCTCGCCCAGTTGCTGGTCGCGGTAGAAGATGTTGGTGTGGCCGGGGTTGTTGCCCCATTCGAAGCCGAACAGCGGTTCGAAGCGTCCGTCGCTAGTGAATGCGGCCACGGTTTCCTCGACCCGGCGCCACTCGTTGTAGCTCAGGTACTCCAGGTGCTCGGTCAACGCCCACCAGTCCATGCGGTTGTGGTCGACGGCCCAGCGGAAGTTCTGCAGCGGCGTCCCGTCGTTGGGCGACATGCACTTGGAAAGGTGCGAGTGCCGGTGCATATCGCCCCAGAGGAGTTGGTAGGTCTGATCGCCGACGGTAATGGTGCGGCCGTCGCGGCGAGCCTGCGGGGTGTCCCTGCGATCACCCTCGTAGCGCGCGAACGTCACCCTAAGCGGCGGTTCCTCGGCTTCGGGCGGCGGCCCGACGGTCAGGATCTCGATGCGCTCTCGCGCCACAGGGGCGCTGCCGGCGCGCAGTTTCGGCAGGCCGGCGGTCGCGCGCTCGACCGTCTGCATGGGGATGTAGCCGGTAGCGTTGTGCGCAACAACCCGCCGCTCGTCCGGCAGCGCCGCCACGCCGTAGCGGGTATCCGGCATGCCCTGGAACTGACTGACGGTCTCGGGCTCGGACCAGGACGAGCCGGCGTAGACCATGCGGTCGAGTTGCCAGCCGAAGTCTTTCTGGTGGCGGCTGCGGAAGCGTCGGAAGAACAGCTCGATGCCGTCGCGCCCTACGACCAGGCGGGGCGAGACGGGCACGATGTACTCCGCGCAGATGCTCTGCATGAAGCTCTCGATCGGAATCGGGGCCTGACCGGCGCCCCATGGGCTCTGGGCCAGGGAGACGTCGCCGCGGGCGTCAATCGCGGCCAGGACGAGGTGCCGGGTCTTGTTGAAACGGTGATCGTCACCCCACGGCGGCGATTGCTCCCAGGTCACCCAGGCCGTGTCGTCCGCATCCACGGCGATGTCGGCGTCCATGGCCAGCAGCGGCAGGTCGCTGACCTGGATCGCCGGGCCGAGCGTTCCGTCGGGAGCGATGCGCCGGGCGAAGACATGGAAGTGGTGCCCCGTCCAGGCGTCCCAGGCCAGCCACAGACCCTGGCCGGTTGACGCGCGCAGGACCGGCTGCCAGGCCGAGTGGCCGGCAATGGCGGCCACTTTGGGCGGCGTCCACCCGTCCGGCAGCCGGCGGCTCACGACGACCACGCAGACATCACCGTCAAAGGCCTGCCAGGCGACCCAGGGCTGCCCATCGCTATCGATGGCCGCCGCCGGTCGGGTCAGCGAGGCCGGGGTCGAGGCCACGGTTTCGACTTCGGCGCCGGTCCAGGCCCGCACGACGAAGCGGTCGTCAATGCGCTCACCCCAGGCCACCAGGCGCCGATCGCCATGTGCGGCCACGGCGGGGTCCTGGATTGCGGTGCGGCTTTCCGCCAGCTTGACTGGATTCAGTTCGTCGGCGTCCAGCCGGCCCGCGTAGACCCGGAAGCGCCCCTGGCCCAGGCGCGCCATGAAGTCGCGCTCGTCGTGCCCCGGCGCGAACTGCCAGTGCCCACCGGGGTGGGCCGTTCGCAGGCCGAACAACGCCTCTTCGGCCCAGTCGCTGCCGGCCCAGGCGCCGAAGACGCCGTCAGCATCCGGCGCCAGATCGCAGGCGTAGGCCCCCTGCAGAACCGTGGGCGTGTCAGGCCGGGCAGTCACCGTCATGGCATCGTCGCGTGGGCTTCATACTCCTGTCACGACCGAAGTCGCGACTTGAAGCACTCCAGGCATTCTCTCCGATTCTCCAACATCCCGCGCCTGCGAAAGGCCATGCGAGAACTTGAGTCTGTCTCCGAGTCCTTTCTATGCCCTTAGGTCGCAGGGCGACTTGGAACATGAGGCCGTTACATCACGCCCTTGTGTCCACACGCGTTGCCACCGGGCGATCACGGCACTAGCCTGATACGTGTCCGCGAGCCTGGACGATGGTGTCAAGCTGCGAGGTGGCAGCAATAGCGCTTCACCGTTCGGAGGGCGCCGGTCGCTCAGGACGACCGCGCGAGAACGGACCCTGGAATCACTGGCGTCCCCGGTACCACCGGATCGCAGTGCAGGCAGGCTCCCTCCCTCGTTGGATTTCCGCCGCCTCGCCGGTCACGCGGTGAAGGAGACGATGACGTGAAGTCTGCTGTGACTCCGATTCGCGGTCTTTTGATCCCCGTGTTGCTGATCGCTTCCCTGCACCTGGCCGCGGCCTGCGGGGCTAAATCCGAATCCACGCCCACGAGGACGCCTACGCCGGCAACGGCGCCCGCAACGGCTGCCGCCGAAACTCCGGAGCCTGCTCCCACGCCTACGGCTACTCCGACGCCTCAACCCACGCCTACGCCGGAGCCCACGCCCACGGCAACGCCCGAGCCGACACCGACACCTACACCGACGCCTGAGCCGACACCCACGGCCACCGCCGATCCCGCCGCCGCAGCCGCCGCGGAGGCGGAGCAGTTGCTGGCCGCGGTTGCGCAGAACCTATCCACCATGTCGACGGCGAAGTTCAGCATGGTCGACGAGACGGAATCGGGCGCTCCGTTCTTTGGAGCGACGTTGAAGCGGATGGAGGCCGTGGTTAAGGCCCCCGACAGCCTGCGGATGAAGGTTGACGTCGTGGCTCCGGGGTTTGGATTTGTAAAGGTCGAGATAATCCAGGTGGGAGACCAGGCCTTCATCAAACTCACCGAAGAAGCCCCATGGCTCCAGTTGCCCCAGGACCAGGTGCCCTTTGACTTCGCAGGCATGGCCAAGCTGTTTGGCAGTCTTCCCGGCGAGGTCGAGGACCTGACCGTGACGGGCCAGGAGACCGTTCAGGGCGCCCCGGCCATTGTCCTGGAAGGTGTCGTTCAGTCCGAGGCGTTGTCCGACCTCATCACGACCGCGGAGCCCGGGCATCCAGTCAACCTGACCCTGTGGATTGACCCGGAACAGGCGGTCTTGCGGCAGGTACGGCTCGAGGGCCAGATCCTTACCTTGGACGACCCAGGGACTTCTCGTCTCATCACCATCGAGGACATCAACGTCCCCGTTGACATTGAGCTTCCTGATCTGACCGCCGGGCGGTAGGCGGGGTGCGGTCGTCGCTCATCCGGCTGGGCTCGTCCCAGCCGGTTGTCCTGGCCATCCTGTGTTTGGCGGTGTTCTCGACTGCCCTGGACCAGACTGTTGTGGTTACGGCCTTGCCGCGCGTCATGGTGGACCTGGAGATTCCGCTGTCAGACCTGGATACGGCGCAGTGGATCATGACGGGATACCTGATCAGCTACACCGTGGCCATGCCGCTGGCCGGGCGACTGTCCGACGTCTACGGCCGCGTCAGGTTGTTCCAGGCGGCGTTGCTGGTATTCGCCATCGGGTCGGCCTTCGTGGCGCTTGCGCCGAACTTCAACTGGATTGTTCCCGCCAGGGTGATCCAGGCCATGGGAGGCGGCGCGACGGTCCCCATTGGCCTGGCCATGGCCGTGGCAGCCGTCTCGATGGAAAAACGCGGCGTTGCCATAGGACTGGTGGCCGCGTCGGCCGAAGCCGGTTCCGTGGTGGGCCCGCTGTATGGCGGCGCCATTATCGAGTGGATTGGCTGGCGCTGGATTTTCTGGCTGGACGTGCCGCAGAGCCTGGCGCTGATTGCGCTGCTGGCCATCTTGCCGAATCGAGCCAATCCGGCGGCGAAGATGGACTATCTCGGAGCGTTTGCGCTTGTGGTGGCGCTGACGATGCTCACGTTTGCCCTCGCCCAGCGAGGCATCTTCACCGGAGAATCTCTCACTCCATACCTGACGCTGGCCGTTGCCGTCGTCCTCGTCGGCGTCCTGTTCGTCGTGGAGCGACGGGCAACTCAGCCTCTCCTGGCGCCCTTCCTGTATGCCTCAAGGGCATTCGTCTCGTCCAACGTCACGCAGTTTCTGGTGGGAATCGCGTTGATCATGACGCTGGTATGCGTGCCGCTCATGTCCGGGATCGTTCTGCAGAAGGAGACGTGGGAGAGCGCTCTAAACCTCGTACGTGTCACGGCGGCCATTCCCGTTGGGGCGTTGGCAGGTGGCTACATTCTTCGCTGGGTGGGCGTGCGAGCGGTGTGTATCGCCGGCCTGGCGCTAACCGGAACCGGCTTGCTATTCATGAGCGGCTGGGATTCGGATATTGGGGAACTCAGGCTCACCTTGCCGCTGGTGGCGGCGGGACTGGGATTCGGCCTGGTTATCCCTCCAATCGGCGTGAGCGCTCTGAGTGCAGCGCCCGGCGACTATTGGGGCGTCGCCGCCTCATTGGTGACGGCATCGCGAATGGTGGGCATGGCGCTGGGACTGGCGGCTTTGTCCGCGTGGGGTATCGAGCGCTTTTACAGCCTGACGGCCGAGGTGACGATTGGAGCAAACTTTGCGGAAACCGCGGCCCAGCTGGCAGGAGCCGGCGTCACCGTCTTTCAGAACCTCTTTATGATCTCGGGGATCCTCTCGCTGGTTGCCATCGTGCCGGCCCTCTTGATGAAACCGGAAGAAGCTGGTGAACCGGCCGAGTCTGGCCTGACGTCGTGATGCTCGTCGCAGGACATAGCCGGGTCGGGGCGCGGACAAGCCTCACGGTATGGCCTCGCGGCTTCCGCCTTGTCCACGAACGAGCATGCCTATGAACACGCTGGAACTACGTCCCCTTGGGCGTACCGGCGATCAGGTGACCACCCTCAGCCTGGGCGGCTGCGGGCTGCCGCGCGTGTCGTTCGCCGAGGGCGTGGCCACGGTGCACCGGGCGCTGGAACTCGGGGTCAATTGCTTCGACACCGCGCCGTCGTATAGCAGCGGGGTGGCGCAGGCGATTCTCGGCGTCGCCCTGGAGGGGCGGCCGGAGGCGCACCTGGTTTCGACCAAGGTGGGCAACCTGGCACAGCGCAGCCGCTTTCGCTCGCCTGACGCCCTGCACACGCAGCTTGAAGAAAACCTGCGGCTTCTACGGCGCGACTGCGCGGACATTGTGCTGATTCACGAGGCCGACCATCACTACTGGTGGAAGGACGAGCCGAGCGACGACCTGTTCGTGGACCTGGAATCCGAGCTCGACGTGGCCAACGCGCCTGTGATGCAGGTGCTACAGGAGGCCCGGGCTGCAGGCCGCTGCCGCTACGTCGGCATCAGCGGCAACAGCCCGGACCACCTGGCGCACGTTTTGCGCGCGGCGGGCGTCGCCGTGGTGGATGTTTGCCTGAGCGCCCTGGCCTATGGCCTGATCGACCGCCACATCCGTGGGCAGCTGCTTCCGGTTGCCAACGAGCGCGGTACGGCAATTGCGCTGGGTGGCGTCTTCCGCCGTGGTCGCCTCGCGGCGATCCGCCCGGAGAGTCTTCAGACACCGCCAATCTGGTCGAGCGAGATGACGCCTGAAGAAGAAGTACGGGTCCCGCGTCTCGTCGAGTTGCAACAGGAGAGCAAACTGTCGCTCGTCACGCTGACCCTGCGATACCTGGTAGCCGACCGGAGCATCGCCACGATCCTGGTCGGGGCGGCCACACCCGCGGAGATCGAGGAAAGCGCGGCGGCCGTCCAGGCGGGACCGCTGCCGCCGGATCTGCACCAGGCCGTGGAGGCGCTGGGCCTGCCCTAAACGCACGCAGGCCGTCAGGTCGACCTATTTCGCCTCGTCGCGGGTCTCGAACTCGGCCGGCATGGTGATTTCCAGGACCTGCCAGTCATCGGAGTACTCCAGCACCTCATGTCTGACCCCCGGCGCCTGGTACCACGCATCGCCAGCTTCCACGCGGACCTCGCCGATGTCTTCGAAGTACAGCTGCGCCCAGCCGCTGATCAGGTAGACCATTTGGAAATCAAGATCGTGCGAGTGGTAACCCATGGGGCCGTCGCAGGACTGTTCGGCGCGAATGATGTGGGCCAGCACCTTGCCCTCGGTCGCATCCTTGATCCCCAGGTCGCGGTAGGCGAAGTAGGGACGCAGGTCCTTGCCCCAGCGGGCGTCCCTGGCGTGGGCTGCGAATGACCTGGTCGTCTTCTCGGTCATGCTGCTTCTCCTTGCTTGTGTCGGCAGCGATTCGGGCAGCTATCAATCACCGGCCCAGTCCAGCTTGGTGGCGTGCCCATCGGTCGGCAAGCAGGTGTCGAACCCGACGCTGTCTAGGACTTGCTGGCGTTCACCCACACCGGCGAGGCGTAGGCCACGGCGGGGGTGGCGAGCGGGTGGACGGTCTCGGCCGTGAGCTTCACGTAGTAGTAGTTCTGGCTGCGGGGATTGCCGCGGTCCGTCCAGGTCCAGTCCAGGCTGGACCCATCCACGGACTCCCGGTGAACCGGCGCGCCGTTGCGGAAGACCTGGATCTCACGCAGGCGCTGCGCGGACTCGGCAATCACCCGCAGCCTGGGATCTCCTGAGACCTCGCCCTCGGCGCCCATTGGGATCCCGGACACCTCGGTGTGCACAAGAATCTTCGCGGACGTGGCGATGGTCCGGCGGTTCCAGATGGCGTCGAAAATCGCCTCGCGCGTCGGCTCGGTAGCCCAGACGCCGGTCATGCAGAAGGCGAAGTGCCAGAAGCGGGCGTGGTCGGTGGCGCCGATGAAGCCTATGCGGGCGCCTTCGCGCAGAAAGGTCTCGATCCACTCCCGCTGGTCGCCACGGGCCTGCATGATCTCCATGGCGGGCTCCCAGGTGGGACGGAAGCCCTCGAACACGTCCGGCTGCCGGTGGCCGTGGTAGTGACGGGCCGCCATGACCGCGCCGGCCGGCATGCGGGAATCCCAGCGTTCCATCAGGTCCTCGAGGCTGGAGGACATCAGCGTCAGCGCGCGCAGCTCTTCGCCGAGCTGCTGGTCGCGGTAGAAGATGTTGGTGTGGCCGGGATTGAGGCCCCACTCGAAGCCGAAGAGCGGCTCGAAGCGGCCGTCGTTGGTGAAGGCCGCCACCGTCTCTTCGACCCGGCGCCACTCGTTGTAGCTCATGTATTCCAGGTGCTCGGTGAGCGCCCAGAAGTCCATGCGGTTGTGGTCGATGGCCCAGCGGAAGTTGTGCACGGGCGACCCGTCGTTGGCGGCAATGCACTTGGATAGGTGCGAATGCCGGTGCATATCGCCCCAATACAGGTGGTAGGTCTGGTCGCCCACGGTGATGGTGCGGCCGTCGCGGCGGACCCGCGGGGTGTCCTCGCGGACGCCTTCGTAGCGCGGAAACTCGACCTTCAGGGGCGGGTCGACGGCAGCGGCCGGGAGATCCAGGGTCAGGACTTCGATGCGCTCCCGACCCACGGGCCCGGCGCCGCCACGCAGGAACGGCAGACCGGCCCGCCAGCGCTCGAGCGTCTGCATGGACGCAAAGTCCATGGCGTTATGCGCCACCACGCGCCGTCCGTCCGGCAGCGCCGCCACGCCGTAGCGCGTGTCCGGCGTGCCGTGGAAGGGGCTGACGGTTTCCGGATCAGACCACGTCGAGCCGGAGTAGACCATGCGCTCGAGACGCCACCCGAAGTCGACGTAGTCCGTGCTGCGGAAGCGCTGGAAGAACAGTTCGATGCCGTGGCGTCCCGCAATCAGGCGCGGCGATACGGGCACGATGTACTCGGGCGACTGCACGTGCGTAAAGGTCTCGATGGGAATCGGGACCTGACCGGTGCCCCACGGGATCCGGGGCTGGTAGGTATTGCCGCCGGCGTCAGTCGCGGCCAGCACCAGTTGTCGCGTCTCGTTGAACCGATGGTTCGAGCCCCAGGGCGGCGATTGCTCCCAGGCCAGCCAGGCCGTGTCGTCCGCGTCCACCGCGATATCCACGTCCATGGCCAGCAGCGGCAGGTCGCTGACCTGGACTGCCGGCCCGAGGGTGCCGTCGGGTTCGATGCGGCGGGCGAATACGTGAAAGTGGTGCCCTGTCCACGCATCCCAGGCCAGCCAGACGCCCTGCCTGGCCGAGGCGCAAAGGGCCGGTCGCCAGGCTGACTGTCCCGGCAGCGAGGCGACCGTGGGCGGGGTCCAGCCCCTGTCGGACCGTCGGCTTACAACGACGGCGCACCCGTCGCCGTCGAAGGCCTGCCAGGCAACCCACGGCTGGCCGTCGGAGTCGATGGCGGCGGCAGGTCGGGTCAGCGAAGCGGGAGTTGGGGCGACGGTTTCGGCCTCATCGCCTGTCCACGCGCGGACTACAAAGCCGTTGCCGCGGCGCTCGCCCCAGGCAACCAGACGACGATCTGCGAACGCGGCCACGGCCGGGTCCTGAATGACCGTGGGGCTCTCGGTCAGCTCGACTGGCGCGAGGTCATCTCCGCCCAGGTCGCCGGCGTATACGCGATACCGGGCGGCGCCCAGCCGTGCCATGAAGTCGCGCTCGTCGCGACCCAGCCCGAACTGCCAGCCGCCGCCCGCGGTGTTGGATCGCGCCACGAACAGCGCCTCCTCGGCCCAGTCGGTCCCGGCCCAGGCGCCAAAGGCCCGTCCATCCGCACCAGGCGCCAGGTCGCACGCATAGGCGCCCTGCAGGACCGGCGGAGTCTCAGGCATCTCTTCGTATGACACCAGACCATCCGCCTCCCGACAGACCGGTGCGACTGGACGCAGCCTAACGCGGCGCGAAGTCCTTCTCGACGCGCCTCCGTAGGACTCAAGCAGACGGCGGTGCAAGGTAGCAACGCGCCCGAGGGCATTACCATGGAATTCATAAGCTCAATTCAGCCTTTGCCGGGAGTGTTCCAACGCCGTTCAAGTTGCTAGCTAGCAGCCAACGATGACTCCCCGCCGCATTGGCATCCTCACCGCCGGGGGCGACAGTCCCGGGTTGAACGCGGCTATTCGCGCGGTGGGCAAGGCGGCCATTGGGCGCTATGGCATGCGGGTGGTGGGGATTCGCGATGGGTTCCGCGGTTTGGTGGAGAACCGGGTGGAGGAGCTAGACTCTGAGTCGCTGGCCGGGATTCTGACCCGCGGCGGCACGATCCTGGGCACCAGCCGCGACAAGCCGCACAAGTTGCGGGTCGGCGATCAGACCATCGATATGACGGCGCGCGTCTGCGAGAACTACGCCAACCTGCACCTGGACGCGCTGGTCTGCCTGGGCGGCGGCGGTACGCATTCCAGCGCCCAGCGGCTGCTGGACGCCGGTCTCAACATCATCACGTTGCCGAAGACCATCGACAACGACATCGCGCACACCGACACCAGCATCGGCTTCGACACGGCGCTTTCCATTGCGACCGACGCCATCGACCGGCTGCACAGCACGGCCCACAGTCATCATCGAATCATCGTGGTGCAGATCATGGGTCACAACGCGGGCTGGCTGACGCTGGGCGCTGGCCTGGCCAGCGGCGCGGACGTGGTGTTGATCCCGGAGCTGCCGTACGACGTGGATTATGTGGCCGAGTCGATCCGCCAGCGCAGCATGGGCGGCCACGGGTTCAGCATCGTGGCCGTGGCGGAACGCGCGAAGCCGCAGAGTCCAGCGGATCTGGGGCTGACGGACGAGGCCTCAACCGGCGGGCTGGCGTTCGAGTTTGCCGGTCCCACGCTGGCCCTCACGCACCGCCTGGAGTCGCTCACGCGCCTGGAAGCTCGCCTGACCATCCTGGGCCACGTGCAGCGCGGCGGGACGCCAACCGCCACCGATCGCACGCTGGCAACCCGGCTGGGGACGGCCGGCACGGAGGCGGTAGTCGCTGGCGCACGGGGCGTAATGGTGGCGGCTCGCGGTGAGAGTACGGCGCTGGTGGATGTGGCGGCCGTGGCCGGCGAGCGCAAGACCGTGTCGCTGGACCACCCGTGGATCCTGGCCGCTCGCGATACGGGCCTCTGTCTGGGAGCGCCGCTGGACTAGGGCTGCGGCGACCGGCGCCTACCCGGCCACCCGTCCCCGTGGGACTACGCCGCACATCCTGCGCTGGCCGGTGTATCCCGTGGGTCTCCCAAGGCGGAAACGTCCCGTGAGGGCCGGAGTACGCTCGGTACGACGGTAGTCCGCCGAATCCACCGAGGGAGTTGGAGATGCTGCGCCGAGCATGGGTCTCACTGGTAATCGCCATTCTGGCGCTGACGGCGGTTATCGCCACCGCCGGCGCGTCATCGGGCGAAGACGCGTTTCCCGCGTCGTTGCGCACCCTCAGCGTGAATGGCGACGGCGCGGCATCAGCGGCCCCGGACATCGCGGACATCGAGCTTGGGGTTCAGACGATCGACGAGGACCCGACGGTCGCCATCGTCGACAATACGACCGCGATGGCCGACGTGATCGAGGCGCTGGTCGATCTCGACATCGACGAGGACGACATCCGGACGTTGACCTTCAACATGTGGGTGGAGCAGGTGTACGGTCCTGATGGACCGACCGGAGAATTCCTGTACCACGTGGTCAACCAGATCATGGTGCGGGTTCGGGACCTGGACACGACGGGCGACGTGCTGGGAGCGGCGCTAGCGGCAGGCGCCAACAACGTTGGCGGCATAAGGTTCGGCGTGGAGGACACGCAGGCGCTGGAAGTGGCGGCGCGCGATGCGGCCGTGGATAACGCCATGGCCAAGGCCGAGCAGCTGGCGGAACGCCTGGGGGTCAACGTAGGCAACGTGAGGCACGTCGTCGAAACCTCGGGAGACCTGCCGCCAGAGCCCCGGCTTGAGCGAGCGATGGCGTTCGACGCCGGCGGCGCGAGCGTGCCGGTTTCCCCCGGCGACTTCACGGTTCGCGTGTCCGTGAGCATCGTGTTTGACATCGAGTTCTAGTCCCGGCAGGGCGGAGACGGCGTCGTGGCTAAGGGGCGCTCGGTATCGTTAGCGGGGCGGCGCCGTTCCATGGCCCCGTAGCTCAGTGGATAGAGCGGTGGTTTCCTAAACCATGCGCCCCGGTTCGAGTCCGGGCGGGGCTACCGCGCCGCGCTGGCTCAAACGGCACTGAACTGCGATCTGCCAACTGTCTCCGGCATCATGCGGGCGTGTGCCCTTGATTGCGCTCCAGGCCGAGGAGTTGAACATGGCCGTGCAGACCGTTGGCATCTTGAGTCCGGGCGAAATGGGGGCCGGCGTTGGCGGGGCACTGCGCGCCAGTGGGCTTACCGTCCTGACTTGTCTGGCCGGGCGCAGTCCCGCTTCGCACGAGCGCGCCCGGGTCGCCGGCATCGAGGACGTACCAGACCTGGGCGCGCTGGTGGAGCGCTGCGACCTGATCCTGTCGATCCTGGTGCCGGCGCGCGCCCGCGGCGTGGCTGTTGACGTGGGCGCCGCAGCGAGATTGGTCGGCGCTACGACGGTGCTGGCCGACTGCAACGCGATCGCCCCGCAGACCGTCCAGGCCATGGAGGTCGACCTGGACGGCAGCGGCGTGAGCCTGGTGGATGGCGGAATCGTCGGCGGACCGCCGCGCAACGGTCAGGGACCGCGCGTCTACGCGTCAGGGTCGGCGGCCCATCTGCTCGGCGAGCTCGACGGCCGCGGAATCGACGTAGTGGACGTTGGGCCGGAGATCGGCAAGGCCTCGGCCGTGAAGATGTGTTACGCGGCCATGACCAAGGGCACGACCGCCCTGCGCACGGCGCTGCTGGTGGCCGCACGGCGGCTGGACGTGTACGACGAGCTAATTGCCGAGATGGAAGACAGCCAGGCTGCCGCCCTCGGCGCAGCCAGGCAGGGCATGCGGCGCCTGCCGACCGTGGCCTACCGCTGGATCGGTGAAATGGAAGAGATCGCGAGCACCTTTGACCACGTGGGCGTCACGCCCGACTTCCACACGGGCGCGGCGCAGGTGTTTCGGGAAGTGGATTCCGCGTTCGCCCGCGGTGAGGACCTGTCCGACCTCGATGACGCGGTCAGCCGTCTGGCCGAGCACGCCAAGTGATTCCGGACCGGCAGACACTGGTTTCCTAGGTCAGGGGTGGAAGCTTCAGTTTCCGAAAGCGCGATTCCCGCTACAAGTTCGGACAGGGCTTCCGACCCGTAGCCAATTGCCGGTGTCTCTACTCGGCGGACGGTAATCGTTTCCAGTGCATCCGAAAGCAAGATGTGGCAATGTGTGCGCTGAGCGCAGGGCAGGGTGCATTCGCCGTAAGCCACAACGTGAGTTTCTCTGACGAGGATCGGGAGCACTTGTGCTTGCTGGTCGAGAGAGATGCACTCCTGCACGGCGGATTCGAACTCGCATCCGGGCAGGAGAGTTCCTTTTATTTTGACTCAAAGCCCGTAACCCTGAGTCCTACGGGCGCGCGCCTGGTAGGTCAAGCATTCATCGATGCGATCGATACGCACGCGCCGAACGCCGACGCGGTTGGCGGCCTCACCCTTGGTGCCGACCCGATCATCTCCTCCGTCGTTTTACTGAGCGAAGCAACTCGGCAGCCTTTGAAGGGACTGATCGTGCGCAAGGAACAGAAGACGCACGGTACGGAACGCCTGATTGAAGGTCCAACGGCCGGCATCAATGAAGTCGTCGTGGTTGACGACGTGGTGACCTCGGGAGCCTCAGCACGGCAGGCCGTCGAGGGGCTACGCGATTCTGGTCTAACTGTCGTGCTTGCGATTGCCCTGATTGATCGTTTGGCGGGCTTCGAGGAAACTATGCACGAGATCGGCGTGCCTACCCGCGCTATTCTTACAATTGATGACTTCCACCAACGGGCAGCCGAACGACCAGCGGCTACGACGACTGCTGTCGCAGCAAGCTAGCCAGCGCACCTTCGTTCAAGCTGCGCACGAGAGTCTTCGGCTACTTAGCACAGCCAAGCACCCATCGGCATTTCTCCTCATTCACTCAGTTTCACTTGCGCTGGCTGAGTGGTTCGACAGGAGCGCGCCCGTCGCCTTTAGCTGGGCGGAGATGGTCGACAGGGAGGTTCTTCCCGCCACGATTCGTGTGCTCGATTGCGCCGGTCCTGAGCGTTCGGATGCTGGCCGAGTTGTCGCGATGGATGCAGCCGCGTGGGTCTGCGGCCGTGCCCTGACCTGGGAGCCCGAGTGATCGCCACGCGCGAAGTGCCGAGCCACCTAGCCTCACCCTCATGAACAGAGGGGTTGGGGCTACGTTGAGCGGTTTATTTAGCCCAAGGACGCGCTGTCCGGTGAATGTGAAGAATGTCGCCACGCTCGCGTTGCGCATCCTGGTCCTGGCGTTGGTCGTCGGCATGGTTCCGCTGGCGGCTGCCTGCGGCGAGGGGGAGGGCGGCAGGGCGAGCGTGCGGGATCCCGAGGTCAGTGGGACAAGGCTGGCGGCCTTTCAACAGCCCGTTCCCGATAGCGCGGCCGGCCAGCCGGCGCCGGAGGTGCGCGGTACGTCGTTTGACGGGGCGGCCGTGTCGATCACCAACGACGGGCGAACCAAGGCACTGGTCTTCCTGGCGCACTGGTGACCGCACTGCCAAGCCGAGGTGCCTGTTGTACAGGCCCTTGTGGACGCCGGGGGCGTACCAGAGAACATCGACATTTACGCGATCGCCACAGCCATTGACTCAGGGCGGGCCAACTACCCGCCGGAGGCCTGGCTGGAACGTGAGGGTTGGACCTCACCGGTCATCGTGGACACCCGCGACGAGGTCGCCCGCGCCTATGGCCTGGGGGGCTTTCCGTTCTGGGTGTTCGTGAACTCCGACGGCACGACGGCACTGCGCGTGGGCGGGCGGATCTCGGCCGATGAGCTGACCGTGATCCTCCAGCACTTGCAGTAGCCGGCGCTCGTCGGCGAGCGCAAGCATCGCTTCTATACTTCCGTGCCAACGGCATGGTTGGTCTGGGGTATCAAGAGGGAGAGGCGGTGAAGGGAATGGTCTTGCGAGTCGTGGCGGGCTATCAGATTCTGATGGCGTCGGCGGTCAGCATTCACTTCATCATCACGAGCCTCTACCACCCGGGCGGCGGTGAACCGTTCACCGCGTGGCACGTGATGGACTGGTTCATGGCCGTCAGCGTTGTCATCGCGCTCGGGCTGACCTTCCGGCGCAAGCTCGCACTGGACAGCGATCCCGACTGGCGGGAGTACCTGGAAACCAACCTCACATTCTACGGCGCCATCCTGCTGGCGCTCTGGTTCTTCTGGAACTGGTTCGGCGTGTTCAGCGGCCAAGACAGCGGCACGTTTTGGGGATTCATCAACCCGCTGTTCGTCATCGTGGTGGGTTCCCTGGGCTGCCGCATGTGGAATCGCCTGGCGGCTCTGCGCCGTTCGTCCTGATTCCCGGCTGACGTCGCGACAGCCGGGGTTTGGCCTGAGCGAAGGCGGTAGGGACGGCCCATTGGCCAAGATTCCAGTACTCGCTGGAGTGGCAGGCCGCCTCTCAGGGTTGTGGCCGGTGAGAGCGGCGGTCCTTTGAATTGCTTTACGGGCCAGCACGCGGGTACGGTGCCTGCTGTAGCCGTGCGCGAGGGCTGGCCGATGGTGCGCTGGGGAATCGTGGGCTTGGGAGACATTGCGGCCAGGGCCGTGGCGCCCGCCATCCAGGCCCACGAGGGCAGCGAACTCGTGGCGATCTGCCGCCGCGATCCGCAGTTGCTGGATCAATACGCGCGGCAGTTCGGCGTATCGAACGCCTATACGAGCTACGACGACATGCTGGACGCGGGCGGGCTGGATGCCGTGTACGTGGCGACGCCGGTGAATCTGCACGGTCCCCAGACCCTTGACGCGCTGGAGCGCGGCCTGCACGTGCTGGTGGAAAAGCCGATGGCCATGGATGGGGCCGAGGCGGCGCGCATGGTAGGGGCGGCAGACCAGGCCGGGCTGCGGCTGGGCGTCGCCTTCTATCACCGCTTCTATCCCATCAACCTGCGGGTGCGCGAGATCGTGGAGTCCGGCGAACTGGGCGACCTAATCGCCCTGCACGCCAACACCTCAGGGCCCTTCACCATGACGCCGGACGATCCCAAGTACTGGCGGGTTGACCAGGCGCAGAGCGGCGGCGGCCCGCTGATGGACCTGGGCAGCCACCGGCTGGACATCTTCTACAGCTTGGCCGGCAAGGCCGCGCGCGTGGCCGCCTTCAGCGACCAACGCGTGATCCCCGGCAACGTGGAGGACACGACCTCCGTAATCGTCCAGTACGAGTCAGGCGTCCAGGCCACGATCTCGGCGCTTTGGTCCATCAACCCGGCACGCGGCGACTACGAAGTCTGGTGCACCGCCGGCCACATCAACGTGCCCTTCGCGCGCGGCGAGGAATTCACCGTTGAGCGCCCCGACCGCTCCGAGACGGTCACCCTAGCCGAGCACGAACTGCACGACCTGCCGTTGATCGCGGACTTCGTCGAAGGCGTAAATGACGGAACGTCTGTACTGACCGGCGAAGGCGGCCTGGAAGTCCAGCGCGTCATCGACGCCGCCTACACCTCAGCCGCCGAAAGCCGGGTAGTTTCGCTGTAACCACAACCGCGGACGCGGCGCGGCCTGCACTCGGAACTATGCCCAGCGCTAGACCTGGATACCGGCGAACATCCTTCGCTACGCGCCTGGAGTCGCATATGCGGGCGTGGCGGGCGCAGATGGACGGTGCGCGCTCCCGTTATTGGAATCACTGGACGGACGGGATCTATCCGATGTTTCGCGACCTTGCGGAGATGGCGATACGCGTCGACCAAGTGAGGCTTCATAACCAGTCCGCGCATCTGCGCAGTTCCCAGACGTTCGCCTTCAACCTCTTCCTGCCGTTTTGGGAAGGCCGACGGGCGCGGTTGTCCGAGCGCGTCAGCGCGCTGGTCGGCACGCGGCTGATCATCGACAGGGTGCAATTCGAATGGGTGCCGCCCGGCCGGGTGTTGGGCGAGATCGCGGGCGATCGACCCGTCGGCGACGAGCCGGCCACGGTGACCGACGTGGTGCTGTGGGGCCGGCTGAGGTTCCGACGTCGCGCCGCCCTGCTGCTCGAAGTGAAGCTGAGCGAAGGGGAGTTCACACCGTGCGGCGGGCGCGAGAGCCAGGGCAACCGGCGCAAAGACGTTTGCCAATCCGCCAGGCTTTTCATGCGCGATCCGAACGCCTGCTATCTGCGCCGGCCGGTGCGGCAGCGACGCGACCGCCGCTATTGGGAGATATTTACCCGGAGTCACGGCAGCGTCCGCAAGGCCTTCCCTCACGCTGACCTTGATGGGCCATGCCCCTTCGCCTATGACATGCAGCAACCCATGCGCAACCTAGCCATCGCCCGCGGCCTGGAACAGGAAGGCATGGTTCGACGGGCGTGGTTCGCCCTCTGCGCCCACGACGCCAATCCCGACATTGCCGCCCGCTGGGCCGACTGGTCGCGCCTCTTGCCCGAACCGTCCCCGGCCCCAGCAATACCGGCGTCGGAAATCGTGAGTATTGGCGAGGCCGAGGGCCTGACGGACTGGGCCGCCTATATGCGCGAGCGGTACCAGCTACGAGGAGAGACTTATGACAACACAGCCGTATGACCGCGCGCCCTCGCCGGAGTTACAACGACTGCTACGACGGGATGGATTCCTGGAACCGCTACTGGCGTTGGCCAACGAGAACACCGGCGGCGTTGGGCTGGACGTGCATCTGCGTCGCAATGACGAAGTTCATGTCTACTGTGGGATGACGCGCGTGCTGACTGCGCAGCGTCTCTGGGCCGGAGACGTAAAGATAACGGCGCATCGGACGTACACGTCGCAGTCATGCGCACGAGACCTCTTCCGCACGTGGCGCGCCGGGCAGCCCGGATTCGGTCGGGCCCTCACCACCTATGTGCGCGGCGTGAAGGTCGGCCCCAGGTGGACCAAGGCCGAAGGCGCGGTCCAGATGCAATGGTCGCGCGTACGGAAGCCCTGGACACCGTTTGACCGCGAAGTGGTTCTGGAACACCAAGCGGAAGCTACCTCGTTTCCCAAGGTCAGGTTGGCGCTTGCGGAGTTAACGAACATCGCGAAGCGCAGCGGATGGGCGGCCCCAAAGGCCGGGAGCGTGGAACTTGATCAACTTGCGGTCGACGCGCGCGGGCGTTTGGTTCTCATCGAACTCAAAGACGCTTCCAAGCGAACCAGCGATGTGTACTACGCGCCGTTCCAGCTCTTGCAGTACGTCTGGGTCTGGCACAACGCGCTGGACGCGGTGCGCAACGGCGTGCAGGCGTTGCTTGACGCACGAGTCGACACGGGGCTGACGCCGCGCGTTCCCCGGCTCAGCGGCGGGATGCGGGCGGTGGTCGGCTTTGGCCGCGACTTGAGGAGTCCTGAAGTGAAGCGGCGACACGGAGTCGTGCTGAAAGTCGTGAACAAGCATCTACCGCGCGGCGTCGGCAACGTCGAACTCTCGGAACACACCGGCAGCGAGCTGCGCCAAGTAAGGTGAGCTTGGAACCGGATAGGAACCGGTTTGAATCCCGTCGTCGCCGAACGTTCCGTGCGCTTTCGGTTTAAGGGTCAGTCCTTGGGCGCGCGGGCGAAGGCGTAGAAGCCGGAGGCGAGGTCTTCGGCGGCGGGGCGGTCGGCGACGATGCGATCCAGAAACTTGACGGGCGTGGTAAGCCAGGCGGCCACGAACTCGGCCAGGCGTTCACGCAGGCGGTGGCGGGAGAATCCGCTGAGGACGCCCTTGAGGTAGCCGCGCAGCACCCAGCTGAGGGCTGAACTGGGTCCCACGCAAACGCCGATTTCGATGTCGTCGAAGTCGCGCAGCAGTTCGGCCACGCCGCTGCTGGTGTAGCGCTGGTAGTCGTGGGGCGAGGCGTGGAAGCCCTGCAGAAAGGGCACCTCGATATAGATCAACGCGCCGGGCGCGCAGACGCGCGCGACCTCGGCCATGGCCTCGCCGGGACGGCGCACGTGCTCCAGCACCGCAGTCGAGAGCGCCCCGCCAAACGCATTGGAAGCAAACGGCAGGCGGGCCGCGTCGGCCAGGACATGCACGCCCGGGTGTCGTTCGACGTCGATGTTGACGATGGCCTGGCGCACGAACCCGTCCAGCGTGCCGGGCGGAAACTGGCGGCCGCCGCCGCCAACATTGAGCACACGAACACCGTCGCGCCGGGTCGGCCCTGAGAGGACGCCGCCGAAGCGCTGCAGGTTTCGGTGCGAGGCGTGGTTGTAGGTGGCACTGGGCACGCGGTAGATGCGTCGGGCAACGCCCATCAGCCGGGCGCGAGCGCGGCCCGTCACGAGGCGCGCTCCCGCTGGTCCAGTTCGGCGATCGCCGGGATCAGGTCGCCGAGGTCATCGATGATGGCTGCTGCTGACTCGTCGTGGGGGCGCACGTCGGCCGAACGCAACCAGATGGCTCGAATCCCCAGGCGCTGCGCGGCGCGCACGTCAACCTCCCAGTCGTCCCCAACCATCACCAGGGTCCGTGATGACAGGCCCAGGCGCTGCGCCGCCGCCCGATAGGGGGCGGGATGCGGTTTGAGCCAGCCCAACTCCGTGCTGAACACCACCGCGTCCAGAAGCGAGGCCAGACCCAGCGTGCGCAGGCGCTCGAGCAACAGGTCTTCGCCGTAGAGCACGTTGGCAATCGCAGCGATCCGCAAACCGGCTTCGCGAAGCAGCTGCAGGACGCGCACGGCCTGCGGCAGCGGCTGCATGGCCTTGAACCAGGGATCAAAGTAGGCGGGCAATAGCACTTCGATGGCCTCGGAGGAGGGTTCCCAGTCCATTTCGTCGAGCACCTGGGCCAGGATGCGGTGCGCGTCAGGCAAGGCGCATTCGTGCTGATACGCGTCCACCAGCGCCTCCTGCAAGGCTTCGCCTAAGGATTCGGCCAATTGTTCATCGGTAAGTTCCGTTTTTAGAAATGGCCGAACGAACGGCGCTATGGCGGCGGCGCCGCGCAGATTGCTTGGGGAGCCGACCAATGGC
The DNA here is from genome assembly GCA_034422315.1 of Chloroflexota bacterium. Lineage (GTDB taxonomy): Bacteria > Chloroflexota > UBA11872 > UBA11872 > UBA11872 > UBA11872. The sequence continues at coordinate 22,423 of DAOUJT010000213.1, read as the reverse complement.
TCCTGGGTGAGGAGCGTGTCGCCGACGTCAAAGATCACACCGCGAATTGGCATTGTGGCCGAGTGTACGCGCGGTGCCGGGCCGCAGTGGCCGCGCGCAGTGGCCGCGCCGGTGAGATACTGCCGCGAGGGGAACCACGGTCGGCGCCGCCGGGCGGCGTTGTCCGAACGCATACGGAGGCGGCGTGAGGGATCCGAACGAGGGTGACCGCGAGCCGCCTCGCAGATCCCCTGACGATCCACCGGCAGGGCGCGAATGGCCCGAGCCAGGGGATTCCGACGACCGGCCGCCGGCAACCGGAGGGCTGGGGGGATTCGCCGCCGATTCGGGGCTGGTCTACCGGCGCGTGGGCGCGTACGTCATCGACTCGCTGCTCGTCGCGCTGACGACGACCGTGATTGGCGTAGCCACGGGGATCATCAGTATGGACCTCGAAGCGCCGGCCATTGATCCCTCGCTGGCGTTGTGGATGCTGATTTTTGAGGTGCTCTATCGCTGGTCGGTGCAATCCGCCTTTGGGTTCACGCTGGGCAAGCTGGCGCTCGGACTGCGGCTCGTGGGTTCAGACGGCGGACCGGTGGGCCCCCTGCAAATCCTGGTTCGCGAGATCGCCCTGGGCGTCATGCTTGGGGTCGCCCAGGCCACCGGTTGGGCCATCCTGCCGGCCCTGGTGCAGGTGCTGCTGGTGTACGTGGTCATCCACCGACCGGACCGGCGCAGTCTCCACGATCTGACGGTGCAATCGCGGGTGATACGAGTGCCCCCCAGAGATTCCGACACGCCGATGCGGCCGGTTTAGCGCAAGGAATCGCAGGTCTAGACGCCGGCGTCCTTCAGCCCGCTGCCGGTCGCCGCGATCAGCACCCGGTCAGCGGGTTCAATGACGCCCGAATCGCGCAGGTGCGCCGCCGCCGCAAAGGCCACGGCGGAGGTGTATTCAAGGTCCAGGCCTTCAAGTCGCGACAGCCCGGCGCGCGTGAGGCGAGCAACCGCGTCGTCGACATCCACGATTGTTCCGCCCGAGGCTCGGACGGCCCGCAGCACCTCGGCGCCGCGCGCCGGGCGGCCCACGGCCACACCGCCGGCCACGGTGGGTTGCGCCTGAATCATCACCGGCGCGTCGGCGCCCGCAGCGAATGCCACGGACAGCGGCGCACAGGCCGAGGCCTGCGCGGCATGCAGCCGGGGCAGTGGCGCCGGGAAACCCGCCGCCGCCAGTTCGCGGTAGGCCTTGAACGCGCCAAGCAGCAGCCCGCCATTGCCAACCGGCAAGACTAGATGCAGCGGCGGATCGTCAGCGAGCGCGGCCGCGATTTCCAGGCCGAAGGTCTTGGTTCCCTCCACAAAGGCCGGATGGCGGGCATGGGAGGCGTAGGCCAGGTCGGGGGCGTGGGTCGCGTGTTCGGCCGCTGTCGCCACGTCCTCGCGCGTGCCGGCCACGGCAACCACCTCGGCGCCATAGCCCACAATCTGGTCGCGTTTGGCCGCTGGCGCTGACTCAGGCACGAAGATCTGTGCCCGCAGGCCGGCGCGAGCCGCGTACGCGGCCATGGCGGCGCCGGCATTGCCCGAGGAGTCCTCGACAATTGAGGTGCCCCCCTCACCGGCCAGCACAGAGATGACCGTCGCCGCCCCGCGATCCTTGAAAGAGCCGGTCGGCGACACGTACTCCAGCTTGGCCAGCACACGCGGCATGCCATGAGCCGACCCCCAGCGTTGAAGAGGAACGATCGGCGTATCCGCTTCGCCCAGGCTGATCTCCGGGATATCGGCCGGCAGCCCAAGGGCCGGGCGATGCCGCCAGATGCCGGATTTGTCTGGATCGCTCAGGACTGCCCAGCCCCCCGCGGCCTCGGGAAGCGACGTTGGCTTCAGCGGCTCCGGTACGTCCATCTAGGCAACTCCCAGTCGCACGAGATCGGCATCAGACAGGCCGAAGAAGTGGGCGAACTCATGAATGACGGTGGCGCGAATCTCGTCTTTCAACTCAGCCACATCGCTGAAGGCCGCCAGCAGCGGGCCGCGGTAGATGGTGATGCGGTCGGGCAGCACCATGTTGTAGCCGGACGTCCGTTCGGTCAGCGGCACGCCGGTGTACAGGCCGAACAAGGTGTAGCCTTCGGGAACTTCGGCAGCTGACAGGTCGGCGGCCGACGGCCAATCTTCGATCAGCACGTCCACATTGGCCAGGCGAGCGCGCAGCGCCTCGGGAATCGAGGCGATGGCCTCCATTACGACTTCTTCGAAGGCGGACGGTGTCAGCTTCGCCACGCTCGGGTCTCGCTCAGAGGGCTCGGCAGGTCCCTGTGATAGCATCCCGCGCCCTCGAATCGGGAGCCACGCGCCAGCATGGATGACGTGCGCGAGCACGCGCTCGCGAACGGGCTGGCGGTGCTGACCCGCGAGGTGCACACCGCCCCCATCGCCACCTTTTTCATCTGGTACCGCGTCGGCGCGCGGGACGAACCGCAAGGCATGAGCGGCGCTTCCCACTGGGTGGAACACATGATGTTCAAGCGTACCCAGAAGCTGGCGCCCGGCGACATCGGCCGCATGGTGGAAGGCGTGGGCGGCACCTTTAACGCCTTTACGTACGAAGACGCCACGGCGTACCACGAAACGCTGCCGGCCGAGCACCTGGACCTGGCGCTGGAAATCGAGTCGGATCGCATGCTCAACGCGGTATTCGATGCCGACGACGTCGAATCAGAGCGCACGGTCATCATCTCCGAGCGCGAGGGCCACGAGGCGTCGCCCATGTTTCGGCTGATGGAGGCCGTCGAATCCACCGCTTTCAAGGTGCATCCCTACGGTCATGGTGTGATCGGCAGCAAAGCGGACCTTCGCTCGATGACGCGGGACGACCTGTTCGGCCACTATCAGCAGCATTACGGGCCGAGCAACGCGGTAATCACGGCGGTCGGGGATTTCGCCACGGACGACCTGTTGAACCGGATCGACCTGCACTTCGGGGAATTCCCAGCCAGCAGCCCGCCGGCATCGTTGGCCGAGCGCGAACCCAGCCAGGACGAGGCCCGGCGCGTGGAAGTCCATCACCCGGGACCGTTTCCCGTGCTGATGCTCTGTCACCGCACCCCGGAACGCTCACATGCCGACTGTGCGCCGTTGCTGGTGCTGAACGCCCTGCTGTCCGGTCCGCCCAGCGGGCCCTTTGGCGGCGGCGGCACGCTGCGCACGTCGCGCTTATACCAGCGCTTCGTCGCATCCGGCATCGCCGCTTCGGTTGGCGCCGATGTTGGCGTGAACATCGATCCGTCGTTGCACCGGGTGGTGGTGATCCTGCACCCGGGCGGCGCGCCGGAGCCGATCGAGGAGGCTGTCCTGGACGAGATTCAGCGGCTGCATGACGAGGAACCCAGCCAGGAGGAACTGGACCGGGTCGTCCGGCAGACCTACGCCAAGCGAGCCATCGCGCTGGAGAGCGTGACGGCGCAGGCCGTGCAGTTGGGGATGCTGGAAATGGCCGCCAACTGGCGGCTGGCGCAGACGCTGACGGACGACCTGCGGCGGGTGACACCGGCCGACGTGCAGCGCGTGGCTCGAACTTACCTGCGCGAGCGGGCTCGGGTCACCGGCTGGTTCCTGCCCGCGGCGGCCAACGGCGCGCCGGCGTGACCACCGGTACCCGTCACGCGATCAACGCGGAGAGCGTCGCTCGCCATACGCTCGATAACGGCGCAACGCTGCTGGTCTATCCGAATCCAGCCTCGCCGTCGGTCGCGATCGGTGCCTACCACGCGGCCGGCGCCGTGCTCGAGACGCGCGAGCACGCCGGGCTGGCCAGCCTGACGGCCGACGCCCTGAACCGCGGGACGGCAAACCGCACGTTCCTGGAATTCAGCGAAGAGTTGGATCAAGTGGGGGCCTCGCTGGCGTTCCACTCCAACACCGAGTACGCGGCATTCGGCGGGCGCGCACTGGCGGAGGACCTGGAGTTGCTGCTGACGCTCGTGACCGACGTCTTGTCGAATCCGACATTTCCAGATGACGAAGTGGGGCGCGTACGCGAGCAGACGCTGACCGTGCTGGCCCACGCCGAGGACAACCCCGGATCGCGGGTGGCCCGGCGCTTTCGGGAGCTGCTCTACGGGCCGTCAAACCCAAACGGATGGCCGGAAGACGGCTACGCCGAGACCGTGCGCGAGTTTCAGGCGGACGATCTGCGAGCGTTTCATGCGCGCGCCTATGCGCCGGACACGCTGGTGCTGGCGGTGGTCGGCGCGGTGGATCCGCCGGTCGTGCGCGACCTGGCCGAACGAACCATCGGCGTCTGGGCACCGCCAGCAGACGCGGTGACGAAGGCGGGCTGGCGGGAGGCGCTGGTGGCAGCCGACGCGCCTCAGGGGGCGCCCGCCGAGCCCAGGCGCGAAGACATTGCAATTGAAGGCAAGACGCAAACGGAGTTTCTGCTCGGCTGGATGGGCATCCGGCGCACCGACTCGTCTTACTACGCAACCATCGTCGCCAACTTCATCCTTGGCCAGTTGGGCCTGGGTGGACGCATTGGCTCAAACGTTCGCGATACGCAGGGGCTGGCCTATCACGCCTCCAGCTACGCGGTGCCCGGCCTCACCCGCCAGCCCTGGTCGATCCGGGCCGGCATCAACCCCGCGAACGTAGACCGCGCCATCGAGGCCAGCCTGCACGAAGCACGGCAGCTGGCCGAAACCCCGCCCGATGACGAGGAGTTACGGCTAAGCAAGCAGGCGCTCATCGGCTCGCTGCCGCTGCGCCTGGAGCGCAACGACGGCATCGCCAACATGATCCTGACGATGGAGCGCTACGGGCTGGGCCTCGATCACCTGGGCGTGTATCCAGACCTGGTTGACGCGGTAACGGCGGACGACATCCGTGACGTGACCGCCGCCGTCATGTCAGATCCGGCTTACACCCTCGTGACCGCTGGACCTGAACTACCGACCAGCTGAGCGCTGGCGCGCGGGCGCTCAATGTTCGGTTAAGGTGGGCCCGGTCGAGCCAAGGCCTGTTCACATAAATGGGTCCAACGCTGCCAACGATCCACGGATGGAACTGACCCAAGCCCAGTGCGCTCGCCCGACGCCCTCCCTGCCCGTAGCGCGGGCTGCCCCGCGATTCGGCCGCTGGCCTACTGTCTCCACGCCGGCCCGAACTCGGCGGTGGATTCGGTGAGAGGCAGCGCGCGAGGCAGCTAGAACCCTCGGACCAAATCCACCACGTTGTTCAGCGGCTCGCCACGCAGATAGCGGCGGAGGTTATCAATCACGAAGGGGACCACACGTTCGCCGCGGCGGGGCGAGGCCCCGGCCATGTGGGGCGTCATCAGGACGTTCGGCAGATCCCAGACTTCGCTGTCCGGCGGGTGCGGCTCTTGTTCCACGACGTCCAGCCCCACACCTCGCAGCCGGCCGGCGCGCACGGTCCGAATCAGAGCGGCCGTATCGACGCACGGCCCGCGGGCCACGTTGATGAGGTAAGCGTCGTCAGGCAGCGCGTCCAAAACCGCCTGGTTGACGATGTGATGCGTCTGCGGCGTGTAGGGACAGCACAGGGTTAGCACGTCGGTTTCGGGGAGCAAATCGAGCAAGTCCGACACTGGATGAACCGACTGCAAGGCCTCGTCCGGCTCGCCGGCGGTCACGTCGGCCCCACGGACTTCCATTTCGAGTGCGTGATATCGACGGGCGACGGCGCGGCCGATGCCGCCCACGCCCACGATTAGCGCCCGCTTGCCGGCCACCTCGTCGTAGTCGTAGCTGTTGTCCCAGCGATGCTCGGCCTGGCGCAGGGCGGAGTAATGAATGCCACGAGTCAGGGCCGTCAGCAACGCCACCGCGGACTCGGCCACGTGCGACGCCAGCAGTGCACGCGCGTTGGTGATAAGGAGATGGCCGTAACGGTCGGCCCCCAAGGCGGCGAGGGAGTCGATTCCTGCGCTGGCCACCTGCAGCCACTTCAGAGACGTGCCGGCGTCAAGCACCTCGGGCTCGACCGCCGCGCCAAGCACGATCAGTACCTCGGCGTCCGGGATCTCCGCGACCGCGTCGGGCGCGTCGTAAACAAAGGCGAAGTCGTGGTCGGGGAACATCGCCGGCATCTCGGCCCACTCATTGGCCCAGTGGCTGGGCATGTAAATGAGGACTTTCATTCGGTGAAACCCTAATTCGGGCGTCCGCAGTGTAGAGATTTCGCCGGATTTACGGGCAGGCGTCGCTGCTACACTTCGCGCGCTTGCCGCCCGGAGGGCTGGAGCATGGCCAGTTCGGGCGTGTCCAATCGAGACAAGACAGATGGCGGGGCGCGACGGCTCAGGGCAGCCGAGGTCCGGTGGACTTGCGGGCCAGACGACCTGCCGTTCGCGTCCACAGCGGAACTTGCGCCGCCTGATGCGCTGATCGGCCAGGCGCGGGCCGAACGCTCGCTTGAGTTCGGCGTCGACATTCGCAGCCGCGGGTTCAACATCTACGCCGCCGGCACGCCGGGCACCGGCCGCACCTCGATGGTGATGGCGCGGCTGCAAGCCGAAGCCGCCCGACGCCCAACGCCGGACGACTGGTGCTACGTCCACAACTTTGACGACAGCCACCGACCCCGAGCCCTGCGCCTGCCGGCCGGCCAGGCGCCAACATTTCGCGCCCAGTTGCGCGAGGTTGTGGAGACACTGCGCCATGACATGCAGCGCGCCTTCGACACCGAGGAGTACCAGAACCAGCGCGACGCAGTGACGCAGGCCGTGCAAACCGAGCGGCGCGAGGCGTTTACCACGTTTGAGCAGCAGGCCTCGGAACGCGGCTTCGAGGTCGGACAACTGCCGGCGGGACTGGGCGTCTCGCCTATTCGGGATGGACGCCCGATCTCAAGCGAGGCGTTGCGGGATCTGCCCGAGGCTGAGCGCGAGCACATCCAGGCATCGAGCCAGGAACTCGAAGACCGACTCGGGCGTCTGATGCGGCGACTGCGTCGACGCCAACGCGCGGCGCGTTCCACACTCGGCGAACTGAGCGCCGACGTGGCGCGCAGCGTGGCGCGCCCCCTGCTGGACGACCTGCGCGAGGAGTATGAGGCGTTGCCGGACGTCACCGCGCATCTTGACGCCATCGAGATACACGTGACGCAGAACCACGCAAACTTCCTGGAGTCCGACGCCACCACGCTGCCGTCGCAGCGGCCGGGTCCCGCACCTGATCCCTACGTCCCGTATCACGTCAACGTGCTGGTCACGCACGAGCCCGGAACCGGCGCTCCGCTGGTGCGCGATACCCACCCGACCCACCCGCACCTGTTTGGGCGGGTTGAGACGCGGACGGAACTGGGCGTCAGCGTCACCGACTTCACGCTGATTCAGCCCGGGGCGCTGCACCGGGCGAACGGCGGCTACCTGGTGCTGGACGCGAACGACCTGCTGCAGTCCGGCACATCCTATGCGGCCCTCAAGCGCGCCCTGCGCAATGAGCGGGTTCGCATCGAGAGCGCCGCAGAGGAGCTTGGCCTGCCGCTGGCGGCGCGATTGGAGCCGCAGCCGGTCCCGCTGGATCTCAAGGTGGCACTGGTCGGGCCACCGGAGGTGTACGCGCTGCTGTACGAGCTTGACCCCGACTTCGGGCAGTTGTTCAAGGTTCTGGCGGAGTTCGAGACGGAAATCGAATTGAACAGCGAGAACACGATGCGCTATGCGCGGTTCATCGCCGCCCGCTGCGTCGACGAAGACCTGCAGCCCTTCGACCGCTCTGCCGTGGCTCGGATCGTGGAAGAGGGCGTCCGGCTGGCCGGTGACCGAACCAAGCTCTCCACTCGCTTCGGGGACATCAGCGACATCGTGCGTGAGGCGGAATACTGGGCGCGGCGCCGTGGAGGTGATCTGGTCACCGAGGAGGATGTGTGGGCTTCCATCGACGAGCGCATCCGTCGCTCAAATCGGCTGGAAACCCAAATTCGCGACCGGATGGCCGACGGCACGGTCATGATCGACGCCGATGGTTCAGCCGTCGGGCAGGTGAATGGCCTCACGGTCATCGGCGTAGGCAGCCACGAGTTCGGCCAGCCCAACCGGATCACGGCCCGGGTGTTCGCCGGACGTGATGGGGTAATCAGTATCGACCGTGAAGCCAAGTTGTCAGGCCCCGTCCACGACAAGGGCGCCATGATCCTGGCCGGGTTTCTGAATGGCATGTTCGGCCTCAACGGACCGCTGACGATGAGCGCAACCATTGCGTTTGAGCAGTCCTACTGGGGAGTGGAGGGCGACAGCGCCTCGCTGGCGGAACTGTTGGCCCTGCTTTCAGCGCTGTCCGACTACCCCCTGGACCAGGGCACGGCAGTCACGGGGTCTGTGAATCAGCACGGCGACGTGCAAGCCGTGGGCGGTGTGTCGCAAAAGATCGAAGGGTTCTACGACCTGTGCGTGCGCCAGGAGCTCAGTGGACACCAGGGCGTGCTGATCCCGGCCAGCAATGTTCGGAATCTGACGCTGCGCTGGGATGTGGCGGGCGCGGTAGACGAGGGGAAATTTCACATCTACGCCGCAACTGACGTCGCCGAGGCTGTTGACCTGCTGACCGGCCGCTCCGCCGGTACACCAGACACGGTGGGCCGCTTCGCTTCCGACACGGTATTCGGTGCGGCGCAAGCGCGGCTGGACCAATTCGCCCGCCGTTGGCACGACGGCCCACCGCACTGACGCGCGGGCCGTCCGGTCCGCGCGGCGCTTGGTCGGCGCTCATTGCGCGGTGAGGCCTTTGTCCGTATACATGCTGGCCGACCGCACTGACCTTAAGAGCAGAAGTTCGTTGCTCGTGAACGGGGTACTGCCGCTTCGAGTCGTGATCAGGTCGAGCTGGCCGGGCGTCCGACTGGCAGAGCGACTGTCTGGTCGGGAATCGTTCAGACGCAAGACGGGTCAGGCCATTAACGCGCCAGACTTCAGGCGGACGGGTGACTTGGATCGGCGGGTTCCGCAGTGTGCGGCACTCAGCGCTGCCTTCATCCGCCGCATGTGTCAGACCGGCGACATATGCGCTCCGAGGGCTGCGTGAAACGCCTCGCGACCGTGCTGCTTGCGAGTGTTGCTCTCGTGGGCGCCTGCGATCCCGGACCCTCTGTCGCACCCGGCGCTAAGCAGACGCCAACGCCGGCCCGACCTGACGTGACAAGCGAGAGTGGGGTGTTGTACGCGCGGCACTGCGCGGAGTGCCATGGGGAAACCCTCGAAGGCAGCAGTGGCCCGCCGCTGGCTAGTCAGCCGTTCACGCGCGGCTTCCAGACCGTGTTTGACCTCTAGAAGTACGTGCAGAGCACCATGCCGATGAATGCCCCGGATAGCCTGACCGAGACCCAGTACCTCGCAATCCTGGAGTTAGTCCTCGAAAGGCGGGGCGTCGATTTCGCGCGACCGCTGCTCCAGGCGGATACGGCGACGATTCGTCTGTCTGACGACAGCGCTACTACGTCAGTCGTCACAGTCCCGCCAGCGCCTAGTCCAATCGGAACACCCGTCAGCCATCCCGCGCCCACCCCCACGCCAGTCAAAGGGGCCGGCGGCACCACGAATAGGTCCCCTGCCGCGCCGGTACTGACTGATCCGATACCCGGCCCGGGTGGCGATGTTTCCCCTTACTTCGTTTGGTTTGAGATCGGGCAGTTCAAAGACTCTGATGTCGATGACCGTCAGACAGCTACGGAGTTCGAAGTTTTCGACACGGCGCTGAACACGCTCGTTTGGCGCGCGACCTTGGATGGACCCATCACGAGGGCAGACCTTCGATCTGGAACCTTTATGGGGCCACTAACTGGGCGGCTCGGTCTCGAGATGGGACGCGTGTATGCATTTCGCGCTCGGGTGCGCGACGACGGTGGTGACCGACAGACGGAGTGGTCGCCATGGTCGAGTTCCGTGTTGCGGATCGTGGCGGCCCCGGGTGACCTGGCGAACGACCTTCCAGCTATCCGCGCCGCGTCGCCGGCGTCAAGCCAGACACCTTTGCGTGGACCGGACCCGACGGACAGCCGATCGAATTGCCTGCCGGCGATTCGCAGCCGAGTTCAGTTGAGATTCTGGCCGGACAGCGGCCGCTTTTCACCGTCACGGCGCGTCCCGACGTGCCAGTCCAGATTGCGGCGGCGTCGCCGGGCGAACGACTTGAGAGCCTTATGGTCCGGATCACTTCGGGAGACGCGGACGTGCTGCCGGTGCCCGATTCAACGCTGCGCTTTGTCGACACGCTCGGGCGTGAAGTCAACGTTTACTTGCCCGGACTTGCCCTTGGCCCCAATCAGACCATCTTTCTCTCAGTGGCAACCACCGGCTCGACGTTTTGGGAACCTGACGACCTCCTTGATACGGCTGGGCCGGTGCAACCGCGCCTGGAGTCCCCAGCCCGCCACGCGCCCAATGGTTGGCTGGCCCGAGCTGGCTACCGAGTTGAGCGTATCGCCGGCGGACTGCGGTTCCCCGTGCATCTCACCTTCGATCCCGGGGCGCCTCCAGGCGAGGATGCCGTAGTGGCATACATCACCGAACTTGGCGGCAGCATCAAGGCGGTAACACTACCGGCGACCTCGTCCCGTTCGCTGACGGCCTGCTGAACTGCGACCCAGCGGCGCCTCCGGTAAGCCTGCCAGAGGAAAACGGGCTCTCGGGCATCGTGCTGGATGCCGAAAGCGGCGACCTCTTCGCATCGCTCGTGTTTGAGCGCGATGGCCAGTTGTACAACGCGATCGTGCGCATTGGGCGCCGTAACGATGGAACTCAGGCCGGCCCGGTTGAACGCATTCTGGAGATGGATTCGGCGCCAACTTCAGCCTCGCACCAGGTACATGCCGTGACGATCGGACCTGACGGCAAGCTCTACGCGAACGTCGGCAACGCGTTCAGCGCCGACCAGTCGCAGCACCCGAACACCTTCAATGGGAAGATTCTGCGCATGAACCTCAACGGCAGCGCGCCGTCAGACAATCCGTTCTACGACCCTGACCGACCTTCACACCCACGCAGTTACATCTTCGCGACGGCAATTCGTAACGCATTCGGAGCCGCCTGGCGCGGAGCCGACGGTCAGCTTTACATCTCCGAAAACGGCGAGGACTTGGACCGCGTAGAGCGCGTGACAGCCGGGCTGGATCTTGGATACGACGGTGAAGACACGTCGCTGGTGCCACAGGCACTACGCGTATTTGGCCCTCCCGCGCACACCCCGACTGGGCTAGCCGCGCTGAATGCACGGCAGTTCCCAGCCCCGGACGGCACGCTGTATATGGCGACGTCCGGTCGGAATTTCGTGCGCGGGCCTCAGGCGACCGGCAAGCGGACCTGGGAGTTGAAACTGGAAGACGGCGCGGTGGCCGAGCCAATCTCCGAGTTGATCGCTTACGCGGGCGAAGGTCGGTCAAGCATTAGCGGTATCGCATTCGGGCCTGACGGGTTGTACTTTCCCGATCTGTTTCCGGAGCACCCGGTCGGCGGAGACCCCTCCGCGGGCACCGCGGCGATATGGCGAATCATCTACGTCGGCCACGGGAACTGAAACAGGCTCGTAGCAAGATCACCGTGGCGGAAACAGCGGCAGCGAGGAGTAGCACCGAATCGACGAGTATCGCCAACATCAGAGGGTCGCGCTGGACGAGCCGAACAATCGCCGCCAGCTTGGCAAACGAGCCATCGCGCGGACCATAAAGCCGGTAGTTCAGATCCTGACCGACTGGCGCAGGTTGGCCGTTTGGAAAGACTGCGCCGTCCGCCTGCAGATCGTCGCTCGTAACCGACAGCGTAAAGGCGCCGGAAACTGAGGGATGCGCCGCTACCTGCAGCACGGCGGGCTCACCAGCCGCCGTGAGAACCGGTGTAAACCGAGCCGCGTGCTCCGCCATGATCTCCCCGGGAATGACAGCCGTCGAGGCTTCGCGGATGGAAGCGCCGTCGGGTCGGCGCAGGCGGATGGCAAGAACGCCGGGACTATTATCGTCAGCGGCATAGGACGCTTGAATATCGATACGACCCACTGGACCTCCCGGCAGCGCCAGGGTCTGGTCGGCAGCCGTGCCCGCCGGAAACGGACCCATCCATACGCTGGTCGTTCCCCAGTCGTTGAGAGGAACCTCGGCACGCCAGCCCAACCAAACGCCAGCGACGAGGGCAAACGCGGCCAGAATCACGACGACGCGTCGAATTGAACGTCCGTGGGTCGTGGCGCTTGGCCCGCGGGCTAACGCCGCGACGGCGACAAACACAGATGTCCCCAGGATCTCCGCGCCTTCCTCAAGCAGGTTTTCCAGCGCCGGAGCGCGGGTTGCGAACACGAGGTCCGCTAGCGCTTCGTGCATAAGCACCGTCATCCACAACAGTCCCGCAGTCCACGCTGCACGACGCAACAGGGGGCGAGACGCCAGCTCATGACGAATGAACACCACAAAGAGCACAGCCACCAGCACCGCTACTGGCGCGGCGAGCCCCACCCAGACGGCATAGCCGCGTATGAACGCCAACTCGCGACCGACCTGTCCCAAATACGCCTCCGAGAGCAACCGCAGGTGAGCATCGGTTAGCTCGTCGACCGCCAAGCCGCCAGCCAGCACCGCGAAGCCCATCCATCCGAAGACCTGCCGTCGCTGGTGTCCGTAATCGCGGGCGCTCACCAGGGCATTCCGGCCGGCAACTGCAGCGAGCAATGCAAGGAAGCCGGCCGACATGGCATTGGCCGGCCCAAACTCAACCGACGGATCGAGAAAGCCGCGAAGATCCCGCGATATCAAGTCAGGCTCGAACGTGACCAGGGTGTGCGCCAGAACCAACACCCATGCGGCGAACAAGGCCAGCGCGGCCAGCACAGGGCGAAATTTGGACAACGCTGAGCTCACTGCGCTGAGTCGGTTGGTTCCGCGGAGAAGCGAAGCGCAACGGCGCCCTTGAGCAACGGCCACAACGCCAAGATGAAGGCGGTGCCAGAGCGCACAACCCAGAGCAAGTCGCGCGTGAGCGGGAGCAGGAACTCCACTAAGTAAACGGGAATCAGCCAGACGGCACGCCCAGGTCGGGCAGCGACCATGAGACCCGCAGTGAGCGGCAGTACGTAGTAGCGACCGTGGCCCAACGTGAGCGCAAAGCCGTAGAGCAGCGAGGCGCGAAATACCCCCCACCGAGGATCACGACTTAGCCAGCCAAACGCTGGCGCCGCCATCAAGACCAGCACGAACGCCCAATCCTGAGGACCCTTGAGGGTGTCGGGCATGTCGCCGGTGAAGGTACGCATTACCCCACGGATCACCGGCAGCCCATCGCCTCGATCCTGGAGGTGGCCCACAACGGCCCAGTGCACAGCGGCCGCGTCCCTGATGAGATATGGCCCCACGAGGAGCGCACTCATCGCGGCCACGCCCAGCGTGTAGGCGGTAAATGACTGGCGATCACTACGGGCGTAGAAGCCCGCTAGGGCCAGTCCTGACACGATGAACTCGGACCGCGTGACGACACTTAGACCGATCAGCGCGCCAGCCAGCCACGGCGTCCTGAGCCGAAGCATTGCGGCCACCAAGAAGAAGACCGCGACGGCTGATGCGTGTCCGTTGAGCGCGCCGGCTTCGAAGACCCATGGCGTGAACAGCCAAAGCGTCCCGATGCCCAGCGCCAGCGGCCGCGACAGACCTTGCCGGCGGGCTAGGAGTATCAGAAGCGCGGCGGTCGCGACCTCGAAGATGTGCACGATGACCTTAACGGCCAGGATCCGGTCCCAGCCCATCGCGTCAAAGACGCGCTGCAAGGGGGCCAGCAGCATGGGAAACAGCGGGAGATGGGCATAGGTGAACGATTGGTCCGAGTTGTTGGCGTAATAGTTGAAGTGCTCGGACGTGTAGAGAACCTCGGCGAAGGCGAAGAAGTGCTGGAGATCGCCGTAGAGGAAAGTCTTACCTTCGAGCGATCGGACGGTCAGGGCCGCCGCCAGAGCCGCAGCTCCAAGGGCGCCAAGAACCGGAAGCCGGTCAAGGCGTGCGACGAGGCCGTCAAGACGCGTCACGATGGTCGATTTTCTCGTCTGGGCGTAATGTTCGACACCTTACGGCCCTAGAGCCGCGGCTATACTCCAATACTCCCCGCTGGCGGCTGTCGGGCAACCGGTGTCCGCCGGGACGGACCGGCCCGGAATTGAGGTGTGGTGATGGCCTCCATGGACTCCGACGTGCGGCGCCAAGCGCATATGCGCCGCAGCCCCCTGACGTTCGTGCGCGAGCACTGGCGCGCGATTCTTCTCTACCTTGGCCTCACAGGCCTGCTGGTCTTTGGCCTGACGAATGCCTCAGAAATCACGCTGGGGATTCTGAGCTTCGCCTTCACGCTGGTGTACGCCATGATGTTCATGGTCGTGCAGTTCGGCTTCCTCTTCTACATCCTGGGCCGGGGCCGCGTCTACTGGATCCAGCCAGGCGAGACCGGGGTGTACTTCTCCGACTACCGCGGCAACGACCAAGTGCTGGAAGTGGCGCGCCGGGTGGTGCGGCTGTTGCAAGGCGCAATGTCGTTCAGGCGGATGGGCGGCGAAGTCACGCGCGGCGTGCTGCTGGAGGGCCCTCCGGGCACGGGCAAGAGCTATCTGGCCCAAGTCATCGCGAATGAAGCGGGGATCCCCTTTGCCTACGCCTCCGCCCCAGGATTCCAGAACATGTTCATGGGCATCGGCAACCTGAGGGTGCGAATGCTCTACGGCAAGGCGCGCAAGCTGGCGCGCAAGCATGGCGCCGCCATCATCTTCATCGACGAGATTGACGCCATCGGCATGGCCCGCTCGGGACAGACTGGCGGCGGCATGATGATGGGCGGCCTGTTTGGCGGCGGGGCCGGTTTCGGACTCCTGAACGAACTGCTGTTGCAGATGGACCCGCCGAATTTCGACAACGGCTGGTTCGCTCGGTTGCTGCGAACGATTGGTCTGCGACGGACGAAAGCCGTACCGCCGCTGGTACTAACGATGGGCGCCACCAACTTGGCGTCGGCGCTGGATCACGCACTCCTGCGTCCAGGCCGCTTCGACCGCAAGATCCACGTGGACTTGCCGGACCTGGACGGCCGCAAAGACATCATTGAGTACTACCTGGCCAAGGTACGGCACGAAGACATGCCGGTGGACCGCATGGCCAACGACACCATCCTCTACACGCCGGTGGCCATTAAGTTCGTGATCAACGAGGCCGTGATCCACGCGCACTTCGACGGTCGCGACGCCATTAGCTACGACGACTTCACGCGAGCCCGCGAGAACCATGAATGGGGACTGCGCGAACCGATTCGCGGGCTCACCGACGAGGACCGGCGGCGGTTGGCCTATCACGAGGCCGGGCACGCCATCGCCCAGGTGAAGCTCAAGGAGTGGGAACGGCTAACCAAGGTAACCATCATCCGCCACGGCGACGCGCTGGGCTTGGCGGCGTGGAAGCCGGTCGAGGAAAAGCGCGTGCTCATCCGCGAAGAGTTGCTGGCCAGCATCCAGGTAAGCCTGGCCAGCCGTGCCGCCGAGGAGCTTTTCCTTGGGTCGCAGACGCTGGGCGTGACCTCCGACTTCGCCGGCGCGACGCACCTGGCTTTCCAGATGCTCAGCTTCTGGGGCATGGACGGCAGCTTCTATTCGTCGCTTCCATTCGGTCCGATGGTGGACGCCAACGATCCGCGCATGAAACGCAAGATCGACCAGGTGCTGGAGCAGGAATACCGCAAGGTCAAAGGCCTGCTCTCGGAGTACTCGGGCGCGGTGCATGAACTGGCCCAGGAACTCATCGCGAACGACGAGGTCGACGGCCAGGACGTTGAGGACATGGTCAAGCGCTGGGACGAGAAGATCGCCGAGGGCAAGTCACTCAAGGCACTGCCTGAAGGCGGTGTTCTGGTGGGCGTCGACGCCGAGCCGCAGCCATACGCTTACGGCGGCAACGGTAGCGGCAATGGCGCAAACGGTCGCAGCGGACACTCCGATGAATCGCCCGGCCGTGCTCGTCGGCGCACGAGGCTCCGTGACCGATACCAGTCGCGCGGAGCAAAGGACTCCTAGCTAGCCGACTCACTAGGCGCGCGTCAGGCTTTGCCGGGCGCGTGTCTTGTCGGCCGGCAACTCAACCCTCGATCAGCGCCAGCCGGTCCGCTAGGAAGTTCAGGCGTTCAAATGCGCCTCGGCGCAGTCGCTGGTAGGTGTCGAGGGCCTTGTCCGCTTGCCCGGCGCGGATCGCGTCACGAATTACTTCGGCGTCGCCGATGAAGCGGTCGAAGTGTTCGAGAAACGTGCCGTGAAAGAGCGTGCCCAACGTCGGGGCCTCGAGTTCGGCGGCGCGTGCCTTGGCGTCGCTCATGACTCCGTGGAATTCGACCGCCTGCCGCTCCGCGCTGCCGATTCCTTCGAGCGTTGCCCAGGAATCGGCCTCGGGCCCAAAGAAGGCGTCAAAGGCGGCTCGCTCGTCGGTCAGAATGGCCGCGACTGTCTCCGTGTACGCCTGCCGCTGAGCGTCCGACGAAGTCGTCGGCCCTCCGTCCGAGGACGCCGTTGGCTCTCCGCAGGCAACCAGGAGAACAGCTGTCGTTACGACACCGAACGCGCGTCGGTCGATTCGGCGTGGCGTCACAGCCAGAAGTCAGCCGCCAGTCGCTGGGGAGCAGGCACAAGAGACGCACGTACGACCCGTCCTCTTCCGGTCACCTTCGCCCACTAGACCTCGACCTCTTCCCAGGCGTCGACGTCCTCGCGCTCGCGCTTGTCGTCCTCAATCTTTAGGCCGAACTGCCGCATCCGGGCATGCGTAAGGATGATGAGCTGGCAGCGGTCGGCGCCGTCGCTCATCCGGGTGGTATAGGTGGCCTTCATGTCGAATTGCTTGAAGAACTCGTCGTCGTAAACGTTGCTGACGCTGCAGACTGGATGGTCCTTGCCGGGCTTCAGGCCGTAGGGGCAGGTGCCGAACTCGATCACCGCTGACGACTCCGCGCGCTGGTCTACTTCAACGGCGTCGTGCGGGACGAGATGACGGCGGCGCGCTGCCCAAGCCTGCGCAATGTCCATCGGTTCGGGGTCTTCGAGATCGCCCAGGCTCTCGGCGTCGGCACGCGCTTGGCTGCGCAGGGCGGCTTCGGCCTGCTCGGCGAAGTCGGGATCGGCCTCGATTGCCTGCATCACCATCAGCCGCATGAAGCCGCCCATCTGGTTTTGCAGACCAGGGGTGGACGGGCCCAGGGCCGCTGCGGGTTCGTCGGGCGTGGTGGCCGCCGCCACGGCGGTCTGCGCCGGCTCGGGCGCGGGCGCGGCCACCGAAGGTGGTTCCACCAGAGGGGCTGGCGTCTCTGGTTCGGTCGGACCGTTGACGTCGGGAGCGTAAGCCGACAGTCGTTGACCAGCCGGCGGTGTCACCGCCGGCTCAGCGGTGGGCGCTGGCACGGGCGCGGCGCCAACGGCGGCGACCGGCGGTGCCTCGGAGGCCTGGCCGTTGGTTGAGGCGGCAAACGTGTCCTGAATGGCCAGCGCCATAGCGTCGGCCGCCGGCAGCGGTTCGGCCGGCGTCGCTGGCGACGACGACGTGGAAGGGGACGCTGAGGTCGGGAGCACGGACGGCGCTGACGTCGCCGAGGCATTGGCCCCGGGCTCTGGCAAGGCCGGCGCGGAGGTAGTTCCAGCCGACGGACCAGAAGCTCCCGGCGACGCCTCACCTCCGGCCTGACCGGCGCTGACCGCGCCGCGCAGGTCTTCCGCGATGCCCTGGCCGGCCACGTTGACGTCGTCCGCCGCGCCCTGCAACGTGTCCGAGAGTTCAGAGCGAATGTCGGCCAGTTCCTGGCGTGTGTTCTCGGCTTCCTGGCGCAGGACATCCATTTCCTCGTAGAGGATTGAGAATTCTTCGGCGAATTCCTTGCGAAACTCGCGCGTCATCTGGCGCAGTTGACGCACCCACCGGCCCAGCGTGCGCATGGCGCGCGGCAACCGCTCCGGTCCCAACACAATGAGCGCCAGGACAAGAACGGCGAAGAACTCGGCGACACCTATGCCGAACATGAATGATCAGAGCGGCCGGAGGCGGCCAAACGTCAGGAGCCTAGGTGTTCAATCGTAGGCAGCACGGGACACCGCGACAAGGGTTTCGCTCACGATGCGCGGGCTTTGAGTGCCGTACGCACGGCCTCGCCGAACTCGCCGGTGGAGGCCGTGCCGCCCAAATCCACGGTGAGGACGCCGGAGTTCGTTACGTCCGCCAGAGCATTCAGCAGCAGGTTGGCGGCTTCGAGATTCCCGAAGTCTTCCACCATCATGGCCGCCGACCAGATGGATGCTAGTGGGTTCGCGATCTCCTGGCCGGCAATGTCGGGCGCGGAACCGTGGACCGGTTCGAACATCGGCGGGTAGCCGGTGCCCGGACTGAGATTGGCGCTGGGCGGTACGCCCAGGCTGCCCATCAGCGCGCCGCCGATGTCCGACAGGATGTCACCGAATAAGTTCGAAGCAACCAGCACATCCAGGGTCTGGGGATTGCCCACCATGCGCGCGGCGCAGGCATCCACCAGATTGCGGTCGGTGGTGATGGCCGGGTACTCACTCGCGACCTCGTCGAAGACCTCGTCCCAAAACACCGGTGCGAATTGCAGGGCGTTGGACTTGGTGACGTTGGTGACGTGGCTACGGCCAAGACGCTTGGTGAGCTCGAAGGCGTGCCGAATTACGCGCTCGACGCCCACGCGGGTGAAGACTGTCGTCTGGAGCGCGACCTCGTAGGAGGTGCCCCGGTGTACGCGGCCGCCAGTACCGGCGTACTCGCCCTCGGAGTTCTCGCGGACGCAGATGAAGTCGATGCCTTCCAGCCGGTCTGACGCCAGCGGGCTGGGCACCCCGGGCCAGATACGAACCGGGCGGATATTGGCGTACTGCTGGAAGCTCTGGCGGATCAGCAGGATCATCTCGCGCTGCGAGATCGGGTCGGGAACGCTGGGGAAGCCGCAAGCGCCGAAGTAGATGGCATCGAACTGCTCCAGCGTCTTGAGTGCATCGGACGGCATCATCTCGCCGTGATCGAGGTAGTACTGGCAACCCCAGGGGAACTCCTCGAATTCGAGGATTAGGTCGCCGGTGACCTCGGAAAGCGTCTCAAGGGTCAGACGACCTTCGCGGATCACCTCGAGTCCGATCCCGTCGCCGGGAATGACGGCAATGGCGTGCGTGGACATGGCAACGGTTCCGGAGGCGAGCGGGGAGAGTATACGGGCGACGACTCGACGGCCTGCGGCCGTGTTGTGGCACCTTGCATATAGATGAGACCGAACAGCGGCGGCCCGTGAGTACTGAAGCGACCTTCGAGGACCTAGTTGACGCGCTCGGGCGTCCAGGCTGCGCGATCTGCCGGCTAGCTACGCGCCGAGCGGATCGGTTCCTGGGTTCGTACATCTATGAGCACGTCAACGACGTGGACCTGCGCGCCAACATTCGGGAGGCGCGAGGATTCTGTGAAGTCCATGCCGGGCACTTCCTGGAGAAGCTGGATGCGCTGGCGGTGGCCATCACATACCGCGACATCCTGAATACGCTGGTCAAGGAGCTTGATGGCGCGGAACCCGCCGGTCGCGACGGCTCGACCGGCATGCGCGCGCGGCTGCGAGGGTTGGCGAGAGGTCGGTCGCGGAGCCCACGAACCGCGGCGACTTGCCCAGTGTGCGAGGCGGAGGAGGCGGCGGCGGGGCGGGCGCTGGAGGTGCTGACGCAGCATGGCGAGCAGATTGCTGAGGCCCTGGCCGAGGGCGATCCGTTCTGTTTGCCGCATGCGCGGGAGGCGCTGCGGCGGCGACCGGGATTCGTGGCGCTACAAGCCCGTCAGCATCGGGGCTGGTCGGCGCTTAGGGATCGGTTGCTGGAGTTCATTCGGAAGTCGGATCACAACTACCGGTGGGAGACGCTGACGGACGAGGAGCGGGCGGCGATTGTGGGCGGGGTGCGCGCGGTTACCGGCATTCGCGAGCGGCCGCGGGACGACGCGAAGGCAGAGACGCGGAAGTTGCGGCGGGGCGGGACGAACGCGCTGCGGTCCAACCGGCACCCACCGAGAAAGCGCCGTTCGCGCTAGCCACTGTCCGCCGCGCGAATGAAGCGCAGGATGCGGTCGGCCATCTCATCAGGCGCCTGAAGCTGAAGGAAGTGGCCGGCGTCGGCCACCATGTGTAGTTCAGAGTTGGGGATGAGCCGGTGGAACTGGCGGGCGACGGCCGGTTTGAGGTAGGGGTCGCGGGCGCCCCAGAGGATGAGCGTGGGCGTTTGCAGGGCGGTGAGCGTTTCCAGGCTGCGCTGGTTGGATTCGATCTGGTCAACGAGTTCGTTGTTGACGGTGTGGAAGGCCCGTCGGGCCGTCGGTGAGTGCCGGAAGACGCTGTGAAAGATCCGGAGCAAGCGATCGAAGTCGGCCGTCCAGCCAGGCAAGACCTGACCGACTTGCCAGCGGTAGACGTGCCACGACAGGCCGGTTCGGCCGATATCGAGAAAGCGCCGGACCAGCCGTCCGACGTAGGGAAGGTGAAGCAGCTTGAGGGCAAAGGGCATGCGGGCGGAGTTCCAGCCGTAATAGGTGTTGAGCAGGACCAGGGCGTGGGCACGCTCGGGGTGGGCGGCGGTCCAGCGAATGGCCGCGGGGCCCGACATGTCGTGGGCCATCAGGACAACGCGTTCTAAGTCAAGGGCATCAAGAATCTGCGCCAGCGTCCGGTCCAACATGTCGAAACCGAGCGAGAGACCCTCGTTCGGCTGGGAGGATCCCCACCCGAGGAAGTCGGGCGCGACGGTGCGGTGCTCGGCCGCCAGCCTGGGTTGCAGGCAGCCGTAGATGCGGGAGTCGTCCGGCAGACCGTGCAGGAGAACGACGGTTGGCTGGCCTTCGCCAGCCTCGCGGACAAAGCACTCGCCGGCGGGAACCTTGACCTGCCGTCCCGGCGGAGGCGCCCAATCGGCAACGGGATCAGCGGCCATTGGCGGCTCGTAGCAGGCGCAGGCCCCGCAGCCATTCGGCGGCGCCCCAGGCCTGGGCCGGCGCGCCTTCGGGAGCGAAGGGGGCTTCGGGCTGGAAGAGTTCGCTGACGGCGCCGACCACGCCTTCGTGGAGGTGCGCCAGCATGGCCTCGCGGAGGCCGCGGAGTTCGTCGGCCGGCGCGCCAGCCTTGAGGCTGGCTTCGATGTACATGCCGAGCAGCCAACTCCAGACGGGGCCCTGATGGTAGGCACCGTCGCGTTCGCGGGGTCCGCCGGTGTAGTGGGGGCAGTAGGCGGGATCGCCGGGCGCCAGGGAGCGCAGCCCGACGGGGGTTAGCAGTGCGTCGCGGGCCTGTGCGAGGACCGATGAACGCTGCTGCGGCGACAGCAGGTCGCCGGCGACTGCCAGGGCGATGACCTGGTTGGGGCGAATGGCCGGATCGGACCCGTCAGGTCCGTCGACGACGTCGAAGAGGCCGCCGGTGTCGGGATTCCAGAAGCGCGTGGCGAAGGAGTCTTCAAGCAGGGGCAGAAGGCTTGTGTCGAAGGCGTCGCGCCAGCCGATGCGAGCGAAGGCTTCCCTGGCGAACTTGAGGGCGGCGTACCAGAGGGCGTTGATTTCGACGGGCTTGCCGCGGCGCGGGGTGACGACCCAGTCCTCGAACTTGGCGTCCATCCAGGTCAGTTGGAGTCCGTCCTCGCCGCCGGTCAGCAGGCCATCGTCCGGATCCATGCGGATGCCGTGGCGGGTGCCGCGGATGTGCCAGTCGATGATCTCGAGCAGCGCGGTCCCGAGCACGTCCAGAACCTCGGTGTCGTCGGTGGCGCGTACGTAGGCGGCCAGGGCGTGGGTGAACCAGAGGGCGGCATCGAAGGCGTGGTACTCGGGTTCGTCGCCAGCGTCGGGCCAGCGGTTGGGAACCATGCCCTGGTCAATAGCCTGGGCGTAGTTGAGCAGGATGGTCTTGGCGGTGGAGGCGCGGCCGGTCGCCAGGCAGAGACCGGGCAGCGAGATCAGGGTGTCGCGGCCCCAGTCGCCGAACCAGGGATAGCCGGCGATGACGGTGTTGGGCTCGGGGGTGAAGCCGGGGAGGGACGGGCCGCGATGCACGAGGGTCTGGTCGGCGGCCAGGCGCAGGCGCTGTTCGAGTGGGTCGGCGGCGGAGGCAGCCAGGCTGGCGGTCCGAGAGTCGAACCTGGCCAGCGAGGCATCGACCTCGGACGCGGACTGGATTTCGTCGGCGGCGAGTTGCAGGGTCACGCCGTGTCCGGGGCGTACCTCGGCAACGAAGTCCGCGGGCGCGAAGGCGTCCTCGGTGTGGTCGAAGCCGCGGGCCTGTTCGACGCGGCGATGGAAGTTCCAGTACCAGTCAGATCGAAGCTCGACCCGCCAGGAACTGCCGCCGACGTGGACGCAGGGGGCGCCGCCGTCGGCGCGGACGGAGAGCGAACCGGGGCCGGTTTGCAGC
>DAOUJT010000212.1:0-6051 GCA_034422315.1 Chloroflexota bacterium | reverse complement strand
GCGTCGGTATCGTGCCCGTGCCGCTCCCACGACGCCTCGTGCAGGTGCACCTCCACGTCCACCCGCCGCGCCGGACCCCCGTCAATGCTGACGATCGCGTCCTGCAGGTCCGGTCCCGCCAGCCCCGTGCGGCGGCCGGGATACACCACCTCGATCGAGCGCCCCAGCGAATCGCGCATGGGACCAACCCGCGTCGCGGCCTCCAGCCACAACTGCACCAATTCGGCTTCGCTCGCCGGCCGCGGCGGGTCTCCGACTCTACCCACCGGCCCTTGCCTTCAACAGCCGCAATCCCCGCCACACCACCCCACAACAATATCTTAGTGTGCCCTATTGACGCCCGCCCCAACCTCGCGCACACTCTCCCCGGAATTCTTGGACTACGAGTGTGCATGACCCACGGTCACGCCCCAGCTTGCGGCGTCTATTTCGCGTTTCCAGGGCCGGCGCAGCCGGGTCGTGACCTCATGTAGTCCAACGACTCGCAGACGCCGGCAGCAGAGGCCCCCGCCTCTGCTTTTTTCTTTCTCCGACCACTCGCCCCACCGTCCCCAGCAGGAGCCCGCCCGATGATCATCGTGATAAAGAACAGCGCCGGCCAGGCGGCCCTGGACGCGGTCCAAGCTCGCGTCCACGCCGAGGGCCTGGAAACCCGCCTCCTGCCCGGCGTGCACAAGACCGTCATCGCCGTCATCGGCAACCGCCCGCCCGAGCTGCTCCAGCAGCTCGAGCGCATGCCCCACGTCGAGGCCACCATCCCCATCAGCGAGCCCTTCAAGCTCGCCGCCCGCACCGACAACCGCGAACGCTCCGTCATCCAGGTCGGCGGCGTCGAGATCGGCGACGGCGCCGTCACCGTCATGGCCGGTCCCTGCACCGTCGAGAGCCCCGAGCAGATGGCCGCCACCGCCGAGCACGTCGCGTCCGCCGGCGCCCAGTTGCTGCGCGGCGGCGCCTACAAGCCGCGCAGCTCCCCCTACAGCTTCCAGGGCATGGGCGTCCCGGGCCTGCAACTCCTGGCCGACGCCCGCGAAGCCACCGGCCTCCCCGTCATCACCGAGGTCCTCGACCCCCGCCAGGTCGAAGTCGTCACCGAATACGCCGACGTCCTGCAGATCGGCACCCGCAACGCCCAGAACTACCCGCTGCTGCGCGAAGTCGGCGGCTGCGGCCGCCCCGTCCTGCTCAAGCGCGGCATGGGCAACACCATCGACGAGTGGCTCATGTGCGCCGAGTACGTCATGGCCGCCGGCAATCCCGACGTCATGCTCTGCGAGCGCGGCATCCGCACCTTCGAAACCTCTTCCCGCTTCACCCTCGACCTCAACGCCATCCCCCTGTTGCGCCGCCGCACCCACCTGCCCATCGTCGTCGACCCCTCGCAGGGCACTGGCCACTGGTACATGGTCCATTCCATGGCCCTGGCCTCCGTCGCCGCCGGCGCCGACGGCATCATCGTCGAGGTCCACCCCTCCCCCGAGTCCGCCCTGATCGACGGCCAGCAAAGCCTCAGCTTCAAGCACTTCAGCGAGCTGATGGGCCAGCTGGAGCCGATGGCCGCCG
Source organism: Chloroflexota bacterium (assembly GCA_034422315.1). GTDB lineage: Bacteria > Chloroflexota > UBA11872 > UBA11872 > UBA11872 > UBA11872. Next base: position 4,488 of record DAOUJT010000212.1, on the reverse strand, counting down.
CCCTCGGACGGCCCGTCGGCGCCCCGGTCGGCGCGTGACCGCCGCCCCGCCCGGCGCCCGCGTCGTCCAGCCGGCGCGCCGCCTGCGCGGCGAGCTCACGGTCCCCGGCGACAAGTCCATCACCCACCGGGGCCTGCTGCTCGGCGCCCAGGCCAACGGCCAAACCCGCCTGCGCAACCCCGGCCTCGGCGCCGACACCCGCGCCAGCGCCGCGCTCGTCCGCGCGCTCGGCGCCGACGTGTTGATGGACGAACATGAGCTGACGGTCACCGGCCTCGGCCTCCACGGCCTCCGCGAACCCGCCGACATCCTCGACTGCGGCAACAGCGGCACCACCATGCGCCTCGCCAGCGGCCTGCTCGCCGGCCGCCCCCTCCACGCCGTCCTCACCGGCGACGCCTCCCTGCGCACCCGCCCCATGGACCGCATCGTGCGCCCCCTCCGCGCCCTCGGCGCCCGCATCGACGGCCGGGCGCACGGCGCCTACGCCCCCTTGGCCATCGCCCCCAGCCGCCTCCACGGCGCCGAACTCGACATCCCCGTCGCCAGCGCCCAGGTCAAGTCCGCCGTCATCCTCGCCGCCCTGCGCGCCGACGGCCCCACCCTGCTGCGCCAGCCCGCCCCGTCCCGCGACCACACCGAACGCATCCTCCGCGCCCAGGGCGCCGTGCTCCACACCGCCGGCGGCGAGATTCGCTGCCAGCCCGCCCACGACCTCCAGGCCCTCGATCTGGACGTCCCCGGCGACATCTCCTCCGCCGCCTTCTGGATCGCCGCCGCCGTCCTCCACCCCGACGCCGAAATCACCATCCGCAACGTCGGCCTCAACCCCCTCCGCACCGGCATCCTCGACGCCCTCCAATCCATGGGCGCCGACATCGAAACCCACCTCGAAACCACCGACCCCGAACCTTCAGGCGCCGTCACCGCCCGCACCTCCGACTTACACGCCATAGAAGCCGGCGGCCACCTCATCCCCCGCCTCATCGACGAAGCCTCCCTCCTCGCCCTCCTCGCCACCCGCGCCCACGGCGAGTCCCGCATCGCCGACGCCGCCGAACTCCGCGTCAAGGAATCCGACCGCCTCCACACCACCGAACGCGCCCTCTCCGCCCTCGGCCTCGAGCTCGAGGCCGAGTCCGACGGCTTCACCATCGCCGGCGGCGCCCGCGCCGGCGGCGGAACCGTCGACGCCGCCGGCGACCACCGCATCGCCATGCTCGCCGCCGTCGCCGCCGTCAGCGGCGCCGGCCCCGTCGCCATCCGCGGCGTCGAAGCCGTCGACGTCTCCTATCCCACCTTCTGGGACGACCTCGCCCGCCTCGCCGCATGAGCGCCGCCTACGCCGTCATCGGCTGGCCCCTCGGCCACACCCTCTCGCCCGTCATGCACCAGGCCGCCCTCGATGAACTCGGCCTCGACGCCGCCTACACCGCCCTCCCCACGCCCCCCGGCAGCGAAGCCGACCGCTTCGAAGACGTCCGCACCGGCCGCTTCGCCGGCCTCAACGTCACCATCCCCCACAAGCTCGCCGCCTTCCGCGCCATGGACCGCCTCACCCCCGCCGCCCAGCGCACCGGCGCCGTCAACACCGTCATCCGCGACGGCCCCCGACTTCTCGGCGACAACACCGATCCCTACGGCTTTTCCGAAGCCCTCCGCCAGTTCGGCAACTTCGACCCCGCCGGCGCATCCGTCGTCGTCCTCGGCGCCGGCGGCGCAGCCCGCGCCGCCGTCATCGCCCTGCTCGACACCGGCGCCCGCCGCATCCTCATCGCCAACCGCACCCCCGCCCGCGCCCACGAACTCGTGCAAGATCTCCAACCGCACACCGACACCCCCATCGACGCCTGCGCGCTCACCTACGCCCGCCTCCCCCAGCACCTGACTGACGCCCATCTCCTCGTCAACACCACCAGCGTCGGCATGTCCGGCGGCCCCGCCCCCGCCGACAGCCCCGTCCACTCCGACTGGCTCCACCCCAACCTCTTCGTTTACGACATCGTCTACCGCCCCGCCGTCACACCCCTCCTCGCGGCCGCCCAACGCTGCGGCGCCCCCACCCTCGGCGGCCTCGAAATGCTCGTCATGCAGGGCGCCGCCAGCCTCCAGCAATGGACCGGCCGCCCCGCCCCGGCGCGTACCATGCTCGCAGCCGCCCGCGCCGCGCTAAACGCCGACCACTCGTAGGAACCACCCACACCCCCATGCCCAACCTCCGCTACCTGACCGCCGGCGAATCCCACGGCCCCGGCCTCACCGTCATCGTCGAGGGCCTGCCCCTCGGCGTGCCCTTGGGCGTCCGGGACATCAACCCCGACCTCTCCCGCCGCCAGGGCGGCTACGGCCGCGGCGGCCGCATGAAAATCGAGCGCGACCAGGCCATCATCCGCAGCGGCATCCGCCTTGGTGAAACCCTCGGCAGCCCCATCACCCTCCTCATCGAAAACCGCGACTGGGCCAACTGGGTCGAAAAAATGGCCATCGAGGCCCCGCCCAACGACATCCCCCCCGTCACCAAGCCCCGCCCCGGCCACGCCGACCTCGCCGGCATGATCAAGTACGGCACCGGCGATCTCCGCAACATCCTCGAACGCTCCAGCGCCCGCGAAACCACCGCCCGCGTCGCCGTCGGCGCCATCGCCCGCAAATTCCTCGCCGAACTCGGCATCCGCATCCGCAGCCGCACCGCCCGCATCGGCTCCGTCGTCGACGAACCCGGCCTCGACCACGCCCGCCCCGAACACTGGCCCTGGGACGACGTCGAAGCCTCCCCCGTCCGCGCCGTCACCCCTGATCGCGCCGACGCCATGATGGCCGAGATCGACGCCGCTCGAACTGAAGGCTCCACCCTCGGCGGCGTATTCGAAGTCGTCGCCTGGGGCGCTCCTGTCGGCCTCGGCAGCCACGTCCAGTGGGACCGCAAGCTCGACGCCCGCCTCACCCAGGCCATCGTCAGCATCAACGCCGTCAAGGGCGCCGAAATCGGCCCCGCCTTCGCCAACGCCGCCGCCCGCGGCCACGACGTCCACGACGAAATCGCCATCGACCCCGACCGCGGCTGGGCCCGCCTCTCCAACCGCGCCGGCGGCTTCGAGGGCGGCATGACCAACGGCCAGCCCATCGTCGTCCGCGGCGCCCTCAAGCCCATCTCCACCATGCGCCGCCCCCTGCGCACCGTCGATGTCAAAACCCTCCAGCCCACCACCGCCCACTTCGAGCGTTCCGACGTCTGCGTCGTCCCCGCCGCCGGCGTCATCGGCGAAGCCATGACCGCCCTCGTCCTCGCCGACGCCGTGCTCGACAAATTCGGCGGCGACAGCCTCCCCGAAACCCGCGACAACTTGGAGCGCTTCCGCCAGACCTACGCCGTCCAGTCCGAGTCCGCATGACCCCGCCCAACGTCGACCGCGTCTTCCTCGTCGGCATCAGCGGCGCCGGCAAATCCAGCGTCGCCACCGTCCTCGCCCGCCGCCTCGGCTGGAAACCCCAGGACACCGACACCGAGGTCGAACGCCGCACCGGCCGCACCATCCCCTGGCTGTTCACGCACAAGGGCGAGGACGTCTTCCGCGGCTTCGAACAATCCGCCGTCCTCGAACTCGCCGCCCGCCCCCGCCAGGTCGTCGCCCTCGGCGGCGGCGCCTTCGTCAACCCCCTCACCCGCGCCACCCTGCTCCGCCGCGGCCTCGTGGTCTGGCTGGATGTCGACCCCGACGAAGCCGCCGAGCGTTTGGGCCCTGCCCTCGCCGACGAACCCCGCCCCATGCTTGGCGACGACCCCGTCGGCCGCCTCCGCGCCCTCCGCGCCGAACGCCTCGCCGCCTACCAGCAGGCCCACCTCCACATCAACGCCAACCACAAATCCATCCACACCATCGCCACCGAAATCGTCGCCACCCTCCACCCCCCTCCATGAACACCCCCGACGGCGTCCTCTACAGCGCGCCCCGCTCCCCTCAGGCCGCAGCCGCTCTTCTCTTCTCCACCTCTTTCTCACTCCTCTCCCCTCTCCCCTCTCCCCTTTCCCATGAGGGTCTTCCGGGCAACTACTCCCGGGTTACGCACAGGTCTGGCAAAGGAGACTCCGTCTTATTCCCTCTCCCTGGCAGGGAGAGGGCTAGAGCCTGCCCCGGACGCGATCCGGGGGTGAGGGTCGAAAGCCCGGAATCCCTCCCAAGCCCCGAGCCACCCACGCCGCCCCCTCAAAAACGCCGTTCTTCCCCTCTCGTGATGCCTCCGCCAGCACCCGCCTTCAGGCGGCCCGAATTTCCGCGGCACCGCCTCTTCCTCCCTCTCCCCGTGGGAGAGGGTCGGGGTGAGGGTCTTCCGGGCACCCACTCCCGGGTTACGCACAGGTCTGGCAAAGGAGACTCCGTCTTATTCCCTCTCCCTGGCAGGGTGTCCAGACCGGACACATGGTGAACAGGTGTTCGGAGACATGGTGAACACTTTTAGGCGGGCTCCCGCAGGTCGAGGGTCCCCAGC
>DAOUJT010000211.1:0-10777 GCA_034422315.1 Chloroflexota bacterium | reverse complement strand
TCGTTTGCTACCTCCGTTTACTTGCCACCAACATCCTTAACTCGAGCGAATAGAAAAACCCTCAACTTACGCGGTCGTAACTCGCCCACGGTGCGGATTCTGTTGTCGCTGGGTTGATAGTAGCCCCCAATCGACGTGGCGTCACGACGCCTACTCGCCCACGTCGAGACCCTTGCAAAACACCCCTCGCCTTGGCGAGAGGGACGGCTCTTACTCCCTCTCCTGGGGGAGAGAGTTGGGATGAGGGTTCTTCCGGGCAACCACGTCAGGGTTACGCAAAGCTCTCCGCTGCGTAAGCGCCCGCGCGCGCCGGAGCCCATGCAGCGGCATTTCGGCCAACAACCCCTGCTTCGCGTCGTCCACGCGCAGACGTCGCTCCGGCGTGAAGTCCTTGGTCAGTTCGCTGAACGGATGGCGTCCACTCATTCGATCAATCTTCGCGCCACGATGCGCGGTTAGCCTGAGCCATCGCCGCCGCCGGGTCCGCTTGGCATGTTGAACCGCTCCAAGTATTCGATCTCGTCATCTGTCGCCACACCGCGCCGGGCCCTCCTCTGCGCAGCAAGATACGGGTCACGACGTGGGTCCGAATCCGACCGCAACCCATACACGATCAGGCTGACCAGGACGAGGACCAGCGCAATGACGCCGACGACTTGAGCGACTTCGGCGAACCCCCACGCCTCAGGGCCGGACACCGAGCGAATCGCGGGCTCCATACACCAGTCTAGGCAATGCGACTGCGCGCCGGAACGGATCTGCGCTACCCGGCGCGGACCTAGCGTCTCCCCATGCTTCAGCGGTGGGGCCGTGGTCTAACTGGAACCACGCAACCTTGTTAACTTCGAAGCATGGTTTCGAGTCCCGCCGGCTCCACCGCTCTCTCGGAACAATTTCTTGACCCCATCAGGAGGCAGACAAGCGGCCATGCAGCAACGCATGCACTGATTGCAGCGCAGGCATTGACGTCATTGCCAGCACCCGCCATCCCCGGCCCCGGCTCGCCCCGGCCCTCCGTGCCCCATTCCCTACCGTTCATGGGAGTCGGCCCTGAGCTTGTCGAAGTGACCGGGCCGGAGTCCGTGGGCGGCCCATGTCGAACCACAAGCCCTCAGCACCCGACCAACGCTGGCAGTCCCTGGATTATCCGGTCTCACTGCCACTTCTCTTCGCTAACTTCCCGCTATCCCGTGGCGGGACTCTCCTGATCCTGCCGAAGAGACGCCTTCGCCTATCGCCACACCGGAGCCCTTATCCTTGCCTGCATGAACGTCCCCGCACCCGGCGACTCCGAACCCAGTGGCGATCGAGGATCGCTGCGCGTCGTCGAAGACCCCCTCAACCGCGAAACCATCGATGCCATCACCCAGCTCATCGTCGAGCGCTTCCAGCCCGAGCAAATCATCCTCTTCGGCAGCGTCGCCCGCGGAGAAGAAGACGACAACAGCGACCTGGACCTGATGGTCGTCCTCCGCCCCGGCGTCGACCCGCCCCACCGCGGCAACCCCATCCGTCGCGCCATCGCCGAACGCTTCGTCCTCCCGGTCGACCTCCTGATCCGGTCCTACGAGACGTTCGCCGCCTACCGCCCCAATCCCAACTCCACGCTCAGCCGCATGCTGGAAGACTCCGTGGTGCTCTATGACCGCCAGGCCGCCTGAGCAGGCCTGGTACGCCAAAGCCGACGACGACCTGGAACTAGCTCGTCGCGCCCTCGGCCCGGGCCGCCCACTGCCGGCCATGGCCTGCTACCACGCCCAGCAATGCGCCGAAAAGTACCTGAAGGGCTACCTGGTCGCTCACGACGTGCCCTTCCGCCTTGTGCACGATCTGGACTACCTCATCCAGCTGTGCGCGCCCCTGAACCCGGCCTTTGAGAGCCTCACCCCGGCCGTCGACATCCTGAACGCCTACATTGCGACCGGCCGTTACCCATCCGAAGACGCTGAAGAGGTCGACCTCCAGGCGGCCCAGGAAGCCATCCGCCAAGCCCGACAAATCGCCGACTTCGTCCTCCAGACCTAGCCCTCCGCCACCTCCTGCCAAATGCCTGTCCTGAGCCTGCCGAAGGGCCTGTCCAATCGTTCGTCGTGAGATTGCCGAAGCCTGCCCTGAGCTTGTCCAGGGGGGATCTCGCCTTCCTTCCACGCCCGATCCCCAACCTCCCACTCCGACTCTCACTCCTCTTCCCTCTGCCCTCTCCCCTTCCCCAAAGGACACCTCCCCCGCCAAAGTGGACACATTCGGCCGAAAAGTGGACACATCGCCCCAAAAAGTGGACACATCAGGCGAAAAACGGGACACATTTGCCTGACAGAGTGGACACATCCCCGCCTCCCCGGAGACCTGTCCTGCGCCTGCCAAAGCCTGTCCACGTCCCTGTTTCCTTCTCACTTCTCTCCCCTCTCCCCTCTCCCCTTCCTCACTGAACACATCCGACGTCCGGTGCCCACCCGCCCACACACCCCCGCCACCCCTACGCCTTCTGTAATCGAATCGTGTACAATAGGGCGTCTCACTGCCCCAACCCCTCTGAGGCCCCCGCGTGCCCGCCCCCGTCCCCCACCCGCCACCCCGCACATCCCGCCTCTGGCGTCCTCCCTGGTCAGGCTTTCTCCGCGCCTCCCTCGCCGTTCTCCTGCGCCTCGGGCTCACCCACCCTGAACCCGGCCGCCTTCCCCCAACCGCCCTCGATCCCAACGCTAGCCGCGCTACGTCTCCGGCGCCCCGCCTCCCCTCAACCGCGTCGCTCCACCCCAAAAATCGCCTAAAACCCTCCCTCGCCAGCGCGACCCCCTCTGGGGGTCGCGCTGGCGAGGGAGGGTTCCCCCTTTCATCCCCCACGCGCACCTCGGCGCCCGACGCCCGATCCGGCCCCCCGAAAACCCAACCTGCTTCAGGCACCCGGTCAATTGGCCGCGGAGAGCGCCGGCGGCGCCAAGCCCACGCCTGCGCCGTTACCATGACCCCCGACGAGATTCACCGAACCCCCTCCGCCATGCTCGACACCCTCATGTCCGTCGACGAGGCGATCTTCACGCGCCGGACCTGCCGCAAGTTTCGGAAGGACCCGGTGTCGCCGGAGACCCTCACCAAGATCATCGACGCCGCGCGCTACGCGCCCAGCTCCTGCAACCTGCAGCTCTGGGACTTCGTGCTCGTCAACGACCCCGAGACCAAGGCCGAAGTCGCCGAAGAAACCCGTTACGTCCACCTGGCCCCCGTCTCGCTCTTCGTCTCCTACGGCAACAACTACACCCGCGAGAACTACGCCTGGGTCCAGAGCGCCGCCGCCGCCATCCAGAACATGATGCTCATGGCCCACAGCCTCGGCGTGGCCAGTTGCTGGGTCGACACCTTGGGCGACGTCGACCGCATTCGCCGCATTCTGGGGCTCCCGGCCGAACGCGAAATCCTGGCCCTGGTGCTCTTCGGCTACCCCGAACTCATCCCCAAGGCCCCCCGCCGCCGCGCCATCGACATCCTGCTGCACTACGACAAGTACAAAGGCCGCCTCAACTGGCCCAGCAGCGATGACCCCGAGGAATGGACCCTCGAACAGATCCGCGACTTCCAGATGGCCAAGATCCGCAACGGCGCCCGCTACAACAAACCCGTGCCCTCCGAACGCGACGCCGTCCTGGAAGCCTTGGAAGACTTCGTCGACGTGCAAGAGGCCCGCTGGCTGGACGTCCTACCGCTCACCGGTCTCTACACCGAGGAGATCGCTTCCAGGTACCCCAAAGTCGACCTCACCTTCGCCGAGATGACCGACCAGGTCTTCGAATTCGTCCAGGACCGCGCCCCGCGAACCCTCCGCCACGAGCTCTACCCCGACGCCTTCCACGAAGGCCCCGAGGGCTACGACGTGATGTCCCTGATCTTCCGCCTCGAGGGCTACCCGCGCGACGAGCGGCGCCAGTTCCTCACCACCATGCGTCGCCGTATCAAGGACGACGGCCAACTCTTCCTGGCGTTCGTCAACCGGCGCTCCTACCACCGCCCCTTGCGCTGGATGCGCGGCCGCATCGGCCACTCCGGCGTCGAATACGCCCTGGCGCCCGACCCCAGCCTCGGTCCCTTCAAGGCCGCCACCCCCGGCGAAATCCGCGCCGACCTCCACGCCACCGGCTGGCGCGTACGCGACCGCCGCCACTTCTTCGCCATACCCCCGGGCGACGAAATCGAATTCCGCGCCGGCCGCAAGGGCCGCAAGGTCAAACTCGCCGGCCAGACCCTCACCCGCATCAGCCGCCTGCTGCAGCCCGTCGATCCGGTCCTCGGACCCGTCGCCCGCATCCACGCCTGGGACGTCGTGCCGGCCTGAAGCCCGGCGTTTCGGGGAAGTCCGCCGGATGCCTTGATGGGCTAAGGCTTGACCGCCACTATCACGATCGACGATCCGAATGGAAGCCCGAGGACCCGGGCCAGTGTGGCTTCGGCGCTGCCAACCTTGTACAGCATCGCGTTAAGCAGTCCTGAGCGCATCAGGGCGGCGTTGTTGGCTTGGTTTGGCGGGATAGCCCCAATGCCCTCGAGCAGGCGCAGGCCCAGCAACCCGAACATTGACGGAATCGCGAAGAATGCGGAGTGCTGGATCCGAAAGCCGGCAGCCTGCACCAGCTGTTGGAGATCGCGACGGGCATAGCGCCGCAAGTGCCCGAGATAGGCGTCGCGGCTTGTTCGCAGCCGCTCATGCGCCGGTACCGCTAGCACGAGCACGCCGCCGGGGACCAGAACGCGCGACGCCTCGTCGAGCGCAACGGTGTGCTCCTCGATGTGTTCCAGCACGTCGACGCTCAGCACGGCGTCCAGGCTCTCCGTGGAAAACGGCAGCAGGCAAGCTGACGCCTTGGTGAAGTGCCCCCTGTCAAGCAGCGCATCGGCCGTGCGGGCGTGCCCGGCGATCTGATAATCCACCCCGAGCCGAATATTCGCGGTGCTGAACCGAGCCAGCAATGCGCCGTCCAGAGTGCCCACGTCCAGCACGCGACGGGGCGGCTCACCGAGGGCGTCGACCGTTAGGCGATGCACAAGATCGTGCCGCGAGCGCACCCACCAGTTGGAGGCGGTGATTTGGGAGTAGTGGGCGACGTACTCAGACTTCACATGGCTTCGGCTGGATACGGCGGCGCAGCCTAACGCAGCCGCTCGCGTTCGTGGCCTAGGGGCTGAACCTCGTAGATCACCGCGGCGCCGGCCGGATCGCGATATACCTCGACGAAACGTCCATCGGCCAGCTTGCCCTCGATTGCGGCCGCCTGAATGGCCGTCAGCTGCGCCGGATCCACCAGCACGTAGCGGATGCCGAGCCGCCGCAAGGCTGCGCCGGCAAGCTCCTGCTGCGCGCGCCAATACGGCTGGCGATACTGCTCGACGTACGAAAGCACGTGGTATCCGTAGGGGATGAACTGACCGGTCGCCGCGGAGACATCCAGGGTGACGCTTGGCCCTTGGGTGTTATAGAGATTGATGGTGCTCTGCGCCCCATGGACCGCTAGCAGACGATCCTGCACGGCTGTCTGTCGAAGCAGGAAGTCGCGCGCGCCGGGCGGAAGGCTTCCGGCGGTGATGGGTACTTGCGCCACCATGCGAGGCCACGCAACAGCCGACAGCACAAACGACCCCGATAACACCAGGGCGGCGGTCGCTGTGCCGGCGATGGCCAGCCGTCGTGACAGACCTGCGCGCGGCAGCGCCTCCGAGGCCACGATCGCCAGAGCGGGCACGGCCAGAGTGAACCCTGCATGGGCTACGCGGTTCAGGTTTGGCGCGGATACCTCGGCCCTAAAGACCAGGACAACGGCTACGTTTGCCGCCGCTATCAACGCCCAGGGTGTAGCCCCGCTCGCGCCGCGACGGTAGATCACCCAGCCCAGGGCCAGCGGCAGCAGCCAGAACAGCAACCCACCGTCCACCAGAAACTCCCCGCTCAAAATCGGGACATCGCGCGTTCCCGGCTCGGCCCACTCCAGCCAGGGCCTGGATCTGTCGAATCCCCAACTCGACAGTTGACCTGGGTGCGTGGTGTTTGGGGCTAGTTGCAGTCGACTCAGGTCCGGGTCGGCACGGAATATTCCAGCCAGTACCCCGCTGGTGGTCTGCGCGAGGAGCAGGGCCAGGCCAGTCGCGCCCGCCAGCCCCAGCGAGCGCGTCAGAGTCTGTCGGGCGAGCGGCGGCCATGGCGTCCAGAACCAGAGCCCCAGGCATACCGGCACGGTGAATACAAGGAATTCATTGCTGGGAGCCAGGTAAACCAGCGCGGCTGCAGCCACCGCCCACGCCAGTAATGAAGGTGACTGCGCCACCCGAGTCACGGCTGCAATCGTGACCACGGCCGGAATCAGTCCGTGCAGCACGGTTGGGTTGTGGGTCGGCATTGTGAAAGGACCGCCTAGCAGCATCCCGCTCCATGCGATCGTGTCGGGCGCAGCTACGATCACGCCCAGCACGTCCCCAAGTCCGCGCTCCCTGATCGCAGCGGGCGTGAGCATCCAGTAGAGCGGCCCCCAGGCGTAGGCGACAGCCGCGCAGCCCAGCGCCCAACCCGAACCTAGACGGGTATACAGAGCCCCGTAGAGCGTCAGCACCAGCACGACCGCCACCGACGCAACTAGGTGCGGCATGACCGCCGGCGTCAACACGTCCAGCAGGTCCACCGCGCCAGCGCCAAGGGTGTGCAGGGTGACTCGGTATTGGAGATCGAAATCCGGCTCGAACGGGTTGACCACCGGGAAATTGCCGCGAGCAATCCCGGCCACCAGCCCGCTGTGCAGATACAGCGTGCCCACGTCCGCCCGCCCCACGGTGCCCTCGGCCCAGAACGCCAGCGCCGAGACGTAGACCAGCAGGCACACGACCGTCACGCCGGCAACCGCCAGGCGGCCGTCCTGGCGCGGTTCGCACGCCGGCAGTCGCCGCAGGGCAAGCGCGCCAAGCGCGCACACGACACCTGCCGTCAGCAGCGAACTGCCAGCGGGCATCACCTGCGGCAGCCACAGCAGCGGCAGGCCCAGCGCCACCAGCCCGATCCCACTGCCCAGGGCGGCGCGGCTCAGCCGAGTGGGCGCTGCCAGCACGCTGGCGGCCACGCGGTATCCCAGCGCGGTGGCGGCGCCCAGACACAAGATCAATGCGGGCAGGCTGAGCCAAATCATGAACCCGGAGTGTGGCGAGGACGCCTGTTGTCCGCAATGGCAGGCGAACGCTCACCTAAACTGCGCGAGTTCGTGGCGCTGACGGTGCGGGCTGGCAGGTGATTGGCAAGGCTCCGCCGTCGTGGACCCGGCAAGGATCGAACTGCGCCGTCACGCAATCGAAATGGCTTCCATGCTTCTAACCATCGTGGTGCCAGCCTTCAACGAGGCCGAGCGCCTTGGGCGCACCCTGCCAAGAATCCTCGCCTGGCTGGCGACGTTCTCCGGCGGCGGGCGGCTTCTGGTGGTCGATGACGGCAGCACCGACGCCACGGGCGATGCCGTGCGCGCGCAAATGCCAGCTCACCCAAACCTCGATCTCGTCACCCTGTCACGGCAAAGCGGCAAAGGTGCCGCTGTGCGGGCAGGATTGCTCGCGGCCTCGACGGAGATCGTCGGCTTCATGGACGCCGATCTGTCAACCGACCTTCAACACGTGCCGCAGGCTGTTGCCGCAATCCAGGACGGCGCAGACATTGTCATTGGTTCAAGGGCGCTCGGCCGCAGCCAGACCGTCCTGCGGCAGCCTGTCTATCGACGAGCCGGCGCACGGATATTCCGCGAGCTGGCTCGCCGGGTTGGGGACCTCCCGGATACGCCTGACTCGCAGTGCGGGTTCAAGTTCTTTCGGGGACCCGTGGCGCACGACCTCTTTGGCGCAGCCGAAATCGATCGCTGGATGTTCGACCTGGAGATTCTCCGGCTGGCGCGACACCGGAATTACGCCGTCCAGCAGCTTCCCGTTGAATGGACAAATGATCCAGACTCCCGTCTGCGTCTGACCGTGGACACGCTGCACATGGTGCGCGACCTCGCTCGGATCCGCTGGCGCTTCCTCACCGGTCGCTACGGCCCGCCCGGACGACCCGCCTAAGGCCTGCCGATGGGTTCTGCCCGCCACCTCACCCTCGCCGCCACGACCGGCGGCACGGCCTAGCCGCTATGGGTGACCTGATTGCCGCCACGCGCGAGTTCCTGCTGGAGTTCCTGGAAGCCAACCAGTACCTGGCGCTGGCCATCTATGTCGGCGTGGAAGAGGCCGGCGTTCCCTTTCCCGTGCCGGCCGACACAGCCATCGTGCTGATGGGGTATCAGGTGTACCGCGGCGTGGCCAATCCCGTTGCCGTCGTGGCCACGGTCGTTATATCGGCTACCGCCGGGGCGTCCGTGCTCTACTGGCTGGCTCGCCTGATCGGTCCGCGCCTTATCACTCGGTTCGGTCGGGCGCTGCACATCACCCCCGAGCGGCGTGAGCGCGCCGAGCGCTGGATCCATCGCTACGAGGTTCCTGCGATCGTGATCGGCCGGCTGATCCCCGGCTTTCGCATCGTCATCACCATCGTGGCCGGGGCCGCCCGCGCCAGCTTCTGGAAGTTTCTGCCGTCCGCCGCGCTCTCGGCGCTGATCTGGGCGATCATCTACATGGGCATCGGCTGGGGCCTGGGCGATCAGTACCAGCGCGTGGCCTCGGCGGTCGAAGCCGATCCGCGCGTCGGGTTTGGCATCGTGCTGGCCGCCGTGGTGGTGGTTGGCGCCCTGGTTGCGTTCAGGCTGCGTCGACGCCTGTTCCGGCAGGTCACGCTACGCAAGCCTTGGGACCGCAACTCCCCGCCACCACCGCCTTAGGTCGTCGTCCGCTCCGCCTCGCTCAAGCGTCCGTTGCGCCTCACGACTCGCTTGATCAGGGTCAGCCAACTCGACGAGCCGTGGCCGCGCCAGTCCAGGTCATCCTGCAGTTTCATCAGCCGGTCCATGCGGCCCAGCCGCTCGGCCCGCTCGTAGATTCGCAGCCACACGCAGGGCAGGGTTGGGTCGGTCTCGCACATGCCGTAGACGTCGGTCCCGCCGCACGGCCCGTCCCGCAGCCCCTTGGGGCAGGCCATCGGGCAGATGAACGCCGTGTCCTGCAGGATGCAGTGCCCGCACATCTGGCAGCCGAACAGCGGACGCTTAACCAGGCGCTCCACCAACGTGAAGGCTTGGACCGGGGCGTCGCGCAAGGCCCGCTGCGCGGTGATCTGCGTGATGTTCACGGCGTACCAGGACCGATCGGGCAGTTCAAGCCATCAAGTATATGGGCGAGGACGCGCCGGCCTCCCCCGCTCAGGTCGACCCGCCGCTTTGACCGGCCTCCGGCGTAGGCCGCACCGTCGGCGGGGTGATCCGGCGTGCCGGAATCAGCAGGCGACGCCCGACAAATAGCTGCGACGGATCAGTGATCTCGTTGAGTTCGGCCAGATCCTCCACGGTCACGTCCAGGTCCTGCGAGATCGCGTACAGCGTGTCGCCCGCCTTTACGACATAAACGTCGTCGCCGTCACTCCCGCCCACGGCCGGCGTCTCTGGCTGCACGCGTTCGCCTGGCTGCGGCAACTCGAGCTTCTGCCCCGCGAAGATGCTGTTGGGATCGACCAACTCGTTCTTGCCCTGCAGATCTTCCACCGTGATCCCAAACCGCTCGGCGATGCCAAGCAACGTGTCGCCCGGCTGCACCGTGTACGTCTGTGGCGCCGGCGTGGGTGTGGGAGTCGCCGCCGGCGTAGGCGTTGGGGTCGGCGTTGGCGACGTTGTGCTGTCGGGAGTAGCCGTGGGCGTCTCGGTCTGAAGGCCGATGCCGCCGTCCTCCGTCGCTTGGGTGTACAGGACATACGCCACAACGCCCAGGATCAGCAGCCCGAGCACTCCCAAGACCAACTCGCGGCGCGTACTGTCCAGCCCGATACACCTCCGGCTCTTCCGGGCGTCAAACCCTTCGGGCGGCTGGCGGACACGGCGCGAGTATAGGCTTGCGACGGCGAACTTGGACGTACCATGCGCGTATGCTGGCGCTTGTACTGGCGGCGGGCTGGGCTACGCGGCTGGGGACCATCACCGGCGGCGGGCCGAAGCACTTGCTGCCCATCGGCTCCCGCACCGTCATTGACTTCGTGCTGGACCGCCTCGGCGCGATCCCCGATGTCGAGCATGTGACGGTCATCACCCACGACGTGTTCTTTCCACTATTCATGGAGTGGGCGGCCGCGCGGCAGGGCCGACCGCCCGTGACCGTCATGAGCGACGGCACCAACTCGCTGGACACCCGGCTCGGGGCCGTCGGGGACATGGCTTACTTCATCCGCGAGTCGGGCATCGACGACGACCTGCTGGCCATTGCCGGCGACAACCTGTTCGACTTTGACCTCGCCCCGCTGGCGCGGACGGCCCGCCGCGACCTGGTCGTGGGGCTCTACGACGTCGGATCGCTCGAACTCGCGACCCGCTACGGCGTGGTCGAAATCGACGATGCGGACGTGGTGACCAGCTTCGTCGAAAAGCCCGAGCGCCCGCGCAGCACGCTGGCCTCGGCCGCCATCTACGGCATACCCCGCGCGCACCTCGGTGCCGTGCAGGCCTTCATGGACGCGGGCGGCGACCCGGATAAATCCGGCGAGCTTATTGCCTGGCTGCACACGCACGAGCGCGTTCTGGGGCAGGTGTTCGCAGGTCGCTGGATCGACATCGGCAGCCCCGACGAGTACGCGCGCGCCCAGGCTGAATTCGGCGGGTGACACCAGCCCTGCCCGCGGCTAGAGGCTCCTCGG
>DAOUJT010000210.1:0-6806 GCA_034422315.1 Chloroflexota bacterium | reverse complement strand
GGCCGTGGGTGGTTCCGGCCATTGCGGTCTGGGTGTTGGGTTGCTTGGCGGCCCTGGTCATCGTGTGGATGAGGCGGGCGTTGAGCGGCGATTAGCTGTCGCCGAACAGTTGGGTGATTGAGGCCAGCGCAGCCGCGCGCAGGTTGTCGCCGCTGACGGGATCCCAGGCGGCGTGATGGCCGTACCAGCGATGGGCGTCGTCGACTTCGTAGCCGCCGGTGGCCATGGCTCGGCGAGTGGGCGTGTAGCCGACAAGGCCGTTGCTCCAGCCCGCGATCATGAGTTCGGGCGACCGAGTTTCGGCGCGAAGCGCGCGGCCGTCGGCTGAGAAGAATTCGGAGGGGATGGCGACCAGTGCGAGGTCGCCAATGCGTAGCGCCTGGATGTCGACGGTGAGATCAGGGCCGTCAGGCGATTGCCAGGCGAGGACGCGGTGGGCGAAGTCGACCTGGTGCGACTGGATGCGCAGGCGCTGGGCGGTTCCAGTTGTCGACTCCAGCGCGCGCTGGCCTTCGGCAAGGATCTGGTGGGCCTCAGCCTGACTGATTGGATCGGCGTAGCGGAGGTCGGCGGGCGAGGAAGCAGCATTGGCGCGCGACGTCGAGGATCGGCGCAGCTGCGAACGCAGGTCGAGGACCGTGCGGCCAAGAGCGACGCCGTGGTGGCGGGCGTTGGAGACGCTGCGATAGCCGGCGCCGTCGAAGCGCTGATTGACGTCACCGCCGGCGCCGTTGACGTAGAGGCTGGGCGCGCCGGTCGCCGCGCTGACGGTGCGGCGCATGTGGCCGGGGTAGTCGGAGGTGCTGACGCTCTCGCGTGAGCCGGTCGGGTGGCAGCTGTAGTTGACGAGGGTGACGATGGGACTGCCGTCTGGGTCTCGGAACTCGGCCACTACGACAGCCGCGTCGATGTCGTCGATGTGACCGTCCTCGGGCCCGCCGGGACGGAAAGCAGCGGAGCGTCGGTTGGCACCCATGTAGGACTCGCCGCGGGCCAGCCACAGGTCCGCCGCGGTCAGGCCGTCCAGCGCGGCAACGGCCGCGGCAACGGCCGATACCTCGACTGAAGCCAGATAGTCGGGGTCTTTCTCGCCCATGCTGGGGAGCACGCCGGTTTCAGGACCGCCGTGGGTGTGGGTGCAGGCCCACATCTGGTTTGCTTCGGGCACGCCAGTCGTTTCCGCCATTCGCGCACGGAGAACAGCCAGATGTTCAATGGTGAAACCAATCAGATCGAAGCTGAGAAGCAGCAACGTCTGGTTGCTTTCGCTGACTGCGAGGACGCCGACTTCAAGCGGCTCAAGGGAGCCGAGGTTGGCACCGAAGCGGAAGCCGAAGCCGCTGAGGTCGATTCCGGGCGGTGGCGTGATATCGCGGCGGGCGAAGCCGACCTGCAACTGGCCCGTCACCGGGAGGTCGCCGGTTCCACGCGGTAGGCGTCAAATCGGCCGGCAAGGGCTGACGGCACAGCGCCGCGCAATCGTGTTCCGGATTGGCCGAAGGACTCTTCTTCGACACTGCCGTGTTCGTGGAAGAGGGCTACCAGTCGGCTGTCGTCATAGGGGATCTCGACTTCGATGTCGACGGTGC
Organism: Chloroflexota bacterium; assembly: GCA_034422315.1. Classification (GTDB taxonomy): domain Bacteria; phylum Chloroflexota; class UBA11872; order UBA11872; family UBA11872; genus UBA11872. The sequence goes on along the minus strand of DAOUJT010000210.1, from coordinate 5,217 downwards.
TGACCCGGTGAATGTCGGCCAGCCGCTGGAGTAAGTCCTGGATTCCCTCGCCAGTCGTTGCGGAGACGGCCACCGCGTTGGGGTACTCGGCAAGGTCGGGCGCGGGGGCAATATCGACCTTGTTGAGCGCCGTGACGATCGGGCGCCGGCCGGCGCCGATGTCGCGCAGGGTGTCGTGGACGACCTCCACCTGGCGCTCGAATGCAGGATTCGCCAGGTCGACGACGTGAATCAGGACATCGGCCTCGAGCGCCTCTTCGAGCGTTCCGCGGAAGGCCTGGACCAGTCGGGTGGGGAGGCGCTGGATGAATCCGACCGTGTCGGAGACGAGGATTGCGCCGCCATCCGGGAGGTCGACGCTGCGGGTGGTTGGGTCCAGCGTGGCGAAGAGCCGATCTTCGGTGAAGACGCCGGCGCCGGTGAGGGCGTTAAGGAGGCTGCTCTTGCCGGCGTTGGTGTAGCCAACCAGGGCCGCAGTGAGGAATCCGGACTCGCGGCGGCGAGCGCGGCCCCTGGCGCGGCGAGCGCGTACAGCGTCCAACCGCTTGTCCAGCATGGCCATGCGGCCGCGGTAGAGGCGTCGGTCGGTTTCGATCTGGGTTTCGCCGGGACCGCGGAACGGTCCGACACCGCCGCGCTGTCGCGAGAACTGGACCCAGAGTTCGGATAGGCGGGGCAGGAGATATTCCAGCTGGGCGCGTTCGACCTGGAGGTGCCCTTCAACGGTGCGGGCGCGGGCGGCGAAGATGTCGAGGATCACGCCGGTGCGGTCGAGGACCTTGCCCTTATAGGCGTTCTCAAGGTTGCGTTGCTGCCGGGGTTTGAGGTCGGCGTCAATCATCAGGACGTCGGATTCGTGGGCGCGGGCCAAGGAGATCGCTTCGTCGAGCTGGCCGGAGCCCATGAGGGTGGCGGCGACGGGGCGGCGGATGCGGAGGAGGGTTCGGCCGACGACTTCGGCGCCGGCGGTTTCGACGAGCTGAGCGAGTTCGTCGAGGGACGCGTCGGCGGGCCAGTCGCCGAGTTCGGGCAGGCCTTCGAGTCCGACCAGGAAGGCGCGTTCGGGACGCGCATCGAGCAGCCGCCCGGAGACATCCGTATCGGACGGCCCCGTCTGGGGGCGGCCGTTAGAAGCTGACAGTGGCAATGCGCTCCAGGGCTTCGTCGAGCCGGTCGTCGGGGGTGGTGAGCGATATGCGGAAGTGGCCTTCGCCGTAGGTGCCGAAGCCGACGCCGGGGGTAACGATCACGCCGACCTCGTCAATCAGGCGGGTCGCAAAGTCGACGGACGACATGCCGCCGGGCGTGGGGCTCCAGAGGTAGAGGCTGGCCTTGGGAACTTCGGGCGCGACGCCCACGTCGCGCAGGGCACTGACGACACGGTCGCGGCGATCCTGGAGGTGGGCGTTGCGGGCGTCGATCCAGTCCTGGTCGACGTCGAGCGCGGCGATGCCGGCGTGCTGGACGGCCTGGAAGATGCCGGAGTCGACGTTGGTCTTGACGCGTCCCAGGGCCTCGACGACCTCGGCGTTGCCGGCCATCCAGCCGATGCGCCAGCCGGTCATGTTGTAGGTCTTTGAGAGCGAGTGGAACTCGACGGCGACGTCGCGAGCTGCGGGGATCTCGAGGATGCTGCGGCAGCGGTAGCCGTCGAATACGACCTCCGAGTAGGCGGCGTCCTGGGCCAGCACGACGTTGTTGGCGCGGGCGAACTCGACGGCTTCCTCGAAGAACTCGAAGGGAGCGACGGCGGCGGTGGGGTTGCCGGGGTAGCAGAGCCAGAGCAGGCGGGCACTGGCCAGCGCGTCGGCGGGAACGGCGTTCAGATCGGGGATCCAGCCGCGCTCGGACGTGAGGGGAAGGGAGTGGGAGACGCCACCCGCGAGCATGGTGCCGATGGCGTAGACGGGGTAACCGGGATCCGTCATCAGGACGGTGTCGCCGGGGTTGACGAGGGCCAGGGGCAGGTGGGCGATGCCTTCCTTGGAGCCGATGAGCGGGACAATTTCGGCGGCGGGATCCAGGTCGACCTGGAAGCGGCGGGCGTACCAAGCGGCGATGGCTTCGCGGAGTTCGTCGAGGCCGTAGTACTCGGGGTAGCGGTGGTTGACGGGATCGCGGGCGGCTCGGTCCAGGGCGTCGAGGATCGGGTCGGGGGTGGGGAGATCGGGGTCGCCGATGCCGAGGCTGATGACGTCGACGCCCTCGGCCCGCTTGGCGTCGCGGAGCTTGTCGAGCTCGGCGAAGAGGTAGGGCGGGAGGTTAGAGATTCGGTCGGCGAACTGGATGCTCACGTCAGAGGGCCTCCGCAGCGTTGGTGGTGGGCCAGGCGCCTTCAAAGACGGTGGCCGCCGGTCCACGCAGGATCAGTTCACGGCCCGGACCGTCCCAAACGACCCGCAGCCTACCGCCAGGCATGTCCAAATCGACGGGGCCGGGATCGATACGGCCCTCGAGAACGGCCACGGCCACCGAGGCGGATGCGCCGGTGCCGCAGGCGAGGGTGATGCCGGCGCCGCGTTCCCAGACGCGGACCTTGAGGTGTCCGGGGGCAATGACCTGGACGATCTCGAAGTTGACGCGCTCGGGGAATGCGTCGTCGTGCTCGACGTGGGGGCCGATGTGTTCGAGGGGGAAGTCGTCGACGGAGTCCTGGAAGGAGACGGCGTGGGGGTTGCCCATGGAGACGCCGGTGACGGTGAGGGACTGGCCATCGGGATGGAGGGTGGCGCGGCTGTTGGGGCCGTCGGTGCGCATGGGGATGTTTGGTGGTTCGAAGTCGGGGACGCCCATGGTGACCGCGGCCTCGAAGGCGCCGTTGACGTAGCCGCCGACCTGGATGGGGCGGGGGCCGCCGGCGGTTTCGACGGTGACGGGGCCGGTGGAGAGCTCGTCGCGGTCGTAGAGCCACTTGGCGAAGCAGCGGATGCCGTTGCCGCACATCTGGGCGAGGGATCCGTCGGAGTTCCAGATTTCCATGTGGTAGGGGTGCGACTGGCCATCGCGGACGACGAGGAGCTGGTCGAAGCCGACGCCGGTGTGGCGGTCGCCGATGGCGCGGGCGACGGCGCCGAGGTCGGATGGGAGGTCGCGGCGGCCGTCGAGGAGGACGAAGTCGTTGCCGGCGCCGTGCATTTTGGTGAAGGGGAGGGGCATGGAGGGGTGGAGCCTGAGTGTCGCGGGGTCAGCGTACTTGGTGGCGGGTTTGCGCGCGTAAGAGTTTTTTCCAAAAAACTCTTGAGGCGCGGCGGGCCGCACTTTGGCCTGCGAAACGCGACGCGAGGCGAGGGTTGATGGGGACCGGGCGGGCCACGGCCGAGGGTCGCCGGGCGAGGGAGCGGCGACGCGGTTCGGCGGGTCGGTTGGAGGCATCCAGACTCGAGGTTGCGGTGACATCGGATCTATTGTACACTGATCGCAGACACAGCACAATCACCGTGTCCGCTGGCAGTCGGCGAGGGCTGCCGGAGGGACGGGGGTCCTTCGGATCGCGGCTGCTGACGGCAGCCGCGGTGGAATCATGCCATGAGCCTGTTTTCATCGAGACGGGAGCGGCGGCTATGGCTGTGGACGCTGGCGGTGGTGGCGGCGATTTACGCGACGCTGGGGCTGACGGGCACGCTGGCCGAGTGGCTGCGGGAGCATGGTTTTCTGGACGCCGCGGTGTTCTTTTTGCTGGGCATGTTCCTGGTGGGCGCCACGATCGTGACGCAAGGGGTGCGGGTGCGAATTGGCCGGACGGAGATTGCGGTCGTGATGGGAATCGTGGCCGCGTATCTGATGGTGTTCACGCGGATGGCGATCCTGGAGGAGCGCTCGCACCTGATCGAGTACGGAGTGCTGGGCGTGTTCATCTATGAGGCACTGGCCGAGCGGGCGCGACAAGGGCGTCGGGTTCCGCTGCCGCCGGTGCTGGCCGCGCTGATCACGGCGGCCCTGGGCGTGGTGGACGAGGGCATCCAGTGGTTCCTGCCGACCAGGGTGTTCGACCTGCAGGACATCTTGTTCAACCTCCTGGCGGGCACGATGGCGATCGGCTCGGTGATGGCGCTGGGATGGGCGCGGCGGCGGACGAGTCGCACCAGAGGCGGGGGGTAGGCGATGCGCCTGTTTTCGTCAGCGCGGGAGCGGCGGCTGTGGCTGTGGAGCGCTGCTGTCGTGGTGGCGATCTACGCGACGCTCGGGCTGGCGGGAACGCTGGCCGAGGTGCTGCGCGAGCACGAGCTGCTGGAAGCCTCGAGCCTGGTCATGTTTGCCATGTTCCTGCTGGGGGCAACAATCTTCACGTCGGGCATCCGGTTGCGGCCCCGGGGGGCGGAGATTGCCGTTCTCCTAGGCCTCACATTCGTTTACCTGCTGCTGTTCCTGCGCACGACCGTGGGTCCGGCGGAGCGAACGCATCTGATGGAGTACGGCGTGCTGGGCGTCTTCATCCACGAAGCGCTGGCCGAGCGAGTGAGCCAGGGTCGGCGCGTGCCGCTGCCTCCCGTGGTTGCCGTCGTGTTGACCGCGGCACTGGGCGTGGTGGACGAAGGGATCCAGTGGTTTCTGCCGAATCGCGTCTTCGACCCGATCGACATGCTGTTCAATTTCTTGGCGGGCACTACGTCGGTTGCGGCGGTTGTGGCGCTGGGGTGGGCGCGACGGAGGACCTTGCGACGGCTTCGGAGGCCGGGGGCTAGCTGACGGCACCTGCCAGGTGTTCAAGCGCAGCCTCGAGCGCAGCATCGGGTCGGCACCCGCCGACCTGGCGGTAGCTGGTGCCAAGAGCCGACAGCATTAACTCGGCGTGTTCTGAAGGGAATGCATGTCTCGGCTCGAGGCGTTTATCGATGTGAAGTTCTGTGGATGCGACAACAAACATGGTGTCTGGATACGGAGCGCATTTCGTGGATGTACGTGGAGGCAATTGACGTGCTGATGTGCCAATCTGCACAGTCGATGCCCTAGAAGGTCAGAAAGGGCACAACCTCGTGTCGAGGGGGTGGTCGGTCGGGTTTGACTTGGCCGGCGGGCCGGCGCTGACGGGCTTCGGGCTGCTGTTCTGGCGCAAAGGCGATCCGCATCCCAACTACGCCAACGCGCTGGTCAAGGGCGCGGCGGCGGACAGCCATACCTATACGGGGCTGCGGCCCGGCACCTACCAGTTCCGCATCCACGCCTGCAACGGGTCCGGCAGCTGCGGCTGGTGGACCGACCCGCCCAAGGAGGTGGTCG
>DAOUJT010000209.1:0-3669 GCA_034422315.1 Chloroflexota bacterium | reverse complement strand
CTTTCGGTGGACCGCTCGGCCAGGAAGGCGGCGGTGCCGGTGGTTTGCATGGCTTCGGCCAGGGGCAGCATGGCGGCGATGAGGAGGATGGCGCGCCACTCAACGGCGCTGCGCGCGTCGTCCATAGTCACGCATCCGGTCAGGACCATCACGGCCGCCGCGGCCACGCCCATGATCGCCACCGGCGCCACGTTCAGCATGAGGCCCAGGACGAAGAGCACGAGAATAGCCACCGCCAGGGGCGCGCGGCGGGCGCGCGGCGCGGTCTCGGCATCCTCGGTAAGGACAACGAACTCGGGCGAGTCGCGCAGCTGCCGCAGGGCCACGGGAGGTCCGTGAACGAGCAGGGCATCGCCGCCCTCCAGGGCCAGCTTGGCCAGGCGGGTCCGGCGCGGCGCACCGTCGCGCCATATGCCGAGGACCGTGGATCCAAACCGGTCGCGGAAGTCGATGGCCTCCAGCGTCTGCCCGACCAGTCCCGAGCGCGGGCGGAGGACGAGTTCGGTCATGCTGAGAGAGCCCGCCCGTAGCGCGTCGGCCCCCAGGCGCACGCGGTCCTGCACCTGCAGGGCATGCACCTGGCGGAGGCGGTCGATGTCGGCCTCGCGGGCGCCCAGCAGCAGGTAGTCGCCGGCCAGCAACACCTCGCCGGGCGCGGGAGCGGCGGCAATGTTGCCCTCGCGCTCAATGGCGAGGACGGCGATGCCGAAGGCTTCGCCAATGCCGGCGGCCAGCAGGCTCTGACCGGCGAGCTGGCTATCGGCGGGGACCACGGCCTCGAAGAGCCGCTCGTCCAGCCGGTAGGCCTGGTGCTCAACCCCGGGCGGGGCGGCCTGGGCGCCGCCGCTGCGCACGGGGAGCAAGCGGCTGCGGGTGAGCAGAATGAAGCCGATGCCAAGCAGCAGGGCCAACACGCCGAAGGGGGTGAATTCGAACAGGCCGAACGGCTCGTAGCCCGACTGTTCCAGGACGCCGCTGGCGAGGATGTTGGAGGGGGTGCCGACGAGGGTGAGCATGGCGCCGAGCAGCGAGCCGAAGGCCAGCGGCATCAGCACGCGCGATACGGGCGTGTTCATCTCGCGAGCGGCGGCCACGACGGCGGGAAGCAAGACGGCGCAGGCGCCGACGGAGTTCATAAAGGCGGAGAGGACGGCGACGCTGGCCATGGTGAGCGCAATGAGCCGGACTTCGCTCTGAGCGGCCACACGGCGGATCCAGGCGCCGAGGTGCGCGGCCACGCCGGTGGACGTGAGGCCGGCGCTGATGACGAGGATGGCGCCAACCGCAATCACCGCCTGGTTGGAGAAGCCGCTGAGGGCTTGCTCCACCGTGATGACCCGTCCGAAGAACAGGATCAGCAGCACACCGAAGGCAATCAGGTCCGGCGGAATGCGCCCCAACGCCAGCAGCAAAAGGGCCAGCAGCGTGACGACGAGGACGAAGCCGATGTCGAACGTCACCGGCGGCTCCGTCGGCGGGAGCTACGCATCCTCGTCCTCGTCGGCGAGGAGGCTCTCCACGCCTTCCACAAAGGTCGGGTAGGCCAACTCGACCCCAAGCCGGTTGCGAATCTTGTGGTTGGAGCAGGCGTAGTTGCCGGTAACCAGCGCGTAGAGGTTGTGCCCGAGCGGGGCGTGCCCCTTGGTCAGTTTCGACGTGATCCCGAATCCAGTGATCATGGCCCGCGCCAGCCACTTTGGCGTCGATCCCGGCGCCGGCACGTGGGCCTGGTCGGCCAGGTGGTCGAAGTACTCCGCCATGCTGATCGGATGGTCGTCCACCGCCAGGTAGACCTCGCCCGAGCGGCCGCGCTCGGCCACCGCCGCCAGGACCGTCGCCAGGTCGTCCACGTGGATGCGGCTGGAGAGGTTGCTTCCACCGCCGAGCATGCGCAGGCGCTTGTTGCGCAGGGCGTCGACCGTTCGCCGGCCCGGGCCATAGATCGTTCCGGCGCGTACAACGCGGGCCGGGAACCCTCGCTTGCGCAGGGCGTCGCGCAGGTGTTGCTCGGCCAGGAGGCTTATCCGCCCAAGCTGGGAGTTGGGCTGCGTGGGGGTGTCTTCAGTGATGGTCTCGTCCGAGCCGCGGCCGTAAGCCGCAAGGGTCTGCACTAGCACGAACGAGGCGATGCCGGCGTCGGCCAGCGCGGCCTCGGCATTCACCACGCCGTCCAGCCCCACCCGCTCCGTCCAGTCCGGGTGGCCGCTGATGCTGCCCACCAGGTAGAAGACGTGGTCGCCGGACCGCCCAAGCCTCGTCAGTTCCTCCGGCTCTCCGACGTCGGCGATTTCGACCTCGACGCCCAAGTTTTCCAGGTCGCTCGCGGCGGATTCGCTGCGGCCAATCCCGCGCACGGTCCAGCCGCGACTGACGAGATGCCGGGCCAGCGCGCTGCCGGCGTAGCCTGTGATTCCAAAAATCAGCGCCTGGGACATTCGCCACCAACCCACCGGCCGTTGCCGCGCCATGGTGAACGGGTTCGGGCAGCCGCCGCAAGCCGAGAGCGCGCGGACTGCTAGGCTGAGTATGTGGGCGCCGAAACTGTAGCCAGCATTGACACAGCCTCGCTGGCTTCACGCATCGTTGACGCGGCGTACCTGGAAGGCGATTTCGTCCTTCGATCAGGCCGACGCAGCCGCTACTACCTGGACAAGTACCGCTTCACAACCGAGCCGTCCCTCTTGCGCGACATTGGTCAGGCGCTGGCGGCGCGTCTGCCCGCCGATACGCAGCGCGTCGCTGGTCCGGAATTGGGCGCGGTGCCGTTGGCCACGGCCGTCTCGCTTGCGACCGGGCTGCCCAGCGTGTTGGTCAGGGGCGAATCGAAGTCCTACGGCACGGAGCGTCGGTTCGAGGGGCTGCTGCACGCGGGCGATCACGTGGTGCTGATCGAGGACGTCGTGACGACGGGCGGCCAGGCGATTGAGTCCGCGGTAGCCCTGCGTGACAGCGGCGCGAACCTGCTGCTGGTGCTGGTGGTGGTCGACCGCGAGGAGGGCTCGGCGGAGGCCATGGCGGAGGCCGGCTTTCGATTCGAGGCGCTGTATACAAGCACCACCCTGGGATTGAAGACCTGATGCCGAAACGAAAACTGCGGGTCGGCGTGCTGTTTGGCGGCCGCTCGGGCGAGCACGAGGTGTCGCTGCGGTCGGCGCGCTTTGTGCTGGACTCGCTGGACCCCGAGAAGTACGAGGTCCGGCCGATCGGCATCACCAAGACCGGCGAGTGGTTGCTCGACGACGATCCAATGCCGCTCCTGGAAGGCGCCGTGAAGCCCGAGACGCAGCCCGCCCAGGCGCCGGTCAGCCTGCCCACGCGCATGCCGGAACGTCCCGCCGGCGCCCTGGACGCGCCGCTGGACGTGGTGTTTCCGGTCCTGCACGGCACCTACGGCGAGGACGGGACGATCCAGGGGCTGCTGGACCTGGCCGACGTGGCTTACGTGGGCAGCGGCGTGACCGGCTCGGCGGTCGGGATGGACAAGGACATCCAGAAGCGCGTACTGCACGCCCATGGCATCCCGGTGGCGCCGTCGCGCGTCTTTAGCCGTCGGGCCTGGCGCGCCGATCCGGAGTCGATTCGGGCTGAGATCGAGTCGGAGCTGGGGTATCCGGTCTTCACCAAGCCGTGCAACCTGGGTAGCAGCGTCGGCATCAGCAAGGCGCACAA
>DAOUJT010000208.1:0-8077 GCA_034422315.1 Chloroflexota bacterium | reverse complement strand
GCGTCGCGCCAGAGGGCGCGCAGCAGGCCGATCATCGTGGCGCCGATGCCAATCAAGGTGGCGCCGACGGCGAGGATGCCGATGAGTTCGGGGGTCATGGGCGGCTCCTAGTGTGGGTTTGCTTATCCACCGCCCATGGGGGTTCAACGGTAGCACGGACCAGAGTGTGAAGGGCGCTCTTGAGAGCCGCTGGCTGATGGGCAAGGAGCGGCGAATGTCTCGCCCTGGCTGGGGCGGCGGGGTAGCGTGGCGGGGTGTGGGCAGAATGTGGGCGGGGTCCGGGCCTGATGGTGTTTTGAGGAGTTGGTTTGGGTAATGGGATGACGGCCGGCGAGTTCATCGATAGGTGGCGGAAGGTCACGCAGACCGAGAAAGCCGTCTCGCAGTCACACTTCATCGACGTGTGCCGGCTGCTGGGGGAGCCGACGCCGATTGAGGCAGATCTTGAGGGCGACGAGTACTGCTTCGAGCGGGGGGCGCGGAAGGACAGCGGGGGCGGTGGCTGGGCGGATGTGTGGAAGCGGGGGCACTTCGCCTGGGAGTACAAGAGCCAGGGGAAAGACCTGGACGCGGCGTTTCAGCAGCTACGGCAGTACGCGCTGGCGCTGGAGAATCCGCCGCTGCTGATTGTGTCCGACATGACGGACTTCCGGATTCACACCAACTGGACGAACAGCGTCAGCACGGTTCACGAGTTCAATCTGTACGAGTTGGAAGACGAGGTCACCTGGAACCTGCTGAAGTGGGCGTTCAGCGACCCGGAACGGCTGCGGCCTGAGCAGACGCGGCAGGCGCTGACCGAGCGGGCGGCGGCGACCTTCGCCGAACTGGCCCAGGGGCTGCGCGAACGCGGCTACGACCCGCAGGTGGTGGCGCACTTCGTCAACCGGCTGGTCTTCTGCATGTTCGCCGAGGATGTAGGACTGCTGCCGGACCGGATGTTCCGGCGCATGCTGGACCAGACGCGCCGGCGACCCGAGCAGTTCGCCGAATTCGCCGGCGAGCTGTTCGCCGCCATGCAAAACCCGGGCGGCCGGGTCGGCTTCGAGGAAGTCGCTTGGTTCAACGGCGGCCTGTTCGACGACGCCACCGCCCTGCCGCTGGACCGGCCCGGCATCGAAATCGTGCGCGAAGCCTCCCGGCTGGACTGGTCGCAGATCGACCTGTCCATTCTGGGCACCCTGTTCGAGCGCGGGCTGGACCCCGACAAGCGCTCGCAGCTGGGCGCGCACTACACGGACCGCGACAAGATCATGCAGATCGTGGAGCCGGTGATCGTCCGTCCCTGGCTGGCCGACTGGGCCGCGACCAGGGACCTGATATTTCACGAGCTTGACGAGGCTGCGACCGCCACGTCGTCGCAAGCTGCCAGCCGACGCCGCCAGCGCGCCGCGCGTCTGCTGCGCGAGTTCCTTGAGCGGCTGGCCGGGTTTCGCGTGCTCGATCCTGCCTGCGGATCGGGCAACTTTCTCCATCTGGCCCTGCAGGCGCTCAAGGACATTGAACATCAGGCGCGGCTGGAGGCGCAGGCTCGTGGCCTGCAGCCGCCGTTCCCCGCCGTCGGTCCCGCCAACGTCCGCGGCATCGAGCTCAACCCCTACGCCGCCGAACTGGCCCGCACGTCCGTCTGGATCAGCGAGATCCAGTGGATGCGACGCCACGGCTTTCGCGAAGACCGCGACCCGATTCTGAAGCCGCTGGACACGATCGAGTGCCGGGACGCGGTGCTGACCGACGACGGGCGGGAGCCGGAGTGGCCGGCGGCGGATGTGGTGATCGGGAATCCGCCGTTTCTGGGCGGGAACCGACTCGTCGCTACTCTCGGCAGAGACTACGTGTCGCGAATGCTAGCCACCTACGCAGGACGCATATCTGGGTCAGCGGATCTCGTCTGCTATTGGTTCGCGAAAGCAGGTAAGCAGATCGAAACCGGAAAGGCTAAGCGAGCAGGGCTTGTAGCGACCAATTCGATACGCGGCGGTGCGAACCGACGAGCACTCCAGGCAGCAACGGAGACGCGACGGATCTTCGAAGCATGGAGCGACGAGCCATGGGTGGTTGACGGCGCAGCCGTACGGGTGTCACTGATCTGTTTCGCGCACGCCGACGACCAATTCGTGCCCAGGACGAGACTCGACGGCCAAGACGTTGACGAAATCTTCGCTGATCTGACAGGCCGCATGGGACGTTCGGGCGTTGACTTGACCGGAGCTCAACGTCTGTCAGAGAACTTCGGCGTCGCCTTCAGAGGCGACGAGAAGGGTGGCTCATTCGACATCGAGGGCGACCAAGCGCGCGAGTGGCTTGGCCTGCCAGCGAATCCAAACGGCCGTACAAACGCCGATGTGCTGAAGCCGTGGAAAAACGGATTCGATCTGAATCGACGACCAGCCGGGAAGTGGATTATCGATTTCGGATGGATGATGTCAGAGAGCGATGCGGCGCTGTACGAGAAGCCGTTTCAGTGGGTAAAAGAACGTGTCTATCCGACCTACGCTAATACAGTGACTGGCCGAAGAAAACCCCGTCGCAGGCACTGGTGGCGACACGCACGGCCATACCCTGAAATGCGGAGCGCACTGTCCGGATTGTCCCGTTATATCGCTACAACGCGTCACGCCAAACACCGCCTGTTCGTCTGGTGCGACTCGCGCGTATGTCCTGATAGCGCGTTAGTCGCCATCGCTCGCGACGATGACACGACGTTCGGCATCCTGCACAGCCGTTTCCATGCACTCTGGGCCCTGCGCCTGGGTAGCAGCCTTGAGGACCGCCCGCGCTATACGCCCACTTCGACTTTCGAGACCTTTCCGTTTCCCAAAGGGCTGACGCCCGACATTCCCGCCGCCGATTACGCGGATGATCCGCGGGCCATTGCGATCGCCGAGGCTGCACGTCAACTGGTCGAGCTTCGTGACCGGTGGTTGAATCCGCCGGAGTGGGTGGAGTGGGTGGAGGAGCCGGTGGCGGGGTATCCGAAACGGGCGGTGCCGACGGCGACGGCACCGCTACGGGAGCTAGGTCGGCGGACGCTTACGAATCTGTATAACGAGTGGCCGCAGTGGTTGGTGGATGCGCATGGGGCGTTGGACGGGGCGGTGGCGGCGGCTTATGGGTGGGCCACCGACATCTCAGGCGAGGTAGCCTTGGGAGAACTCATGAAGATAAACCCGACAAGGCCCGGCTGATCAAAGTGATCTGGCTGTATTCTCTAAAAACACGAAACTGATATGGAGGCAACCCCTTGAGTACACGTCCTGCTGACCAACAAAGTGAAGATTGCGATATCGAGCCAATAGACCAGCAAGAGGCCATAGAGCTTCGCACACGGACTAAGTAGGAAGCACTTAGACCGAGCTTCAACGAATGGGCAGAGGTTTCAGGTGAACCCTTGTCTGAGTTTGACGCGATTGTCGATGGCCGGGTCGAATTGGCACGAGTGCGATATCAAAAAAGACGCATTGAGAAAGAGCTTCCCCGAAACTCCAGCTCACCTAACCGCATCTCCCAAACAACGCTAAACTCGCTCAGGCGACTGCTGTGTGGTGACCCTAAAGAGTTGGATATGCACCGCTTTATAGAAGACTATCCAGAGCTACTAAACCAAGTACTAAGAGGCGGTCATGGACGGTACCAAATCTCGAAGAAGCGTCTCGGATCAGAGTTCGTTACAGACTTCATGATTGCCGACGTGAGTTCGATAGGAATCGAGTGGCATGCCGTTGAGCTAGAGTCTCCAAGCGCCAGAGTTTTTCGCAAGGACGAAAGACCGACTGCAGAAGTTCATCATGCTGTTAGTCAAATCCATGACTGGAGAAACTGGCTGATGAACAATATCGACTATGCAAGGCGTTCTAAGGAAGATAATGGTCTAGGTTTGATCGGCATTGACCACAGGATCGATGGACTAATCATCATGGGACGCCGACACAATTTCCCAAAACACTTCAATGAATTCCGAAGAACCATGATTGACCGTGAGAGAATAACGATCCACAGCTATGACTGGCTCGTTGATCTAGCAGAGCGACATGCGATTGCGTAATCCAGTAACGTCTTCAATTGCAAGCGAGTCAAGCACTTCCTACGACAAGAGCGCAGGATCCGGCTGCGTGACGGTGTGCTCACTCTTCTGGACTAATTGACGCTGCTTTCCTTTGATCTGTAATCGCAACTGACTTCGCTTCCCGGCGAATGTCGTGACGCACGCGTTTGATCAATGTCACAGTCGAAGAGCTGGTGTTGTTCCTACCGGAACGATTAGTATTTCACACGGCGCGGTTGTGCCAGGAGCAGCTGTTGGAAGTCGAGACTCAATAGGCAATGCCGACATAGCGAGCAATAGAAGTGAGCTTGATACTCAGAACTTGTGAGGTATAGTCATATGCGCTGATAGTCTGCCGAAACATAGATCATGAGAATTCGCTGCATCTCGCGGCAGTTGACCCACCATACTGAAGAGGCTGTCTACATCGATGAGCACCTTCGCAACGGATGCTGGATGCTGGCCCATTGCCGTTGGCCGCCTTCGCGCTAAGGAGACCATTGATATGGCGGATCGCCAGATTGACCTACGTGACGACGGTCGATTTCTCAACATCACTTCACGCCTTGCACGAGTACCCAGCCAGATCACCGACTTCACGACGGCACTAGATGAGCACTACGCCCTGCAGCCAACCCTGTTCACTGTGACATTCGAGCCGGGTAACACGAACCTTCAACTGCCGCGGCCTGTTGATGTGACCTGTCCCCAACATGCACAAGTCATCATGGGCGAGATTGTCCATAGCCTACGGAGTACGCTGGACAATCTCATCTGGAGCCTCGCATTTCGCAACTGCGGCCACGAGGTTCAGCACACGCAATTCGTGATCGCCGACACGCCCGAGTCGTTCGACCATCAGCGTGCCCGACGCCTCAGTGGACTCACCACAGACCAGATTACTGGCGTCGAGCGAATCCAGCCATACAACGGTGGCACTTGGCTCAGCCTGCTTGCCGAACTCTCAAATGTGGACAAGCACCGGCATTTGATCGAATTGGCCAATGCCAGTGACGTGAAGATTGTGTCAACCGACGGTACCGCTGAGGACTACCGACAACATCGCGGCGCCTACGTGATTCCAGAGTCTGGAAGTTGTGGCCGTGCCGTGTTTATCCATCAGGCTCCGCCTCAATGGAGGCTCATGGAAAAGTACGACCCTGTGCAGACAGTGGATGCCCTCTATCGCCATGTCTGCTACACCGTCATGACCCTGGAGCCGTCGATCAACCTTCCGGTATCCTAGCGTCGGAGATACAAGGCCACCGCTCCTTTAGAGGCATTTTCTATGGCGATGTAAGTCTCTTCTTTGCGGTGGGTGAACTCCTTGATCTGGAGTTGGTGTTCTAGCGCGTCGATTCTGACTTCGATATCGTCGGTGTAGCCGTTGTAGTAGAAGCCGTCGGCGCATTTGAGGATGTAGACGTAGAAGGGCAAAGGGTGGGCGGAGGGGCGGGTTGCGGGGCAGGGTAGCGCGGGCGAGAACGGTCGGAGGTTGCCCCATAAGTAAGAGACAACGAAGGACGCTCGACGTGGGTCCGTTTCCTGTGATGGGCACTGCGCAGTGTTCTCATCAGGCCTTGGAGGATCGCAACCAACGGGGAGCGCAGATCAGTGCTTCGCGGAAGCGAGAGACGCTACTAACCATTGACTTGCTGCTCCTTGTACATTCTCAATAGTATTTCTATCTCTTGCTTCAGGAGACTTTCAACTTGAAGAAGAGTGTTATTTGCTATTGATAAGCACATGATCAGATGATCATCGGAGACGGCCTGTATTCGAAAGTGGTGTGAAGGAATGGGTATTGCCAATTCGCTCGGTCCTCCATGTTCACATAAGCCCAAAACTGAGAGGGCCGATAAGCTAGAGAAATGTACGTGCTTTGACAGAAAGCTGTAAATATCTCTGCTCTTGTCATCGGAGTTTCCAAGAAATGCATCCTGCTCATCACATAATTTAGAATAAGTATACTTCTTGCCACTCAGTGAGATCTGAGTTATCCTTTTCCCAGCAGCAGTGTCCTCGATTAGACCTGTCATTCCCCTTTCGTGCATTTTGGAAGCCACTGCCAACAGTGAATCCTCGAACAAGACCCTGCTGAGTATCAGGCATGCGTAGTGATTCTCTGCCTTGGTCATGTCGACAAGCGCCTTAGATATCGCACGCACCCTAGTCACCATCGAGAAAACTGGAACGGCGGTCAAGGATAGGGGAAACGGACTTTTGATCGTGTCTTCCAAGTCACTTAAGCATTGTGGAACACTGTCAATCAGCGCAAGTGTCTCCGTCAAATAGTCCGCCATGTTTCGATCAACTCTTGTCATCTCTCGGCTCCTTGCGGTGGGACTAATGAATACACCGTAGTCTGATTCCCTCGGAAGCAGCAAGCCTATGGTAACCAAGCGACAGATTGGGTGAGGAAATCAGCCACCGTGGCATACGACAGTCGTGACGCAGAGCTACGGCGTGATCACTGGGAGCATTGGTTTAACTCGACGCGCCGACGGACTCTGGCTCGGCTCACCACGAACGGGGGTGGGGAAGGAGTGAGCGAAGAGGAGTGAGAATTGAGAGGCGGAGAAGGAGGTTGGGAGGGTTTGGTTGAGGTTGGTTGCCAGGGGGGCTTGGGAGTGCTTACTCGGAGGGTTGCTGCTGGGTCCCGGCCGAAGACGCCGGGATGGCGGAGGGGGTGGCGAGGTTGTGGACGACGTTGGTGACGAGAGTGGGGTCGATTTGGACGTTGACGGTGGCTTGGCCGAGGGTGGTAGGGAGGACCCAGCGGATGACGCCGTTTTGGACTTTTTTGTCGCGGAGCATGGCGTCGAGGACGTGGGCAGGGTCGATGCCGGTAAATGTAGTGGGGAGGCCGATGGCGGCGAGGAGGGTGTTCTGGCGGTCGGCTTCGGATTGGGTCCAGTGGCCGGTCTGGGCGGCGAGGCGGCCGGCGCCGACCATGCCGATGGCGACGGCTTCGCCGTGGCGATAGGCGCCGTAGCCGGCGACGGTTTCGATGGCGTGGGCGATTGTGTGGCCGTAGTTGAGGATGGCGCGTATGCCGCGGTCTTCGGGGTCTTCGTCAACCACTTTGGCCTTCCAGCGGACGCAGCGTTCGACGAGTTGGGCGAGGAGTTCGGGGTCGTCCAGCTTGTGGGTTGAGGCTTCGATGAGGTCGAAGAGGTCGGAATCGAAGATGACGGCGGTTTTGATGACTTCGGCGTAGTCGGCGATGAGCTGGGGACGGGGCAGGGTGGCGAGGGCGTCGGGGTCGATGATGACGCGGTGGGCGGGGTAGAAGGCGCCGACGAGGTTTTTGCCGGCGGGCAAATCAACGGCGACTTTGCCGCCGATGCTGCTGTCGATCTGGGCGAGCAGGGTGGTGGGGATCTGGACGAGGGGGATGCCGCGGGCGTAGGTGGCGGCGACGAAGCCGACGAGGTCGCCGGCGACTCCGCCGCCAAGGGCGATGAGGGGCTCGCGGCGTTCGGCGCGTTCGGCGGCGAGCCAGTTGTAGAGGTCAGCGGCGACCTGGAGGGACTTGCTTTCCTCGCCGGGCGGAAAGGTGTGGGCGCGGATCTGGAGGCCTGAGGCGGTGAGGGCGTTGGTGACGCGATCGCCCAGGAGGTCCATGACGACGGTGTCGGCGCAGAGGAAGACGCGGCCGGTTGGGGCGACTTCCTTGACGATTTGGCCGGCGCGGCCGAGGAGGCCGCGGGCGATGGTGACGCCTTTGAGGGATTTTGGAGCAACCGGTCGTTGGTTGCCCGGAGGACCCTTCACCCCAACCCTCTCCCCCAGGAGAGGGAGTAAGAGGGGACGCACTTTCGAGGTCGAGAGGCGTTGTGTAGAGGTCTCAACAGAGGGGAAGAACGGCGTCGTCGAGGGCGCGGCGTGGGTGGCTCGGGGCTTGGGAGGGATTCCGGGCTTTCGACCCTCACCCTAGCCCTCTCCCTGTGTGTAGACCGGAGACATCATGAACACCCGTTCGGAGACATGGTGAACACATTGGGGAGCCATGAGGGTATGGGCCGGTGC
>DAOUJT010000207.1:0-10647 GCA_034422315.1 Chloroflexota bacterium | reverse complement strand
GACCTCATGCCCCGCCTTCCCCTCGACAAACTGGACGGACTGCTTATCGACCGCATGGGCAAGAACATCTCGGGTTCAGGCATGGATCCGAACGTTGTCGGCATGTGGCGGCGCCTGGGCGAGCTGGAGCGCACACCCGACTACGGGTGGCTGGCGGTGCTCGGCCTCACTCCCGAGTCTCACGGCAACGCGGTGGGCATCGGTCTGGCGGATCTCTGCAGCCGCAAGCTGGCCGACGCCATCGACCACGAAGCCCTGGCCATGAACACCCTCACCGCCATGGCTCTCCATGCCGCCAAGGTGCCGCTGACGCTGCCAACCGACCGCGCGTGCTATGAGACTGTGCTGCACTTGGCCGAGCGCTCCACCAACGAACCTCTTCGGATTGGACGCATTCGCAACACCCTGGACCTGGAGACCTTCTGGGTCAGCGAGAGCGTGCTCCGCGACTTGCCCGGGAACTGCCAGGTGATTGAACCGACGACCCCGTTCGGCTTCGATGCGGACGACGCCATCGTCGAGACCTGCGCGTTTGAACCGCGCGCCTAGCGCTTCAGCTACGGCCCGGCGTTTGGCTTCGGCATGAACATTGGCGGACGACGCTCGGTCGTACCGCGCTCCATGCCGTTTTACTTCACCATCGGCTTTCTGCTCGCGGTGCCGGGCCCATCGCTTGAGGCCGTGCGGGCTGACTTCGACCTCACGTATTTCGTGGTTGTCCTGACCTTGATCGTTCCCGCAATTTCGTATGCCACCGGCACGACCGTGGGGGGGCTGGTGGCGGATCGGCTTGGACGACGTCCCACGCTCACGACGGGGGTGACGCTCCTGGTGATCGGACTGCTGGTCGCCGGTTTTTCGCCGGCTCTGGGGATACTGCTGCTCGGTTCCTGCCTGAACGGATTCGGCTTCGGACTCACGGAGGCCCCGCTCACGGCGACCGTATCGGACGTGGCGGGCGATGCCACGGGGCGCGCCATGACGATCTCCCAGATGCCGTTTGGTTTTGGCGCCCTCATGGCCCCGCCCATGGTTGGTGCGCTCCTGCAGACGCCGGTCGGCTGGCGCGGCGCGTATCTGGTCGCGGCGCTGTTCGTCGGGCTTGCGTCGGTCGTACTGCTGTCAGCGCGCATTCCGCGCGCGACCGCGCATCGCGCCAGCGGTGAATCACGTCTCTCCGCCATCATCCGGCCCGTGCCAATCCTGCTCGGCACCGTGGTGGTGGGCTACTTCGGAATGCAGCTCGGACTTGGCGGATTCCTGGCCGCGTACCTGGAGACCGACCACGGCGTCACGCGCTCCGTAGCGGCCGCCCTGGTCGCGGCCTTTTGGGTCGGGCTTTCGCTGGGACGGATCATCGGCGCATGGCTGGCGCTGCGTGTCCAGGCCTACAACCTGGCCCTTGGCAGTTTGGGACTCTCGCTGCTCTGCGCGGTCATTGTGGCTGGTGCTCCCCAGCCCGCGGCGATCCTCGTGGCCGCGTCGCTGTCCGGTTTGGCCGCAGGTCCGATATTTACCACGGTGGTCGGGATTGGGGTGCGCTACCGACCGTCAGCTTCCGGCATGATTGCCGGATTCATGCTCGCCATGGGCGGCACCGGATTCGCCGGCTTGTCCCTGCTCTCAGGCGCCGTGGCCGACGCGCTCTCCGTGCGTGCGGCCGTCACCCTGCTGCCGATCACCCTGGGCATTGCGTTTCTGTGCTTGCTGCTTGCCCGCCGGCTGCACACGGCCGAACTCCGACGTTGACGGCGTTCAGATCGTCGGACGCCAGGCAAGCATCGTGATCCTGGCAGCCAGCATGTGGTTTTATGCCGCCGGCGGCGCTGCCATCAGCGTCTTCGGGCCATCGGTCGAGTCGATCAGCGAAGACTTCGGCCTTACCTACAGCCAGATCAGCCTGATCATCACCGTGATGTCCGTCGGATTCATTGCCGGATCGCTGGCCGGTGGAGCAGCGTCCGACCGCTGGAGCAGACGCGCTGTCCTGGTCCCGTCGGCAGCGGGAGCCGCGATATCCATGTTCTGGTTCGCCGCCAGCCCAACGTTCGGCTCGCTGCTGGCGGCCGGCTTTTGCATCGGGGCATCCTTCGGGCCTGGTCTTGCCGCCGCAACGGCGCTGATTGCGGACCTCGCGCGCCAACGCAGCACCCGGGCGCTCAACCTCTTCAACTCGGCCTTCGCACTTGGCGCCATCGCGGCCCCGCCGCTCGCCGCGGTTGGCGTGGCCGCCTTTGCAAGCTGGCGCGTCGCCTATCTCGTAGTGGCTGTCTGGTTCGCCACCAGCGGCCTCATGTTCACGCGCTTGTCGTATCCGCCTCGCAGCGGTTCAGTCCCGACGATTCGCAGCGTCGTTCAGGGACTTGGTTCGCCCGTATCGATTCTCCTGGGGCTTGTCTTGATGCTGTACGTCGGGGTCGAAATCGCCTTTGGCGACTTCGGCGCGGCCTTCATGGAGCGCACGCAAGGGATTCCGCGAGCGACGGCGGCGGCTTCA
The DNA here is from genome assembly GCA_034422315.1 of Chloroflexota bacterium. GTDB lineage: Bacteria > Chloroflexota > UBA11872 > UBA11872 > UBA11872 > UBA11872. The sequence continues at coordinate 8,150 of DAOUJT010000207.1, read as the reverse complement.
GTCACTGCCTTCTGGATCGGCGTCCTGCTCGGGCGCTTAGTCGTCTACCGCCTCGCCGGCACCTGGCGCGCATCCAACATTGTTCGCTGCTCGCTGGCGCTCGCGCTGGGCACGTCGATACTGGCGGCGCTGGCTGGTTCCGCGCCGCTGGCCGTCCTGGGATTCGTCCTGACGGGCGCGACGATCGGCGGAGTCTTCCCCACCGCGCTCGGAATCGGCTTGCGCATCCGGCCCGGAATCGCAGGTTCCCTCGCCGGAGCCCTGACCGCCATGGCCAGTGTCGGCGGAGCGTTGCTCGCACCGATGATTGGCGCCGCGTCCGACGCCGCCGGACCTCGAGGTGGCATGCTGCTGGCGCCGGCCTTCATCCTGGCGGCCATGCTGCTGTTCGAGATCGTCCAGGCGTTGCGGCGCCGAAGCGCGCGCGACTCGGCCGGACTCACGGCGCCGCCCGTCAAGGGCTCCATTGATGCCTGACCTCTCCAAGCCGGTCGGCGCAATCGACCTTGGAGGGACCAGCGTGCGCGCGGCCGTCGTCGATGTAAACGGCGGCATAACGGGCTTCGTAACCGGCGCTACAGAAGCGTCCCAGGGGCCCGATGCGGTGATTGATCGCATCGTTGCCGTGCTGTATGACGCACTGGCCCGCGCGTCCGTCCACGTCTCGGAACTCGTAGCCGTCGGGATAGGCGCCCCCGGGCCGCTCGACTGGGTCACCGGCGTCATTCACGAGGCCCCCAACCTGCCGGGCTGGAAGGAAGTCCCATTGGCGGCGCGGGTTGCCGACGCCGTTGGTCTACCGGCATTCCTCGAAAACGACGCCAACGCCGCAGCGCTGGCCGAGTGGAAGTACGGAGTTGCCCAGGGCGCCGACAACATGCTCTACATCACCGTCAGCACCGGCGTCGGCGGCGGCCTGATCCTGGACGGCGAACTCTGGCACGGCGCCTACGGCAGCGCCGGCGAGTTCGGCCACATGACCGTCGATTTCGACGGCCCCCTTTGCGACTGCGGCAACCGAGGCTGCATCGAGGCCATCGCCGCCGGACCCGATATCGCGGCCTGGGTCGGCGACCAGATTGCGGCGGGACATCTCAGCAGTCTCAGCGGCCAGGCCGACCTCTCCGGCCGCGACGTGGTTGAAGCAGCCCGCCAGGGCGACGCCCTATCGATCAGCGCCCTGGAGCGCGCCGGACGCGCCGTCGGCTTTGGCGTCATCAACGTCGCTCACCTGGTCAACCTGGACACGGTCGTCGTCGGCGGCGGGATCGCCAATGCCGGCGATCTCCTTTTCGATCCGCTGCGGGCTACCGTCCGCCAGCATCTCCTGGAGAGCACCGCGCCCACCCTGCGGCTCGAACCCTGGTCGCTCGGCGAAGACGTGGGACTACTTGGGGCGGCTGCCGCCGCTCGCTCGCGGCTGTTCGGTGCCTCCTAGCGTATTGCCCCAGGCCGGCAGGTAGTCCGACGCCGGGTTGTCCGTGATCCGCTGGAGGTCCGTTCCGTCGAGCCGCACGGTGTAGATCTCCCAGTTGGCGTCTCGATAGCTGGCAAAGGCGATCTTGGCGCCGTCGGGCGAGAACACCGGGTTCCAATCAGGCGCGGGGTGCGTGGTCAGGCGGACTTCGTTTGATCCGTCGGCATCGGCAACGAACACGTCAAAGGCATTGCCGATCCAGCGCGCGAACGTTATCCGCGAGCCGTCCGGCGAGAAGGATGGGTCGCGGCCGCTGCTGATCACCTTGCGGGAACCAAGCGGATCGTTGAGGTCCACGGTGACAATGTCCGACCCGCTCGTGAAGATGATCTGTGAGCCATCGGGCGACCACGCGGGATAGCAAAGAAACCCGGCTTGATCGCCGATGATCCGTTGCTCGGAACCGTCCGCGAGCATTGTGTAAATCTCGCTTTCGCCGCTGCGGGTGCTGGCAAACACCAGGCGCTCGCCGTCCGGCGACCACCAGGCTTCCCAGTCCGTGCCGGGTGAATTGGTGAGCTGTTGCGGATTGTCACCATCGCCGTCAGCCACAAAGACCTGGTAGCCCCCGCTGGCGAACGCCGAAAACGCGATCCGCTGCCCGTCCGGCGACCAGTTCGGCCGGCTGGTCAGCCCCCCGGATAGCGTGAGCTGCGTCAGGTCGGTTCCCGTCGGCGTCATGGTCCACAGGTTCCAGGCCCCGTCGCGGTTGCTCAGAAACGCTAGAAGTCCGGTCGTCCCGGCCAGGTTCGGATCGGGGATCGCCGCGACCGCGTCGGCCGGAATCATGCCGCCGTCCCTATAGTCCAATCCGCTGTGCGAGATGAGGACGCTGGGCGGGCTGACCGCCAGTTCGGAGTCGGGGCGCCACAGCCGGAAGACCGCACCCTGCGCCCGCAGCACCACAAGGCCGTCGCGGTCTTCGGCGACTATCGGCAGGCCATAGGTATCCGGCCAGCGGTCGTTTTGGAACCAGCGGAGCTCGATCTCCGGATAACGCTCCAGGATCTCCAGCCGCTCCGCCAACACGTCGTCAAACGAGCGGTCGTTCGCCGCCACTGCGTTCGGCGGAGACGGGACGCCGCGCGCGGCTTTCAGCCAGGGATCGCGCCCGGCCTGGCTGAGCGCGTCGTAGACATGTACGAACGTCACCCCGTCGGCCACGGTCCACTGCAGGACAGCCTTCTGAAACGCCTGGAACGTCTGTGGACCTGCCGACCAGCGGTTGGAGATCGGGTAGCCAAGCCGTCGAACACCACCGGCCGACTGGAAGAACGTCCAAAACGGAATGTCGTGGTTGTCGGTCACTTCATAGCCAAGACCCTCGCCGGGGCCAGCCTGCGAGTAGAACCAGCCGGTGGCAGTGGCCGAGTCCGGCGGCGACTCAGCATGCGCAAGCCCGGCGGGGGCGAGAAACGTCCCGCCCAGGACCGTCAGCACCAGTGCCACGGTCCGAATGACCCGCAGGCGCCTTGCTGGAGTCGGCATGGGCGGAATAGACCGTGGGGATGGCGGCGGGCACTGTAGCCCACCCCTACGATCTCGAATGTAATGCGACTTCGTTTTCATGCAAGAATTGGCCCCGCATCCGCGCGGGCACGTCAGCTTTCCCCAGGTAGGTAGCCTCAATGGCCGAATATGTGAATCCAGACGTCCTCGTCGACACTGATTGGGTCGCCGCCCATGGCGGCGACGACAACGTTCGCCTGGTCGAGGTGGACGTCGACACGTCCTCGTACGACTCCGGGCACATTCCCGGCGCCGTGGGTTGGAACTGGGAAACCCAGCTTTCCGACGGCATCCGGCGTGACATCGCCACGCCGGAACAGTGGAAGGAGCTGCTGGAGAGCTCCGGCATTTCCGCCGACACCCACGTCATCCTCTACGGCGACAACAACAACTGGTTCGCCGCCTTTGCCTACTGGCAGTTCAAGATGGGCGGACACGAGCGCGTAAGTCTCATGAACGGCGGCCGGCTCAAGTGGGAGCAGGAAGGTCGCGAATTGACCACGGATCCAACCGAAGTTGAGTCCACCACCTATGAGGCGGGCGAGGCCGACCCGTCTTTGCGCATCCTGCAGCCCGACGTGCGCGCCGCGCTTGGCGACGGCTCCACCGTGCTGGTCGACGTGCGTTCGCCCGCCGAGTTCACCGGCGAGATCCTGGCTCCGCCGGGCCTGCAGGAACTGTCACAGCGCGGCGGACACATTCCCGGCGCTGACAACGTTCCGTGGCTGACCGCGGTCAACGAAGCCGACGGCACCTTCAAGTCCGCCGATGAACTGCAGGAGATCTATGGTCCGCTCGGTGCAACCGGTGATGCACCCGTCATCACCTACTGCCGAATCGGCGAGCGCTCCGCCCACACCTGGTTCGCGCTGCACGAATTGCTTGGGGTCGGCAATGTTCGCAACTACGACGGTTCCTGGACCGAGTGGGGCTCCATGATCGGCCAGCCGATCGAGCGCTAACCCGCGCGCCGCGGCCGCGATTGCCTAGGCGTCGAGTGCGACTTGCGCTAGGTTGATCGCGCCGCTTACCGGGTCGATTCCGAATCCGGTCACGTCCGGCTTGAGCAAGAAGGCCGAGGCATGGCGACCGATCGCGATCGCCGGCGTATCGGTTTCGAGCAACGAGTCGGCGGCCGCGTAGGCTGTACGTTGGGCCTCGCCGTCCGTGGTGATCGCGGCTGTTTCCAGGTGCCGGTCAAACTCGGCGCTGCCCCAGCCCGTGCGGAAGAAGTCCACGTCCGAACGCCACAGGTCGTCGAGCCAGTTCGACGGATGACGGTATTCCGACGTCCAGCCGGCTCGGTACGTGTCGAAGTTACCGGGCGCGTTCGAAAAGTCCAGGAAGTCGCGCCACTCGCGCACGTCTGGCTGGACCACCACGCCAAGCGTGTCGCCCCATATCCTGGCCAGTTCAGCGGCCAACCGATCCCACTGGTCGGTGCGGTGGTACGTGAAGCGGAGAGGTGGGAGTCCCTCACCGTTGGGGAATCCGGCGCTGGCCAGCAAGGCCCGCGCCTCGTCGACGTTCGGCGCGCCGCCGGGCTCGGCCGCCAGGATGCTCTCGGGTGTCAGCCGCTGCGCCGGCAGCGTGGGCTGGTCGAACACGGCCGCGGTCAACGCCTCGCGGTCAAGCGCCAGCGATAGCGCCCGCCGGACGGCCGCCGTGTCCCACGGCGCCTTGCGTGTGTTGAACACGATGAACCACGTGCCCGCACGTTCGAAGAGCCGTACCTGCGGTCGCAGGTCCGCGTTGGCCAGCGCGGACCTGTAGGCCGCCCCGCTCACGCTGGCGGCACGCGCCGGACTGGCATGAAAGTCCTGCAGCCGCGAGTCGGCGGACCGCGGAAACCGGATGACCACAGCGCTGAACTCCGGCAGCACAGGTCCGCCATAGTGTTCGTTGCGGTGCAACGTCATGCCCAGACCGCGATCCCATTGCGCCAGCTTGTAGGGCCCGTTGCTGCGAATCCGGATCGGCTCGGTCCACGATGCCCCGGTGCCTTCAATCTCCGCCCGAGGCAGCGGTGCGAATGTGGAGGTCGCCACCCGCGCCAGAAATCCGGGTGTCGGTGATCTGAGGTGCACCCGCAGCGTCGAAGTGTCCGGCGCGTGGACTTGAGGCTCGTCGCGTTGGCGGCCGCCGCCGGCATAGCTCTCGGCTCCCCGGATCGGGAACAGGAGATAGTTGAACGTGGCGCCCAAGGCCGGCGCCAGGTTGCGTCGCCACGACCAGACAAAATCGTCGGAAGCGACCGCCTCGCCTGATGTCCAGCGACCGCTCGCCGAGAGATTGAACTGATAGGCATGCCCGGCATCCGTGATCTGCCACGACTGGGCGGCGGCGGGTTGTGCCAGCCCCCCTTCGCCGACCCGTACCAGCGGCTCAAACAGCGCCTCCGCGACTGTCGCCTCCTGGGGCTGCGCGACCAGCGCCGGATCGATGGTTGCCGGTTCGTCCAACAGCAACTCGAGGCGCCGGCCGTTGTCGTCGCCTTCCGGCGCCAGCGGTCCCTCGCAGGCCGCCAAGGCCGAGAGCGCAACGCCGCCACCGGCCAATCGCACGAACCGCCGTCGGTTCAACGGCACGGGTTCAACCGGCGACCGTCAACTCGGTCAGCCACTCTCGCGTCATCGGGCGGCCGGCATAACCTTCCACCCAGGGCTGCACGAGCTCGTGCGATACGAAGAACAGCAGCGGAATGAGCACCCCCTGCTCGATGACTCGATCTTCGATCTTTCCGTAGTACGCCAGGCGCTCATCGTCGGTGGCGGCCATGCGGGCCTCCTGAATGAGATCGTCGACGACAGCGTCCGAAAATCGCCACGAGTTGTCCGGTCGGTCGGAGCCAAACAACTCGTCGGTGAAGTTGAAGGCGTCGGGGAAATCAGCCGACCATCCAAGGAAGAACGACTGGATGTCGTGATCCGGTTCGTCCAGCGTGGTGACGAGATCGTCGAAGGAGCGCACCTCGATCGCGACGTCCACGCCCAGTTCAGTACGCCACGGATCGACGATGATCTCCACGAATGGATTTCCAGACAGTCCGTCGCCCGACGCCACCACGGTGATGGGTGGCAGGGCGTCGGCGCTGCCGTAACTCGACTTCTCGAGTTCAGCCTGCGCCGCCTCCAGGTCAAAGGCGAGGCCCTCGAAGTCCGCACGGTGACCCGGGAGGCCGGGCGGGATGACGCCCTTGGCCGCTCGCTGCGTTCCGGCCAACACAACCTCGTTTATGAACAGCCGGTCGGTGGCCAGGGCCAGCGCCCGCCGCACGTGCACGTCGTCGAACGGCGCCAGGGTGGTGTTGAAGCCAAGGTATTGGAACGCCAGGTCGGGCGTGCTGATCAACTGGCTGCTGCGCGGTTCGTTCGGGTCACGAAAGCGGTCCAGATCGGATCCCCCGATGGAGATCACGTCAAGCGCGTCGCTTTCGTACAGCAACAGGTCCTCGCCGGCGTCGAGCTGATGAAACTCGACGATCGCCGGTCCACCCGGCAGCCAGGGAGACGAATCGGCCCGTCCGAGCGTGATCAGCGTTTCCGGACGCCAGTCGAGCAGCCGGTAAGGCCCGGATCCATTCGGCGAGCGCCACCACTCGCCGCCCGCCGCGACATCGCGCCGGTCCACGACAAGCGTCGGGCCGGCACTCAGCTTGCTCGGGAAGAACGTCAGTGGCGTCGTCAGTGTGACCTCGAGCGTGCGCGTTCCGCGGACCCGCAGACCCGAGACCTTGTCGGCCTCGCCAGCCGCGTAGGCCGCCGCGCCCTTGATGTCTTCCAGGAACACGGGCCCTGAAAGCGAACCGGTATCGGGATCCAGAGCGCGGCGCCATGACCACACGACATCGGTTGCGGTCAACGGCGTTCCGTCGTGAAACCTCGCCTGCCGGCGGATCGTGAAGGTGTACGTCAGGTCGTCGTTGCTGACGGTCCAATTCGAAGCCAGGTCTGGTTCGACCGACAAGTCGGGCGCGATGCGCGTGAGGCCAGCGAAGATTTCCTGCACGTACTCGGCCGAGCCAGTATCGCGCACGTGAACCGGATCGAGGGTCAGTGGCTCGTTGGCCGCCAGCCGCAGCGTGCCTGATGCCTCCGATGCCATTGGCCCCGCATCGCCGCCGCCTAAGATTGTGAATCCCAGCGCAAGCGCCGCGGCAAGCACCAGCCGGCGGCCTGCGCCTCTCCACTTGAAGGCCTTAGGCACCCACGTTCTCTGGGCTCTGACGGCTCAGCAGGTCTTCCGCGCGCAGCATGATGGTCCGCTCGTTCACGTGATGCAGCATGCGCACCGCGTCCTGCATCGCGACCCAGCGCGCTTCCACGTGCTCCGCCGGGTCGGGACGAATGTTTCCGCCGATGGACCGCAGCAGGTACTGATGCACGACCTTCGGCACAAACCCCGTCCAAAGGTCCGGTCGGACTTCGTAGCGAATCTCGCCCAGGTCGTCCACCACTTCGCCCACGATGCCGGTTTCCTCCAGGACTTCGCGCACCGCCGCGTCTTTGGGCGCTTCGCCCGGCTCAACGGCGCCCTTGGGCAGGACCCAGGCCCCACGCTGTGTCTGGACCACGGCCACCTGAACCTGGCCGTTCTTCTGGCGGTAGATCACACCGCCTGACGATTCGAGGAAAGGTTCCTCACTGCCGGCGGCTACGGCGGATTGATCGGCGGCTTCTGCCATTGGTTGCTCCTATACCGTGTGGGTGTCGCGGCAGGCGAACCCGAGGTGCGACCGGCTGGGGGTCGATCCCTGCTGGTCCTGATACTTGCTGTCCAGACCGGGCGAGCCGTACGGACGCTCCGCTGGGCTCGTGAGTTGCATGACCGAAAGTTGACTGACCCGCATGCCGGGCCACAGCAGGATGGGCAGGTTGGCGTGATTCGACAACTCCAGCGTCAAACTGCCGCGAAATCCAGGGTCTACATAGCCCGCGGTGCTGTGCACCATCAATCCTAGCCGCCCCAGCGAACTCTTGCCCTCAATGCGTCCCACCAGGTCGTCGGGCATCTGGATGGTCTCCACCGTGCCCGCGAGTACGAATTCACCCGGATGGAGGACAAAGCTGGCGCCCGCGGCTACTTCGACTTCCTCCGTAAGGTCCGGCTGACTCAACTTCGGATCGATGTGTGTCTCGGTCTGATTCACGAAGACTCGGAACAC
>DAOUJT010000206.1:0-11543 GCA_034422315.1 Chloroflexota bacterium | reverse complement strand
GCGGATGCGGATCCAGGCTTCCGGCCGTCCAGACGTGTCTCCCCGTCGCGTCAGAGGGGGCATTGCCATACAGTCGACCGTATGAAGTCTCGGTGCCAACTCTACGGTGCCTAGAATAACCAAGAGGCAAGTTTCGTGATATCATTTTGGAAGAACATTGATATCAGGGTTTGGAGCTAGTCGTGCCGCAGGTCGCAGTGCGTGGACTCCCCGAGGACGTTCACTGGGAACTCAAGGAAGCCGCTCGCCGCAATCACCGTAGCCTCAATGGCGAAGTCGTGGCTCGGCTAACGGCCTCGGTGCGTTCGAGTCGGATAGACGCTCGAGCGATGCTCGAACGAATTCAGAAGCAGCACAAGCTTCTCAAGCCGGTCGACCTAAGTGACGAGGCCATTAGGGAGTTGCGAGACGCCGGTCGACGATGATCGTCGTCGATACAAATGTGATGGCGAGTCTGATCGTCGGCGGTCCGGGTTGGGCTGAGGCGGCGCGACTGTTTGAGCTTGACCAGGAATGGGCGGCGCCGCCGATCCTGATCAGCGAACTACGAAACGTACTGCTTGGACACTTACGCCGCGGCGCGATTTCTAGAGACCAAGCTGACGCGATGATCGAAAACGCTTCGCTAGTTCTCGGTGACCGCGTTGTAGATACGCCGCACTCCGACGTGATCGACGTGGCGATGAGCTGCGGGCTAACAGCCTATGACGCGGAATTTGTCGTAGTGGCCCGTCTGCTTGGTGTTCCCTTGGCGACTTCGGATCGGGCGATCCTGCGTAGCGCAGCAGATGTCGCCGCGCAGCCGGCTACTCTCGAGATCTAGCAGCGGTGGGATAGCAAGAAGAACTCTTCGATAGGAGAGTTTTAATCGTGGGGGCAACAGTATCCTTCAGGTATTCTGATGACAGATTCCCCCAGTTCAGCTTGCCAAATGCTGCGGGATGAGTAAAATTGATCAAATCCATTGATCTTCTGTCAATATCTACAATCTCGGCCGTTGAAGCCCGCTTTGGTAGCTGCAGTGCGTGTGTCATCCATTGCCGGATGCCTTTGCCTTGAACGATGACAACAGTTGGTTCGAGGATCTCCAGAGTACGAATGAAATGAGAGGCGCAGTTACGCCGCATTGTTTGACTTGAATTGCCTCTTGCCTTTCTCGACTTCTGCAGTGCTGAACAGAGGAGGTAGTTCACTAACGCAAAGCCGTCAAATATATGAGAGTCCAAGGCTTGCAACAAGCGCTCGCCTTCTTTATCTTTCCCAGGTTCGCGGCCAAGGAGTAGGCGGAGTAAGGAGGTTGTTCCCCTCATATGAGGGTTGCGACGATTGAATCGTGCATTCGCCGAGTCTGCGATCATTTCCGACCGGTGCACGAGGTCGACGCAACTCGGTCTGTGTCCATACTCCTGGCCCACCACTACAATGCGTGTCGGCCTTCCGCTGACTTCCAGATCGTAGTGCTTGCCAACGTGGCTCATTTGGCCTTCGTAGAAGGGAAAGCCGCATCGGCTGGCACGACACTGATCGAAACTGTCGCAGATGAATGTGCCGTCTGAGAGCAGGTTCTCCCGGATGTAGTCGTCGAGACGCGCGATTCGCTCTTGGGTCTTATGCGGATCTGATCGAATCATTGCCCTGAGGTCAGGAGGGAACGCGGACGCCGGTGCAGTTGGTTTGGAGGCGGTAGACGCTGCCGCGGGCGGTGATGAAGAGGGTGGACCAGGTGGGGCCGCCCCAGGCGAGGTTGGCGGGTTGTTCGGGGAACTTGACGAGGCCGACCACGGTGCCGTCGGGCTCAATCACCCACACGGCATTGCCGGGTCCGGTGGACCAGAGGCGGCCGTTCGTGTCGCACTTCATGCCGTCGGGGTTATTGGGTTCGGGGTAGGGGTCCATGTCCACGAACTGGCGGGGGGTGGCCAGAAGGCCGTCGGCCGTCACGTCGAAGGCCCAGATGTCGCGCGGTCCGCCGGAGTCGCCGATGTAGAGCGTCTGTTCGTCCGGCGAGAAGGCGAGGCCGTTTGGGCGGATGAAGCGGTCGGCGACGAGCGTGAGTTCACCACCGGTGTCGAGGCGGTAGACGCCGCAGATGGGCTGTTCCTGGACTTCGGGCGGAAGGTCGCCGATCCCGTAGGGCGGGTCGGTGAAGTAGATGTCGCCATTGCGCCTCACGACGATGTCGTTGGGGCTGTTCAGGCGTCCGCCGTCGAAGTGGGTGGCGATAGGCGTGGGCTGGTTGTTCTGGTCGAACCGCAGCACCGCGCGCGCGCCGTGGGTGCAGCCGAGGAGGCGTCCCTCGCGGTCGAGGGTGAGACCGTTGGTGGAACCGTTGAAGGCGCGGAAGGTGGTGAGTTCCGGGCCTTCGGGCAGCTGGCGCCAGCGGCAGATGCGGTCGTTGGGGATGTCGCTGAAGAGCAGGTGGTCGCCGCGCCAGACCGGGCCTTCGGTAAAGCCGAGGCCGCCGGCAATGCGTTCCAGGTTGGCGCCGGGTTCGACCAGTTCGGCCAGGCGTCCGGATACGTCCTCAAGCTCGACGTCGAAGTGCGGGATCGGTTCGGCCACTGCGCGGGCTCCCGGGGGCGAGGAAGTAATTGGCACCGATTTTGCCCGATTCGCGCTTCGGCGGTCGGCATTCGGCGTTTCAGGAGCGGTGCGGGTTGCGGCATATCTGGCGCGGGCGCACGATGATGATGGTCTTGGCGCTGGAGGGTGACCGACATGACCACCGACCTTCCGCAGGTTCCGCCCGTGACGCTGGGGCGGTCGGGCGCGCGGTCCACCAAGTTGGCGCTCGGCTCGGCCAACTGGATCGGCAAGGTGGGCAACGACGCCTACGTTGAGTTGTTGCGCGAAGCGTTCCGACTGGGCATCCGCCACGTGGATACCGCACCTTCGTATGCGCAGGGGTGGCTGGTGGAACGGCTCAAGGAGTCCGATCCGCCGGACGACTTGCTGGTCGTCACCAAGATCGGGCGCTACATGGGCAGCAACGGGATCGAATACGACTTCGGTCCTGATCGAGCGGTGCGCAGCGTGCACGACAGCCTGGAGGAACTGGGGCTGGAGTGTCTGCCGGTGCTCAAGGTGCATGACGCCCGGCCCGATCACTGGGACCAGATCATGGCCCCCAACGGCATGCTGGCCGCGTTGCGGCGCCTGCAGGCCGAGGGGCTGGTGGGGGCGATCGGCACGGCGGTGGGGAACGCGGACTTCGCCGCGATGGCGGCCGAGAGCGGCGAGTTCGACATCATCGGCTCGTACCACCACTACACCCTGCTCAACCAGGACGCGGCGCGGCGCATTCATCCGCACGCGCGGCGGCACAACCTGGGCGTCATCAACATCAGCCCGTTTGGCGGCAACATCCTGGGCACGGGCGCGGTGCAGGGCGCGCGGTACAGCTACCGGGAGGCCGCGCCAGAGGTGCTGAATGAGGTGCGGGACATGGAGCAGCGCGCCGAGGCTCACGGGATGAGCCTGCCGACCGCGGCTTTGGCGTACTCGCTGGCTTGCCCGGACATTGATGTCAATGTGATCGGACCGACCACGATTGGTGAGTTGCACGCCGATGTCGCTGCGTTGACGGTTGCGGAGGAGTTCAGCGACTTCCACGACATCGTGTCGCCGGTGGAGTTTCCGAACGACTGGTTCTAGGAGCGGTCGGGGTGTCGGCGCGACGCTGATCCCGCAACACATTCCCCACAGGCGTTGACGCGAACCGGCCGACTCTGCACAATGTTGCTGTCCCGATGGAGGGACTCTTCCGAATCGGTTTTTGGGGGAACCCGACGAGGGTTCCCCCTTTTCTTGCCCTCATGACTAACCGCTATTGCGTATTCGTGGACGCTGGCTACCTCTAGAAGGCGGGTGGCCAAGCGACCCTCAACGTTGGTGACCGGGCGTCTCAGCTTCTCGATGTCGAGACATTTGTTCCCGCGCTGGCTGATTACTGTGACCGCGAAGTTCTGAACGGCGGTGGTAGTTGGCTGCGGACGTATTGGTACGACGGCGCGCCGTGGGGGACGCCACAGCCAATCCACGAGGAAATAGGACTCCTGCCGCGAGTGAAGACCCGCATTGGTCGCCTGGTGCGTGACGATGCCGGTCAGTTTCAACAGAAAGGTGTGGATTCGCTGATCGTTCGAGACTTGGTGATTCTCGCGGAGCGATCGGCAATATCAACCGCATTCTTGCTTGGAGGCGATGAGGATCTTCGCGAGGGCGTCCGTGAAGCCCAAGACCGGGGGGTTGAAGTCGTGCTGCTAGGTATCGAGCCGCCGAAGGGATCAAACCTCTCGGAGACATTGGTGATGGAAGCAGATCAGTTGCTTCTGATAGGTCAAGAGGTCCTCAGACCCCACTTTTCGAAGCCGGATTTCTCTACCGTTGTGCCCCAGACAAGGGATCCCTACGAGTTTGGCCGTCAGTTCGCAGAAGCATACGTGGAATCCCTACAAGGGTTTGAGCGACGGGTAGTACTGCGATCGCGAGGTTGGGTCCCCCGTCACATTGACCGAGAAATTGAACGACGAATCAGTATGTCTCTGGCTTCTACCTCCGCTCGTGCTGATATGACTAGCGCTCGAAACGGGTTTACGCACGCGTGCAAATCGCTGCGCGAGGCGGACCAGGTCGTTACTTACAGCTAGCCACTCGGTTGAGCAAACGGCTCCGCTGATCCAGAGTCAACTCGTAATCGCGCTCGACACGACGGCGACGCTGTCCTTGCCGAATTGGGCGCTGAGTTCGCCGAGGAGTGATTCGCCGGGCTGGACGGTGTTGGGCCAGCGGAGGCGGGCGGTGGAGCCGTCGGTTTTGACAATGTGGAGGTGCAGGGGCGTTGGGCCTTGATTGGACGTGACGGCGGCGTTCAGGCGCTTGAGCAGGTCGAGATCGAAGCTGGGGTCGGGGCTGCGGCGGAGGGTGACGATGACGCAGGTGGGCGGTGGGGTGTCGGGAGCCGCTGCCGGCGGCTCGTCAGTCTCGGGAGTGGACGGCGCGCCGTTGGTTGACGCCCTGGATGTGCCGCTTGCGCCGCTGTCGGTTGCACTAGGCGCGGCGGCGTCATCAGTTCCGTTTGTGGATCCGATGTGCAACGGCTCCGCCGGAGGGTCGGCTGGGGCGGGTGAACTCGAGCCGTTTGCGGGTGTGTGCGCAGGCTCGGCGATGGGCGGGTCGGGTGGCGACTCCGGCACGTACTCAGCCGAAGCGTCCGATGCACCAGTCGCAGGAATCGGCTGTTGATGGTCGGCCGGGAGAACGTCCCCGGGCTCGGGTACCGGTTCCGGGACATAGAAATCGGCTGACGTCTCGTCATCGGCGGGCATCGGCGGGCTGTCCTGGTAATCGGACTGCCTGGTCAGGGCATCGGTGTCGCCGTTAGCAGAAGCCGCCGCGTCGCCGTCGGATGCGGCGGCCGACAACGGGTACAAGTTGTCAGCCAACATCCTGGGTGAGGCGTCGTCGCCCTCAATGCGTCCAGTAGCCAGAACCACGCGGTCGTTGCTGAGTTCTGGCGAAATGCGCTGCCAAATGCGCGGGAAGCAGATCACCTCAATGGCGCCCGGCAGATCTTCAAGGGTTACGGCGCCCATCATCTGACCCTTGCGAGTCATGAACGAGCGCAGGTTGGAGACGATCCCGCCGATCGTCATCGTCTGGCCGTGGTGCGTGTCTTCCAGTTCGTAGATTCGGGCGTCCACGTTGGCGGCGAGTTGCTCGCCGATGGCCGGGTCGGAGAGCGGGCTGGGCGTCACGTATAGCCCCAGCAGTTCCTTCTCCCAACGTCGGCGCTCGGCCTCGGCGGCCGCCGGCACGTCGGGAAGTTCGAGCGCCGGTTCCGTCGCTTCCGGCAGCAGCCCAATGCCAAACATGGTCGTCTGCCCCGCGGCCCGGTCTGTCTGGCTGCGCTGGCCGCGCTTCATGGCGGGTTCCAGCGCTTCCAGCATGGCCTGGCGTTCGCCGAGTTCATCCAGAGCGCCGACCTTGATCAGCGACTCCCAGGCGCGCTTGGGGGCTCGGCGCAGATCGACGCGCTCGCAGGCGTCGGCCAGCGAGCTGAACGGGCCGTCGTCCTGCCGCGCCGCCGCGATGGCTTCAACGGCGGCCTCCCCCACGTTCTTGACGGCCGCCAGCCCGAACACGATGGAGTCTCCGCTTGGCTCGAACGTGACGCCGCTCTGGTTGATGTTGGGAGGCAGGACGTTGACGCCCAGCAGCTCGGCTTCCAGGCGGGTGGTGGCGACCTTGCCGACGTCGCCGGCGTCGGTATCCAGCAGCGCGGTGAGGAACTGCACGGGGTAGTGGGCCTTGAGCCAGGCGGTCCAGTAGGCGATGACGGCGTAGGAGACGGCGTGCGCCTTGTTGAAGCCGTAGCCGGCAAACGGCTCAATGAGCGCGAAGATCTCCTCGGCGACGTTGTTCGGAATCCCTTCCTCAACGCAGCGCGCGACGAATTTCTCGTGTTCGCTCTGCAGGGCTTCGCGAATCTTCTTGCCGACGGCCCGGCGGAAGTTATCGGCTTCGTCCCAGGAGTAGCCGGCGAGGTGGCGGGCGATCATGAGCACCTGGTCGGCGTAGACAAGCACGCCGTAGGTTTCGCGCAGGATCGGCTCGAGTCGTTCGTGGAGGTAGGTAGGCGGTGTGCGGCCGTGCTTGCGGTCGATGTAGGTGGGAATGTTGGCCATTGGGCCTGGGCGGTAGAGCGCGATGATGGCGGCCACCTCGCCGATGCTGGTGGGCGCCAGTTCGCGCAGCGTGCGCGTCATGCCGGCGCCCTCCATCTGGAAGATGCCGACGGTGCGGCCGCGCCGCAGCAGCGCGAAGGCCTTGTCGTCGTCCAACGGGATGTCCTGGGGCGCCAGCGCCCGGCCGGTTTCCTGCTCGACCAGCCGCAGGGCGTGCTGGATGGTGCGGAAGTTCGAGAGACCCAGCACGTCCAGTTGCAGCAGACCGATTTTCTCGATGGTCTGGAAGGTGAACTGCGCGACGGGCCGGCCTTCGGCGGAGCGCGTGAGCGGCACGTGTTCCTGCAGCGGATCTCTGGACACCACCAGCCCGGCGGCGTGGGTTGAGGCGTGGCGCGCGACACCCTCGATGCGGCGGGCGGAATCCAGCAGCCGCCGGACGGCGTCGTCTTCCTGGTAAAGGTTCTTGAGTTCCTGGACCTCATCCAGGGAGCGTTCGATGGTGTAGGGATCGACGGGGTTGACGGGGATGAGCTTGGCCACGCGGTCGGTGAGGCCGTATTCCATGCCGAGGACGCGGCCGACGTCGCGTACGGCGGCGCGGGCGGCCAGCGTTCCGAAGGTCACGATCTGGGCCACGTGGTCCGCGCCGAAGCGGCGGATCATGTATTCAATGACTTCGTCGCGGCGGTCGCTGGGGAAGTCCATGTCCACGTCGGGCATGGAGCCCTTGCGGCCGATGGTGAGGAACCGCTCGAAGATGATGTCGTGCTTGACCGGGTCGATATCCGACATATCGGTGGCGAAGGCGACCAGGCTGCCGTTCACGGAGCCGCGGGGGGCGGTCAACATGCCCTGGTCTCTTGCGAAGGCGAAGATCTCTCGCACCAGCAGCAGGTACTCGCCGAAGTCGGTCTGGTCGATGACGTCGAGTTCGTAGGCCAGGCGTTCGCGGTACCTGGCGTCAGCATTCGGGATGCGACGGGCCAGGCCCTCGGTGGCCAATTCGGCCAGGTGCGACTTGACGGTTTGGCCGTTCGGGACTTCGACCGAAGGCATGGCGATGCGGCCGAACGGCAGGTCGAGATTGCAGCGCTCGGCAATGGCCACGGTGTTAGCCAGTGCGTCGGGTTGATCGTCAAAGGCCTGAGCCATCTCCTCGGGCGACTTGAGATACCACTCGCCCTCCATGCGCATGCGGTCGGTGTCGGCCACCAGGCTGCCCGTCTGGATGCAGAGCAGGATGTCGTGGGCATCCTTGTCGTCGGGCGTCAGGTAGTGGACGTCGTTGGAGGCGACGAGCGGCAGGCCCAGGCCACCGGCTAGCTCGATGATCCCCTGCGCCAGCGGTTCCTGTTCGGGCAGGCCCGGGCGCTGGATCTCGAGGTAATAGTTCTCGGGGCCGAAGGTGTCGGCGTGCCAGCGGGCGACCTCCTCTGCGCGGGCCAGGTTGCCGGAGGAGACGGCACGCGACAGTTCGCTCGACGGGCAGCCGGAGAGGCAGATCAGGCCCTCGGCGTGGGCCGCCAGGAGTTCACGGTCCACGCGCGGCTTGTAGTAGAAGCCGTCCAGGCTGGCTCGGGAGACCAGGCGCACCAGGTTGCGGTAACCGTTGAGGTTGCGGGCGAGCAGGGTGAGGTGGAAGGAGCGGCGGTCCAGCGCCGGGTCACGGTCGGTGTGGGAGCGAGGGGCGACGTAGACCTCGCAGCCGACAATCGGGCGAACGCCTTTCTGGCGGGCTGCCAGGTAGAAGTCCGCGGCGGCGTACATGGCGCCGTGATCGGTGATCGCGACCGAGTCCATGCCGAGCGCGGCGGTGCGCTCGATCAGGTCGGGGATTCGGCAGAATCCGTCAAGCAGGCTGAATTCGCTGTGGACGTGGAGGTGGGCGAATTCGGCCAAACGTGGACTCCTCAGGTGGTGGCCGATTCTAGGTTTCGACCGGAGATCCCGACAACCGACCGGTGGCCGCGAGGGGCGGCTGCCTATACTGGCAGGGCGAGCGAGGGGCGCCGAAGCGCAGAGGCCGGTATGCCACTAGAAGTGTGGATCATCTTCACGGCGCTGGTGGTGGCAGCGGTGTTGCTGTTGCCCCGCATCCTGCCGCCGACCGGACCTATCTGCACGCGCTGCGAGGGAACCGGTGCGGTCAATGAGCGCTGGCCGGATCCGTCCAAGCCCGGCGGCTGGCACGAGCTGAGCGGGAAGTGCCCGAAGTGCGACGGCAAGGGGCGGCTGCGTCGCTGAGGCGCTGACGCCGGGCCCTGCGTGGGCTTCGGCATGAATGCCGCTGGCAGCGCCCAACCACTGACGTGCGCCATCTGAACGTTCTCGGCGGCCGAGAGATTCCGCCGTTTGCCTGGCTGGCTACGGCCGCTTTTGGGTTTGGCCTGGCCTTTTCGATCTTCATCACCGTGTCCACCAACTTCCTGGTGGAGGAGATCGGGATTCGGCCCAGCGAGCTGGGCATGCTGGAGACCATTCGCGAGGTTCCCGGCTTGCTGACGATCGTGATGGGTGCGGCGCTGATGACGATCGCCGAGCCGGTGGTTGGCGCCGTAGCGCTGTTGCTGCTCTGTATCGGCTACGTCAATTACTTTCACGTGGAATCGATGGAGGTGCTGATCGTCTTTTCGCTGACGCAGAGCATCGGGTTTCACCTGTGGTGGCCGGTGGCCAACACGATTGCGCTGCGGCTGAGCACCGTTGAAACGCAGGGGCGCCGGCTTGGCCAGTTGCGCTCACTGATGGCGGGAGCGCAACTGATTGGCATCCTGGTGGTTCTGCTGGCCGTGACGGTCCTGGCGACCGGCATCCGTCCGCTGTTCCTGCTGTCGGGTGGCGTGGCGGCGCTGGCGGCGCTGGCGGTGTGGCAGCTGCGCTCGATGGGGAAGATCGGGCAGCCGCCGCGCGTGGTGCTTCGACGGCGCTACTGGCTGTACTACGCGCTGACGTTCCTGGACGGCGGTCGCCGCCACATCTTCATGACGTTTGCGATCTTTCTTCTCGTTGACAGTTACGGCGTGTCGGTGCGGACGATCACGATCCTGGCGCTGATCAACAGCATGGTGTCGATCGGCGGGGCCTATGTGTTTGGACGGCTGATCGACCGCGTGGGTGAGCGGCCGATCCTGGTGATTGCGTTTGGCGCTTTGGCGGCGATCTTTATGGGCTACGCCGTGGTGCCGTGGCTGGGCGTGCTGTTTGTGCTGTACATCCTGGACCACCTGTTCTTTAGCGCGGAGGTAGGGATCACGACCTACCTGCGAAGAATTCTGGTGACGCCGGACGATCTGCGCCCGAGCCTGGTGGCGGGCCAGACGATGAATCACGTGGCGGCGGTGGCGCTTCCGGTCACCGGCGGCATCCTGTGGGAGGCCTTTGGACACCAGGTGCCGTTTATCGGCGGCGCGGGGCTGGCGGTGATGGCGCTGATTCTGAGCACGCTGGTGCGACGCAAGGGGGACGTGCCGGTTGAAGCGCCGGCTGCCGCCGCGGCAGGCTCCTAGGCGCGCAGGTGGTAGAGGCTACTCAGCCAGACGCCTAGCGCCGAGTGGCCCAGTCGATGATTTCAGGGGTGAGCAGGAACTCGACTTCGGCGGTGGTGCGCAGGGTTTGGAGCCAATTGTCGTAGGTGACCTGGCGGCGTCGTTCGGCTGTCTCAGGGTCGAGTTGGCGCGATTCAGACTTTTCGTGGACGAGGATCACGTGCCAGCCCTGTGGGGTCGAGATGGGTTGGCTGCGCCCACCCGGTCGAAGGGCGAAGGCGGCTTCGTCCCAGGCGTCGGGCATGAGGCCGCGAGGGAGCCAGCCGAGGTTTCCGCCGTCAGCGGCGCTGGCGGAATCGGTGGACTGCTGTTCGGCCACGAGTTCGAATGGCTGATAGGTGTCCAGCCGCGCCACCACGGTGTCTGCGTCTTCCTCGTTGAATACGACGATTTGGGATGCTCGAATCTGGGCGGGTGCGGGATCGAGCCGGGCGGCCAGGTGATCGGCTACGGCATCGGCCAGCGCACGGTCAGCGATGAAGCTTCGGATGGTTTCGGTGTCCAGTTGGGTTCGTTCGCGAATATCGGAGAGGGCGTCATTGAAGTCGAAGTCGTCGGCATCCTCGGCGGGGCCACGGACGAACTCGTTCAGGACGGCGTCGATGGCGGCGTCGTCAACCGAAACACCCAAGACGGAGGCCTGAGTACGCAAGAGTTCCGCGTTGGTCAATTCGGTGACGGCGCTGATGGTGAGGGTGGAGAGTTGCGCCTGGGGGTGACTGGGGTCACGGGGATCGGCGGAGGTTGGTACGTCAGCAAGCTCGCGACTGAGTTCGAACCGACGAAGGGCCAGGAAGTCGGCGTAGCGCGATGCGGGAATCGGTTCGCCGTTGACCGTGGAGACCGGCTCCGCGGGCCGCACGACGAGTTCGCCGTAGAGTGCGACGCCGATCAGGGCACTTACGACCGAGAGGATAAGGGTGGCGGCAACGGCCACGATCTTGGCGGCAGCGGCCGCACGCTGGGCGCGAGTTAGCTCGCCCCAGTCGCGGACCGAGTTTGGGACGTCCCGCCAGCGGACGTGGGCCTGGACGGGTTTGCGCGCGGCACGCCGGCGGTCGCGTTGGGCGCGACGGCGCTGGGCCTTGGTGCGCGGGGACATCCGCGCGGCGGGCGGCCGCTAGCCGCGGAGGCGGCGCCGCACGATGTAGGGCAGCAGCCCCAGGTAGCGGGCGCGCTTGATGGCGATGGCCAGCTTGCGCTGGTTCTTGGCCGTGATCCCGGTCTTGCGGCGCGATTCGATCCGGCCGCTGTCGGCGATGAAGCGCCGCAGGAGTTGGGAGTTCTTGTAGTCGATGGGTTCGCCGGT
>DAOUJT010000205.1:0-51739 GCA_034422315.1 Chloroflexota bacterium | reverse complement strand
CGCCGCCGACCACGGGGTGGTGGCGCAGGGCGTCACGGGATATCCGCAGACCGTAACCGCGCAGATGGTGCTGAACTTCCTGGCGGGCGGCGCCGCGATCAGCGTGATGGCGCGAGCCCGCGGCGTTGAGCTGGTGATCGTGGATGCGGGCGTGGCCACGCCGCTGCCCGCGCACCCGGATCTCCAGGTTGTTGCGCCTGGCCGCGGAACAAAGGACATGACCCGGGGACCCGCGATGAGTCGTGCCCAGGCACAAGCTTGCCTGGAAGCCGGCGTCGAGCTGGCAGGGTCCGCCGCCGAGCGGGGAGCGCACGTCATTGCGACCGGCGACATGGGGATCGGCAACACCACGGCCGCCAGCGCGATCACGGCCGCGCTCACCGGTGCTTCGCCGCGTAATACCACGGGGCGGGGGACGGGCCGCACCGACCGGGAGTTGGAACACAAGATCGCGTGCGTGGAACGTGCCCTGGACGTGAACCGGCCGGATCCGGACTACGGGCTGGACGTACTGACGAAGGTGGGCGGCTTCGAGATCGGAGTGCTGGCCGGTGTGGTGCTGGGTGGAGCGCTGGCTCGAAGGGCCGTCGTATTGGATGGGTACGTGTCTGGGGCCGCCGGTATCATCGCCGCCAGCCTGTGTCCAACGGTGCTCGATTACGTTATTGCCGGTCACCTGTCAGCAGAGCCGAGTCATCGCATCGCGCTGCGGCACATGGGGCTGCGGCCATTGCTCGACCTGGACATGCGACTGGGCGAAGGCACGGGCGCGCTGCTTGCAATTGGCCTGGTTGAAATTGCGGCCGCGTGCCTGTCGGAGATGGCTACCTTTGACGAAGCCGGCGTATCCGACCGCGAGGCGACGGACGCGGCTGGACTTACGGCATGAAGAGCCTGCGCCAGGCCATTGGTTTTCTGACCGTTCTGCCCGTTGGCGGCGCCCACGCCGGACCGATGGGACCTGCCAGGGCCTACTTTCCATTGGTTGGGCTCGGGCTCGGGGGGTTACTGGCCGCGCTGGACTTTGCAGCCGGCCGGGTGTTGCCGCCGCCGGTCGTTGGGGCGCTGCTGGTAGCAGCCCTGCTGGTGCTGACTCGCGCACTTCACACGGAGGGATTCCTGGACTTGTGCGACGGCCTGTTGGGCGGGCACGATCGCGACTCGCGCCTCACGATTCTTCGGGATTCGCACGTCGGGGCCTTCGCCGTGATCGGCGGCGCGTGCCTGGTACTGCTGAAGTGGTCGCTGCTGGCGGGCATTCCCGAGGCTGAACGAATGGCCCTGCTGGTGCTCTTCCCGAGCCTTTCGCGATTTGCCATGGTCGCCACCATGTTCGCGTTTCCCTACGCCCGAAGCTCCGGTCTGGGCACGGCGTTTCAGGTTGGAGCCGGCTGGCGTCAGTTCGCCTTTGCCCTGCTGACGGCTGCCTTCGCCGCCGGTCTATTGCTCGGATTCGCCGGGCTGCTGCTGCTGGCGACCGCCACGGCTGTTGCGCTAGGGCTGGGACTCTGGTTCAGACGACTGCTCGGCGGTATGACGGGCGACACGTATGGCGCAACCAACGAGGTCGCGGAGGTTACGGTCCTGCTGGCCGGACTTATTCTGATTCAGTTGATGCCGGACTTCGCCGGCGCACCGTTCTGGTAGGCGGGCCGACATGAGCACCTGGTACCTCGTGCGACACGGCGAAACCGGGTGGAATCGAACGGGCCGGATGCAGGGGCACACGGGTGTGCCCCTGAGCGCCAAGGGCCGCCGGCAGGCAGCCCGGCTGGGCGAGCGGCTGCGGAGTGTCGAGTTTTCGGCGGTGTACTGCAGCGACTTGCCGCGTGCGGCGGAGACTGCGTGGATCATCGCCGCCGGCCGCGATCTGGCAATCAGCGACGAATCGGACCTTCGCGAGTTTTCGTACGGCGAATGGGAAGGGCTGACGCTGGAGGAAGTCGAGTCCCGCTATCCGGGCGCACTCGCCGAGCGGATCAAGGCCGGCGGAAACCTGGGATTCACCGCGCCGGGCGGCGAGAGCGCAATCGATGCGCTCCAGCGGGTTCGCCGCTTCACTACGCGCGCGAGCGAGAGTCTCGACCCTGGGAAAAACATCCTGGTCGTGGGGCACGGCGGATCGTTGCGCGCCCTTGTGGTCTGCCTGCTGGACCTGGCCGACACGGACTTCTGGAAGTTTCGAGTCGACAACACCGCGCTTGCAGTCGTCAGCGACCATGACGGCAGCCGCGTCTTGGAGTCATGGAACGACACTAGCCACCTTGCACCCGCCGACGCGACGGGCCCGGAATGAGCAAGCGCCTGACCCTCGTCCTGGGCGGCGTTCGCGCCGGAAAGAGCCGCTATGCGCAGGAGTTGGCCCAACGTGGCAGCCGGGTTCTGTACGTCGCCACGGCCGAGGCCGGCGACGACGAGATGGCCGCTCGGATCCAGGCGCACCGGGAAGAACGGCCGTCGGACTGGGCGACGCTGGAAGAACCGATCGACGTCGTCGGGGCGCTCGAGCCGCTATTGGTGGATTTCGACACCGTGCTGATCGACTGCCTGACCCTGTGGGTCAGCAACCTGCTGCTCCAGGACCCCGACGATCAGGGGATCCGGGCAGACATCCAGACCGAAGCGCGACGACTGCTCGCGTTGTACGAACAGCACAACGCCGCCTGGATCGTCGTGAGCAACGAAGTGGGGCTTGGCGTGGTGCCTGCAACGAAGCTGGGACGCATGTACGCCGACGAGCTTGGGCGGGTCAACCAGCAGTTCGCCGCCGCCGCGGACGACGTGGTCGTGATGCTCGCGGGGCTCCCGGTGGCCTTAACAGCCGGGGGCGTCACGCGCCGCTGAAGAGGCCTCGGGTCGCCGCGGGCTGCGAACTTTGCGACATTTCGCTATGCCGCCGCGAATTGAAGTGCGTAGAGCTTCGCACCGCGCATCGCGATCCGCAGGCGCATCGGCTTACCTTGTGACGCTGGCAGCCGGGCCTTGCCTTTCCAGGTCACGACGTGGCGAATGTGGTTGCCCAATACCCGGTCGCACTCATCCAGCGTGTATCCCTCGATGCCTCGGCCCTCTGAGTCCTGCAGCTCAATCCGCACGTCGCCGCTGGCGGATGCATCGACATTGAGCTCCAGGCGAGTGCCCGAGAAAACGAGCGGCTTCGTGATCAACTGGCCTCCGTCGTAGGCCGCCTCGGCGCTGACGAAGCCGTCCAGGCGCTGCTGGGTCCAAATGACCTGGCCGGCCGGGTTGTTCTTGCGTTTGAGCCCATGCGACTGGTCGTACGCGGTCGCGTACTGGTAGATCGAGCGGTCCCGAATGACCATGCCGAGCGCCGAATAGAGCATCCTGGATCGCGGTCCGTCGGGATCGATACGGACATAGGGTCGACGGTCCGGTCGTTCCCAGGTGATCCCGTCGCGGCTGACGGCAAGCTGAATCTCCATCAGGCCGTCGTTCCGGCGCGTCTCCGCGTCGAGGATTTCGGCCTCGGTGAAGTGCCGGTAGACCGAGAAGGTCGAGATGTAGACGTCATCGGCCCCCGGGTACTTGACGACCGAGGGCGTGTAAATGTCCATGTCAGGCGGGTCCTGCTCGTCGAGCGCGAGCACTGTGGGAAGCTCGCCGGTGAGTCGCGGGCCACGAATATCAACCGGCGTATCGGTGAGCTGCCAGCCATCCCGGGACGTGAGGTCATCGGTTTCCCATCGCGCGACCGCACGCCGCCACGGCCCGTTGGCGCTCAGCGACTGCCCGTCGCGCCCGGCAGGGACCCAGCTGCGGAAATACGCCACGTAACGTCCGATCCGCTCATCCCAGAAGACCTGGTTCTGCGAGTCACCGTGCAGCGCGACGCCGTTTCCGCCTTTCCAGGTGAACCGAAGGCCGTCGGGCGACACGGAATAGCCGAATCCGAGTGGACCGAGGTCCGGATCCCAATTAAGCCAATACCCCTTGTAACGCTCCTCCGGAGGCGCCGTGGGGTCCTTCAAGACGCTCCCCGGCACCCCGGGAAGGAGGTTGTTTGAGCGGACGCCGTTGAGTTCAACGAGTCCGAGGTCCGGCTTTCGCCAATGGACGCCATCCAGCGACTCCGCATATCCCCAGCGATACGAGTGGAGATTGCCGGCACCCATGTTGCTGGACGCGTACCACATTCGGGCCAAACCGTTGTCGTCAATCACGGAATTCATGAAGTGGATGTGGTGCTCCCAGGCCCGATCCCGATGAATGGCCACGCCACCGACAATCGGCGGATTCACTCGCAGCGACACATCGTCCGCTTGATCGATAAGCGAGAAGTCGATAAAGAGATGCTTTCGAGTGCCGAGATCAATTGGCTCGCTCGCGTGGCCTGTCACAATCCTG
Organism: Chloroflexota bacterium; assembly: GCA_034422315.1. Classification (GTDB taxonomy): domain Bacteria; phylum Chloroflexota; class UBA11872; order UBA11872; family UBA11872; genus UBA11872. The sequence goes on along the minus strand of DAOUJT010000205.1, from coordinate 47,374 downwards.
CCTCGACTTCTATTGCCGTCTGGGCCCTGGCCTGTGCGCCGCGGTGATCCGGAGACGCGCATTGCCAGCCAGATCGTGCCGCGAGCCAAACCCTAATACAAGGTTCGAGGCCGAAGCCGCGGCCCGACGGTTCCGGGTGTCTGAACGCTTCCCCGAGGTCATGTTCGCGCGAAGCGAGCGGCGGCACACCCGCCAATCCCCGGTGGCTGAATCGAATCCGCAATGCCGGGCTGCGGTCAGGCGGTGGGAGCCACCGTCCGTCGCGTGCCTCGATGCACATTTGCGCCACCGCCGATCATTCGGCAGTCGTGAATCGCCACGATTTCCGGCAACCGCTGTCGTGCGGAGAGCGCGGCCCATGCGATTCGCTCGGCGTCGGCCTCGAAGAGCAACCCGATGACCGTGCCGCTGTGCGCAACGTTGATGCCGAGCGCGTCGGCGTCTCTGCCCAGCTTCATCGCATCCGGCAGCCGCGGCTTTGGGAGGACGCACTGGTTCAACTGGCTGCTCAGCGTGGCGCCTTCGCCAATCGGCCGCGGATCTCCGTTCGCCACTCCGTCGGCGATGAGATCGAGTGCGTCACGGAAGCGACGGCCGGCCCCATCCACGCAGTCGACTCGGTCTCCCTCGTTGAATGCCTCCGTATCGACTTCACCGGGAAACTCAAGCACCAGCACTCGCATCGGCGGTGGCTGGCCAAGCGTCCGGGCGATGCGACCACCAAGATGATCGAAGAGCGCGATCCCCGGCAGCATCACGCCGTCGCTGGGCTCGATGGCCAACGCCAGATCGGCCTGCTGCCGCGGCGAGAGCGACGAATCCAGCGCCGTCGCGGTCGCGGCAATGGCCGCCGCCACATCGGCCGTACTACTGGCCATTCCCCTGGACCGAGGAAGCGAATTCTCCAGCCGCAGGCACGCGTCAAGATCCGGGCGATCCAGTGCGGTCAGCGTCAGTTCAACGGCCCGGCGCGCCTTCGGTGCATCGGCCGGCCCATCAACGCACCCCGAGCCGTCGGACAGCTCGACGATTGCCTTCGATCCAACGTCGATCGGGCAGGTCACCATCACGGCCATGCCATCCAGGTGGCCCTGGGCCAGTTCGCCGCAAGATCCCGGCGACCACGCGACACCGCGCATGGCGGACGACTCGACTCGCCTCAATCCGACGGCACTTTCAACGCTGGAGCCGCATGGCCTTATAGACCAGGTCCATGTCCAGATGCTGTCGGACAAAGGCGGCCAGCTTGTCGTACTCGACATTGGGATCCAGGTCGTCGTCCGCGTAGGCCGGGCGGATGCCGCGTCGAGCGCCGGCGCAGGCAAGAATCGAGCGCCGCACGGCCCGGTTGTGGAAAAGGCCGTGCAGATAGGTGCCCAGCGTGAGCCCTTCGGCGTCGATTGCTCCATCGGGCATGTCGACCGGCTGTCGTGATCGCACGTTGAGGGCAAATGGACTGGCCAGGCCCATCGTGGCACTCACGCCCATGTGAATCTCATAGGCGACAACCTCGGCGCCCCGGCATTCGCGCAACAGACCGTGGCGGCCGAGCACTCGACCCTTCACCTGGTGCGTTGCTTTTTCTCGGAGAAAGGTGGTCGTAGTCGGTAGCAGGCCCAGGCCCGGCGTTGACTCCGCCTTCGACTCGACGCCGTGGGGATCCAGCAGATCCGTCCCCAACATCTGGTATCCGGCGCAGATGCCGATCACCGGTGTCCCCCGCCGACGCGCCGAAACGACCTGCTCGCCCAGGCCCTGTGCGCGCAGCCAATCCAGATCGGCCACCGTGGTCTTGCTGCCGGGAATGACGATCAGGTCCGGACTGCCGAACTCGGCCGCGCGCGCCACGTACCGCATCCGCACGCCTTGTTCGTGGCGAAACGGATCGAAGTCGTCGAAGTTCGAAACGTGCGGCAAGCGCATGACGGCAACGTCAATCTCGTCGGCCGTCGCCGGGGAACCAGGTTCCTCGAGACCCACGGAGTCCTCTTCGGGAATGTGTATGTCCTTGAAGAACGGCACGACGCCGGCGACAGGCACTCCGGTTCGTTCGTGAAGAAAGTCCAGCCCCGAGGTGAGCAGCGATACATCGCCCCGGAACTTATTGATGACATGGCCGCAAACCAGGGCCTGCTCCTCGGGTTCCAGGAGAATCATCGTTCCCACGAGCTGCGCAAAGATCCCGCCGCGGTCGATGTCTCCAACCAGCAGCACCGGCGCTTTGGCATGCAGGGCCACCCGCATGTTGACTATGTCGTGCTGCCGGAGATTGACCTCCGCTGGGCTTCCCGCTCCCTCGATCACGACCACCTCGTGCTCCGCCCGCAACCGGTCGAGCGACGAGGTCACGATCGACCACAACTTGGGTTTGAGCCGATAGTATTCGCGCGCCGATGTCAGATGGCGCGGCCTGCCCAGCAACACCACCTGCGAACGGTTATCAGCCTCCGGCTTGAGCAGGATTGGGTTCATCTCCACGCTGGGCTCAACCAGCGCGGCCGCCGCCTGAACCGCCTGGGATCGGCCTATTTCGCCGCCATCAGGCGTGGCGTACGAGTTGAGCGACATGTTCTGCGCCTTGAAAGGCGCGACCCGGTAGCCGTCCTGCGCAAATATCCGGCACAGCGCCGCGGCGATGACCGACTTGCCGGCGTGGGACGAGGTGCCCTGAACCATCAGCACCCTGGCTCGCCCGTCGCTACCCACGCCTCAACACCTCTCGCAGCGCCCTCGTCAGTAGCGCACACTCGTCGGGCCCGCGCACGGCAACGCGGATGTAAGCGGGCAGGCCAAACGACGTGCAGTCCCGCACAACGATTCCCTCACTCAGCAGCGCGCGGCGAACCCTCGGGGCATCGCCCACCCGCGCCAGCAGAAAGTTGGTCGCCGAGGGCAGCGCCGGCACGCCCATCGCCTTCAACTGGGTGTACAAGTACGCCTTGGATTCACGAACCACGCGTCGAGCAGCGGCCACGTGCGCCTCATCCTCAAGCACCGCGAGTCCCACGGCTTGCGCCACGGCGTTCACGCTCCAGGTCGGCTGCAGCCGTCGGGTCGCTTCCACAACGGGCGGCCGTGCCGCCATGAATCCCAGCCGCACGCCGGCCAATCCGTGGTCCTTGGTCATCGACTGCAACAGCGCCACATTCCCTCGGTTCAGCAGGGCAGTCGCATCCCACGCATCGTCGGCAAGCGGCGCATACGACGCGTCCAGCACCACCAGGCCATCCGGACCCACCGCAGTGCTCAGTTGCCGAACAGCGTCCTCGTCGAGATAGACGCCCGTGGGATTGTTCGGATTGCAGAGAAACACCACGGCGGGCCGCAACGTCTCGATGGCCCGAACCGCCCCAGCAATTGACCAGCGGAAGCCATCCGCCTCGGAAGCTCTGACGAACCTCACGTCCGCACCTGCCAGACCGGCGGCTGCTGCGTACTCGCCAAACGTGGGAGCGAAGATCAAACAGCGCGAACCCCGCCGCAGCCTCGCGCGCGCCAGCAGGTGAATCAGTTCCGTCGAGCCATTCCCAATCATCAGCTGCTCGAGACCGACGCCAACTCGCTCCGCCAACGCTTCACGTAACAGCAGACACCCGCCATCCGGATAGCCCGAGAGGTCCGCCTTGGCGGCGGCCCGTCGCGCCAGCCGCGATGCTCCCAGCGGATTGACGTTCGAACTGAAGTCGACAACGTCCGCCCGAGTCCGCGCTTGCGCGCGTAGCTCTGCATCATCCAGTCCGCCATGCACCGTCGACGCCTCGGCGCGCGCGACCGGACTAGCCACTGACTGCGAGCCGTGCCGCCAGGAGAACGAGGGCAGCGACCATTGCCAGCAGGGACGTTCGGTGTGCGATCGATACGGCGCGATCAATGTCATCCGGGCCGGGATCCCGATACCCCTCCCCCAGGCGGTAATGCCCCGGCTTCTCCAGGCGAACGCCCAGCAACCCGGCCATGGCCGACATGGTGACTCCGGCATTTGGGCTGGACGTCCTGCCACGGTCACTCCGCATCGTCTGCCAGCCACGCCGCAGCGAACATCCAGCGAGCCAACCGCCAAGCAGCAGCAATCCGGCACCTACCCGTGCAGGAACAAGGTTGACCAAATCGTCCAGCCGGGCCGCGGCCTTGCCCAGGTATTCGTAACGACCGCGATAGCCGATCATGCTATCCATGGTGTTCACGGCCCGGTAGGCGATTGCGCCCGGTACGCCAAGCAGCGCAAAGGCCAGCCACGGGCCCACGAAGCTGTCGGTCGAGTTCTCGGCCACGGACTCAATGGCCGCCGTCGCAACCAGAGGTCGGCTCAGCGAGCTCGCGTCGCGGCTCACAAGACTTCGCAGGCTGTCCCGCGCGGCATCGATCTGATCCCTTTTGAGGTCACGCCTGGTCCGCATTGCCGCAGCCGAGAGCCCAGTGAACGTGAACGAGGTGCGCAAAAGCACAGCGCCGCCAAGCACATACGCAATTTGATGAATCCAAGCCAGTAGCGTCATGCAGATCCAGGCCAGCGTTGTCGCAATTCCGACAACGGACACGACCACGGCCAAACCATAGAGAAACGCGGTCAGCGGGCGGTTCGGCGCCAGCCGTTCCATCGTGGATATCAATCGGCCTAGCCACACCACCGGATGCACAGCGCCTGGCGGCTCCGGTAGAAACCGGTCCAATACGACGGCTAGCGCCAGAATGGCGGCATCCCAAGGCAGCCGCTCTAGATAATCCACGGACGATTCAGGCGCAATTTCTTATGCCGCGAAAGGGTAATTTGGGAAGTGTACCTAAGTCTCCAATGAGCCCACAACTTTCTGCTACAAACGATCGCAAGACCTTGCTTTCGATTTCATACTCTTAGGCTATTACTTTGAATAGAGGGACTGATTAGAGATCGTGCATCCTGCCCTGGCGATGCAAGCGCTGTGCTTGAGTGCCACGCCTTGTCCCGGCGCCCGCGCCGACGGCGCCTCACCTCCTCGCTATGTGGTCACAGCACGGATCAGACCGACCGGGCTTGCGTCGAGGGATCAACTAGCGCTCACCTCATCGCTTGCAAACCTTGTCCGGCGAAGCGGGCGTGGCTGCTGTAGCGGGAAACCTGATTGCCGCTCGCGACTCCCGCCGGCACTCGGAGTTCCGACGTAATTCTGCTAGGATGTCCGCTGTTTCGCCACTGACGCTCTTCAAGCTTTCCACTTCAGGACACGTCGCCTGACACACCGTCTGGCTCTCACCATCGATTGGCCCGAGAGGATCACCTCCGGGCCATCCTCACCCTAGGCATGGGCTCGCGACCATGAAGAAAACCACCATCATATCCCGCCGCATTACCGAAGCGCCGGCATTTGATGCGGGCATCGTTGCCATCATCATCCTTAACGCCGTCCTCCTGGGTTTTGGGACTTCGTCCGAAATCAATCAGTCGTACGGCTACCTGCTCGATATCGGACATAACGTAACACTGGCAATATTCATCGCGGAAGCCATTCTGAAAATGTTCGCGGCTTCCCCACGTGTGGCGGGGTATTTCCGAGATGGCTGGAATGTGTTCGACTTCTTCGTCATCGTCTTTGCCCTGATCCCCGCAACCGGACAATACGCCATCATCGCCCGGCTCGTACGTTTGCTTCGGGTTCTGCGCCTGGTATCGACGATTAGGGATTTGAGGCTGATCGTAACCGCGCTGGTTCGATCAATTCCAAGCGTCGGCCATGTGATGCTTCTCATGAGCATCGTCGTCTATATTTATGCAATTATTGGATACCATCTTTTTAATGAACATGATCCGCAGAACTGGCGAGATCTTGGCAAGTCGCTTCTCACCTTGTTCAACATTATAACCCTTGAAGGCTGGACGGACATCATGTTTAAAGCCATGGAATTGAATGAGTTTGCCTGGCTCTTCTTCGTCAGCTTTGTCGTGATTGGGACTTTCGTGGTGTTCAACCTGTTCATTGCCATCATCATCAACAACCTCGACGAAGCCAAACTGGAACGTCTTCGTGACCTCGAACAGCCGGTCTCAAGGGAAGAGTTGCTGCGGGAACTGCGCGCAACGCAGGACGCCCTCCAGCGACTCGAGAGCCGCATCAAAGACACCTAGCCCGACGAAACGCGAGCCCGGGCCTGCCTGGCGCCGGCTACTCCGCGGCCGCGGCCCTCATCAGCGCCTGCATGTATCCCAGGGCATGCGCGACCGCTCGCTCTTGCCGCTCGGAATCGCCAATCATCGCTGGCACGTGGTCGAAGACGAACGGCCCGTCGTAGCCGACCTTCTTGAAGAGGCGCATCGCCGTCAGCATGTCGACGTCACCGTTGTCGATGAACGTCTCCTCGAACCTGGGCTTCGTACCTGCCTCAGCCGTACTCGTCGTTGGTCGAGCCCTATCGAGTTCTAGCCCTCCTCGGGAAGCAGCACCACCCGTACGTAGCTGTCGTCCGTCAGGTAGCGCTGGGCCACCACGACGACATCCTCAAGAGTCAAAGCATCCAGTCGATCTTCGAAGTCGAGGATCCCGGCAAAGTCCTGCCCCTGTTGCAGTGAACTTTGGATCTGACCGAGCCAGAAGCCGTTGTCGCGCAGCTGCTCCTCTCGGGGTGTACGCAGAAGCTCTTTCACGGTGTCTAGATATTCCTGCTCGCCCCCGTCGCGCAGCCAGGCCAGTTCCTCAAACACCTCCAGCAAGAGTTCGTCCGCCCGCGCGGGGTCGCTGCCAAAACCAATGCTGATTCGGTATTCTGGATCCGGTAGCAAGCTCGCCCGGGCGCCCGCACCGACGCTGTAGGTGCCGCCCAGTTGCTCCCGCAGCCGCTCCCGAAGACGGATCGTGAGCATCTCCGCCGCCACCGTGAGTGTCAGCGCTTCCTGGCGGCTCCATTCCAGATCTCCGGCAAAATAGACCCGCGTCCGACTACGGGGCTCGATACCGCTGCGTACGACGTGCTCCTCCAACCCGGTCGGCGGATCGATCCCGACGTCCCGCCACTGCTCGACACGTCCGCTGGCCGGCAAGCTGGCCAGGTAGGTTGCGGTCAAGGACCGCAGGGCTGCCCACTCAAACGCGCCCACGAAAACGAACTTCGCGTCGCCCAGGTCTGCAAACCGGTCGGCGTACACTGCTTCTGCCCGCTCGATGCTGAGTTCGTCAAGGAGTTCGAGCGTCAGCGGCCGCCGGCGGACGTGCCCCTGGCTCAGGACGGTGTTCACGGTATCGGAGAACACGGCGTCCGGCTGATCCGCTCGAGTCTCGGCCAGGGTCCGCAGGCTCTTCTCGTACGTCGAAAAGTAGACCGGATCCAGCCTGGGCGCGGTCGCGTACAAGGTAATGAGCTGGAATAGGGTCTCGATATCTTCGGGCGAGGTTTGGCCTCGGAGTCCTTCGAACAGCTCCCCGATGTACGGGGATACCGAGACCCGCTTTCCGGCCAGCAGCTTGTCGAGGGCCACATTGTCGTGTTCGCCAACGCCGCTGCCGGCAACCAGCTGGTCCGCGTGCAGCGCCGACACATGGTCCTCATCCGCGACGAGCGAGTGCCCACCCGGACTAAACGCCCCAAACACAATCTCGTCATTCTTGAAATCGGTCTGCTTGGCGATCACGGTAATTCCGTTTGACAGGTTCCACCTGACGGCATCTATGGACTCGATCTGCTCTTCACTGAGGATGGCGCCTGGCGTTGGCAGGTCGGCAAGCAGCGGCACATCGGCGAACTCGTCGGCGTATGGCTCGACAGTCAGTGAGTCCGCTTCCGCGAGCTGTGTCTGCAACACCGAGGCCAACTCTTCGTCGGCGAGTTCCTCGCCGCCCTCGGGACGCATGACCAGGAGCACCGTATTGCCGGGCTCTGTCCAGGTAGCGGCGACGTCGTTCACGTCCGTCAGCGAGATCTGGGGCAGCAACGCCTGGTACAACTCCCACTCAGCCTCGATTCCGGGTGCCGGAATCCCTCGAAGGAAGTGGTCCGTGTACTCCTGGGCAAAGTCAGCCGACTCTCGCTGATCCCGTTCCTTGTAGAGCCGTTCAACGGCGCTCAGCAGATTGGTCTTCTCTCGAGCCAGTTCACTCTCGGTGAATCCGTGCTGTCGAGCGCGCTGCGTTTCCTCCAGCACGGCCGCGAACCCGGGCTGAACGCCATCCTGCTCCACCCATGCCCCGAACTGAACGGCGTCAAATGCATCCACAAACGGGCCACGCGAGCCGCCCGCCCCAAGGTACGGAGGATTCTCGACCTGGCCGCGCTCGAAGAATCGAGCGTTGAGCATCATGAACGCAAGCCGCTCCACCACGATGCGTCGAAGCGCCGCCAGGTCTTGACCGGTCTCCGGCGGCAGCTTTCGCAGAAGGAACAGCTGCGTGCCCGGCGCCTCCGGATCAGTGAACACATTCACACGGGGCGCCTCGTGCTCGGGCACCTCAAAACGTGGCCGACTGCTCGGCGCAGCCACGGCGGCACTCGCCTGGGCGGCTTCGCCCTCGGGAGGCGGCGCAAAGTGTTGGCGTATCTTTGCTTCGATAATCTCCGTGTCGAAGTCGCCGACGGCGATGACGGCCATCAGGTCAGGCCGATACCAGCGCTCGTAGAACCCCCGCAGGCGCTCCGCCGGTGCGTTCTCAATGACCTCCAGCAATCCAATGGGGCTCCGCTCGTTGTATCGAGAGTCGCCAAAAATCAGCGGAAACCAATTGTCTTGAAAGCGCGCGCCAAATCCTCGTCGAAGGCGCCATTCTTCCAGAACTACTCCGCGTTCCAGTTCCACTTCTTCCGGATCGAACGAAACCGCATAGGCCCAGTCGCTGAGAATCTGGAATGCAGTCTCCAGAATCTCCGGATCGTCAGTCGGAATCTCAAGGAAATAATTCGTGCGGTCGAAGCCCGTGGAAGCGTTCACGTCGGGCCCAAAGTTGCTGCCGATGGACTCCAGGTATTCGACGATCTCCTGCTTCGCGAAGCGCTCGGTGCCATTGAAGGCCATGTGCTCGACGAAGTGTGCGAGACCCCGCTCTTCTTCTTCCTCGAGTATGGAGCCAGCTTTCACGACCAGTGACAGCTGAGCCCGCTCGCGCGGCTCCTCGTTGTGCCGGATGTAATAGACCAACCCGTTGCTGAGCGTGCCGCGAGTCAACAGTGGATCGAAGGCCAGCGCGCCGTCGGATTCGGGTTCCGGTTCCGGCGTAGCCGTCGGTTTTGGAGTCGCCGTGGGCGTGGCCGTTCCCGTTGGTTCGGAACTTGGCGTGGGCTCCGCTACCTGCGGGGTAGACGTCGGCTTCGGACGTGGCGTCGGAGTCGAAACAGTCGGAGCAGACGTTACCGTTGCCTGCGGACGTGCGGTTGGTATTTCCGCAACTCGCAACGGTGCCCCTGTTGGCCTCGGGCTCACAACGGACGGCGCGACTGTCGATGTAGCTATGCGCTCGACAGATGACGCAACTGCGACTGGAGCAGACATGGCCGTCGGCTGCGAATCCGCGGCAAGCGAGGGGCTGGGATCGCATCCCGCCAACGCCGCAGCTGCAAATGTCACGCACGTAGCGACTAGCGCCAACGACTTCAGTCTTGCGCTCATCTATCCAGCCTCGCGGTGCTCATGCCCACTGACCCGTCGTCTCCGCTGGAGTCCAGGAATCTAGCGGCCATGCTGTTGCAACAGATGCTACCAATGTTGCTTTCATGCGCAATTGGTCGGGCCTCCAATTGGCTATTGCTCTACATTCAAACCATCCCTACCTGGAACAACACTTGGTAAGTCCCCACATTTCATTCTTGATGGAAAATACTTGGACTGTGAATCTCTCTTTCGTGCGAACCCGGCAGGGCGCCGACATTGCGGCTTTAGGTCGTCCTGCCCCATCCCACCGAGTGCCACGACAAGCTTTCAGGGCATTATAGGTTCGGCGCCTTGCCGTTAAGCAGTCTCGCCGTGAAGCTCCGAGCGTCGCCGGATATCAGCCGCCTGCGTCTCGCCGCCCCAAATCAAATCCCGGTCCCAGGTGTCGCCAATGCGTGACTAGCAATGAATCGGCCACGCACCCATAGACCGCCGTCACCGATTCTTCGCCCTACAGGGCCGCCGCTCCCATAGCGCAGGCCCTGACCGCCCTGCTGGACCTGCTGCCCCCGAACTAACGCCAGACCGTCTCCCTCGACCAAGGCGCCAAGTTCGCCCGGCACTCCGACCTGCCTGCACTCGGGAGCGCCACCATCTTCCGCAACCTGTATGCGCCTTGGCAGAAAGGCGGCATCAAGCATGCCATTGGGCACCTGCGTCGCGCCTTCCCACGCACAACCGATCTGGCCACCAGCTTGGCTGCCCGCTTCACGCGGCTCGTGCCGGCCTACAAGAACACGCCGAGCAAATGCCTCAGTTACCAGACGCCGGCTGCGGTCTTCTGGAACCAACCGCTGCACTTGGAATGTGAATCCACCTCCCCCTGTCTGCGCGGGAACGACTGCTAAGCCAAACGACCCGCCGCTTGGGGGCGGCGGGCCGTTGTGGGGAACCGTCGTCGACTAGGCCGGGACGGGCGCCCAATCGCCGTACGAGTTAATGACGGCGTTGGTGTCCTTGGCCATGTTGACGGCCGCTTCCTCGGGGCCAACCTCGTTGACCCAGAGCTTGGACTGCCACACGCGGTGCGCGCCGCGGAACTCGTCCCAGTACGGGAAATAGCCCGGCGTGCGCGGTTCGGGCGTGGTGGCGTAGGTCTTGAGCCAGTGCATGCCCTCGGGCGGAGCCGCTAGCTGCTCGGGCGAGTCGGCCACGCTCTTGAAGACCGGGAAGTGCCCGCGGTCGATACCGACGCGGGTCTGGTATTCCGGACCCGCGAGGTAAGTGACCAACTGGACAGTCTGCTCAAGATTGCCCAGCCGCTCGGCAGCGATGGTGACGATGTGTGGCTGGTCGTTCCAGCCATGCCGCGCGACACCCGTGTTGGGCGAGACGTACATGGGACCGACGGACCAGGTGAAGCGGTCCTTGATGCGCGGGATCCCGAAGCCGGTGCTGTACACCCGGCCACCGGGCCAGATGCCGACCTTGCCGGCGGAGAACGGGTCGCCGAACTCACCGGCCACGCGCTGCCGAATTTCGCTGGTGAAGGCCACGCCTTCGGTGTGCATAGTGCCGTGCGCCCAGCTGAGAGCTTCGATCGATTCGGGCGTGTCGAACTGGGATACACCCTGCTCGTTGAACCAGTACTCAACACCGTTGGACCAGAGCATTGGGCCCCAGCCGAACTGGTCGCTGGTGGGCGCCCACATGCCGTACTGGTCGTTGTCGGTATCGGTGAGTTGCCTCGAGGCCTCCATGGCGTCGTTCCAGTCCCAGTCCTCGGCGGGCTGCCCCACACCGTTGGAATCAAACAGATCGACGTTGAAGACGATGCCGTTCATGCCGCCCTGGAAGGGGAGGCCGTGCAGGCGACCGTTGGCCTGGTAGAGGGCGCCTTCCCACGGGAGCCAGCCCGTCGGCAGAACCCAATAGTCGTCCAGGGAGAATCCGAGCTTGCTCACCTGGTCGGTGATGTCAGGGAAGAAACCGGCGGCATAATGGGCCTGGAAGAGGTTGCCCTCGAAGAGGATGGCCTCTGCCATGCTGCCAGCCGCCAACTGGAGGTTGACGGAGTCAAAGTAGTCGCCGCCGATGACGTCGATCTTGACCGGAATGTTGGGGAACTGGCGCGAGAACTGCTCCATCCCCCACTTCATGGCGTTGCCACGCGGGCCGGATGTGTGGTCGGTCGCGAAACGTACGCTGACCTCTCCCGCCACCGGCTCAGCCGTCGGGGCCACGACGACCTTCTCGACAGTGACCGGAACTTCCTTCTCAACAATCTTCTCGACTTGCTTGACCTGGGTGACGACCTTGACGACCTCGATGGTCTCGCCTTCGCCGCAGGCCGCCAGGACCGCAATTCCGGCCGCGCCAAGCGCACCCGCGCTCCCGGCTCGAAGCATCTCTCGACGTGTCAGATTCCGCATATCCCCTCCTGCGTCCCGTAGGACCCGCGGCACTTGGTTAGAGCCAAACGGATGTTAGCGCGTCCACGCGAATACGGAAAACCGGGACCGAGGATAGCCCACATCGAGCGAGCACCCGATCTAAGCTCGGCGAAAAGCTCGGCACCTGGTCAGGAGTAAGCCCAGCGGCTGCATACGTGCCACCGTTGTCGGTGCCGCGGAGTGTGGGTCCGTGGCACGCCTGTTGCGAGCACCGAAGCGGTGCCAGCATGCGGCCAGATTCCCTGCCGACGCTTCGGGAGCGACGTGGATTACCAGCTTGCCCCGCTGCGGAGCTTGAACTTTCCGTGCTCGACCTTTTCGTCGTCACAGGCCGCCAGCAGCGCGAGGGCTGCGACGGCACCCACACTACACGCAAGGACGCGTCGGCGTGTGAGACGGGGGTTGCGAGCGCGGTCTTTGGTCTGGTCGCGACGCATTTGCGACTCATTTCGGAGCTTCCCGCTCATGCTTAGCACAAACGGACGCACAGCGCCGCTTCCAATCAAGTGCGAGGCGCCTGGAACACTGCTCGGGGATCGACGACGGAGAGGACTCCGCCCGGCAGCGTGAGGGTGACGCCGTGGCTGAGTGGGGTAACGCCGACGCCCTGTCGAAGCAGATAGTTGGGATCGCGCTGGACGCGGGGGGTGGCGAAGTCTTGCATGGGGCGGGCGGGAATGAGGCGGGCGACGGCGTTGCCTACAGGTGCGACGGACGTCAGGGCCGCGTCTTCCATGGCCTGACCGAGGCGGTTGAAGTCATAGCCGGGATAGCCGACATCTCGGAGGTAGACGACGGATTCGAAGGGGATGAGGTCGCCGTTGGGCTGGCGGAGGCGCCGGCGCAGGGTGTCAATCTTTCGATGGCGGAGTCTGAACGCCACTTCGAGGACGTGGCAGGCGGTGAAGCTCTGGTAGGTGACGCCGAGCAGCAGAAAGCGGCCGTCGAGATCGAAAACCATGCCCAGGGGACTGTCAGCGGCCCAGGCCGACGTGCCGTTGGCCTCGACGATTGACTCGGCTCGCAGACCGATGGCACTGACGCTGTGGGTAAGGTGGCGGCTGCGAAGGTTGCCGGCGCGACGGCGGATCTCATCGGCAATGGCGCCCATGTCAGACGGCGTATTGATCGGGTCGAAGACGAAATCAGGGGCCTGAGCGGTCTCGTAATTGAATGATGGGCCGACGAGCGTACCGGTGGGGCCGAGGACTTCCAGCAGGGTGTCAACGACGGTGGCGGCGCCATCGATGACCTGTCCGAGGCTTCGGAGTGAGCTATGAACCATGAGGATATCGCCGGGTCGCACTCCGAGGCGGTGCAGGTCAGCGACGAGGCGGTCGCGGGTGAGGACCATATCGATGGGGGAGATACTGGGGGCCGTGCGAGGATACGCTGCAAGCGTCGCGGAGGGTGAGATGGCCGAGTCGAGGCCGGTTCGATGCGCCATGATCGGGACAAGGAACATTGCGGGCCAGCACATTCCAGTGTTGCAGGCGCTGCCGGAGGCGGAGGTGGCGGCGCTGTGCGACATCGACCCGAAGTCGGTGGCCGAAACGTCACACCGGTTCCGCGTTGCGCAGACCTTTACGGGTTTGGACGAGTTGGAGGCGTGGGGCGAGTTCGACGCGGTGTACGTGCTGGTGAGCGTGCTGGCGGTGGCGGAGGTGTCGGAGCGGTTTATCCGGGCGGGGATCCCAACGTTTCTTGAGAAGCCGCCGGGGTTGTATTCGTCCGACACGGAGCGGTTGGCGGAGGCGGTGCGGGAGACGGGGACGACGGCGATGGTTGGGTTCAACCGCCGGTTCTATACGTGCTTGCAGGCGGGGCGCGAGGCGCTGCTGGACACCGGGGACGTGGTTTCGGTGACGGTGCACGCGGACGAAGACGCCGGGGACAAGTGGTTCGGGGAGAAGTTTCCGCCGGAGGTGTCGATGCGCTGGGCGTATGCGAACAGCATTCACGCGCTGGACCTGCTGCGGTACTTGGGCGGGGAGGTCGCGAACGTGACGTCGGTGGTGCGGAAGCGACGGCTGCCGAAGCCCGACAGCTTCAGCGCACTGCTGGAGTACGAGTCGGGCGCGGTGGGACGGGCCATCGCGGATCACTTTGGACCGAAGGGCAGCAGTCACTGGTATGAGGCGCGGACGGCGAGCGCGGTGTTGACGTCGCAGCCCGGATCGTCGCCAGGTGACCGATTGAGCTCGTGCATTCTGGAACGGCACGGGCGTGAGCCGGTTCGGTTTGGTCTGACGGGCTTGGACCGGCGGCTGAAGCCGGGGTTTCCGGGGGAGTCGCGGGCCTTTCTGCGGGCGGTTCAGACGGGCGAGCCTGTGTCGTTTCCTGCACCAACGCTGGATGACGCCGTGCGTACGATGAAGATGATCGATGCAATCACGGGGGCCGAGGAGTGGGCGCCCAAGCCGGGAACTTGACGCGTGGCGGGGCACGAGGCGGACAAGTCTAATGCGCGAGGTCTTTGATGTACTTGTGATCGGCGCGGGGCCGGGGGGCACGCAGGCGGCGGTGAGCGCGGCGCACCAGATGCGGCACGTGCTGCTGCTGGACGCGAGCAAGGTGAGCCGGCGGCGGGGGCGCGCGTACTGGTCGAAGACGGTGAAGATCGAGGACGCGCCGGTGTTTGCGGGGATTACCGGGGTGCAGTTTGCGAAGGCGCTGCGGGAGTGGACGGAGGGTCAACCGGAACGGTCGATCGAGCGCGGCGGCGAGGAGCGGATGGCCGGGATTCGGCGGGCCGATGGGTTCGCAATGGACCTGGAGCGACTGGACAACGGGACGTTTGAACTGACGTACGCCACGGAACCGCTGTCGCGCGACGGGCAGGTAGGGGCGACGACGACGGCGCTGGGCCGAACGGTGGTGGTGGCCAGCGGGTTCGAGGACGGGTGGCCGGACATCGAGACCAACGACTCGGCGGCGCGGATGTACCGCAAGTACCAACTGGTTTACCGATACGCGGGCAACAGCCGGGGGTGGCACCTGTGCATTCGCTGCGACGGGCACCTGCACGTGGACGAGCACTTGGCGATCGTGGGGGTGGGCGACTACATCTTCGAGGTGGTGCAGGGGGCGCAGGACTTCACGGACCGGATTACGGTGCTGACGAACGGGCGACCGCATGGGATGTCGCCACGGGTGCTGGAGGCGTTGCGCGAGCGGGGCGCGGAGTTGGAAGAAGGCCGGATTGAGGCGCACATCGGACAGGGGTTAAGCCTACTGGGGTTCCGGATGGCGGACGGGCGGGAGTTGTTCTTCGACGGGTTCTTCGTGGACGAGGGGCTGAAGGCGAACGACGAGTTCCTGCACCGGTTCGACGTGGCGCACGCTGACGACGGGTTGCTGCGGTGCAGTCCCGACCACGAGGTGCTGGATTCGTCTGGCGAGCCGATTCCGGGCATGTGGGCGGCGGGGGACATCGTGGCGGGTGAGAGGAATCTGATCGCGAGCGCGTTTGCGAGCGGGCAGGACGCGGGGTTGGAGGCTTCGGATAGTTTGCGGAGGTGGGCGATGCCGACGGGGTGCGGAGATTGAACGGCTTGCACACCCTTGTGCCGCAAGGCAAACTGATTTGTGAAGCAAACCTAGTGATCGCAGATTGAAGCTGACTTGGATCTGACCGCGTTTGGACGCTGCCCGTGAGTAGCGCGAACAACGGGGCGCTCTTACGCGCCGGTGGCGTGGTGCATCGGTACGGGGATCTGACGGCGGTGAATGACGTCACGCTGGAGGTGCGGCGGGGCGAGGTGTTTGGGCTGCTAGGTCCGAACGGGGCAGGCAAGTCGACGCTGATCTCGATCTGGAGCGGGATGTTTGAGCCGACGGCGGGGCAAGTGACGGTGGGCGACAGCCAGATGTCACCGACGTCGCGCGCGGCCAAGCGGCGGATCGGCGTTGTGCCACAGGACATTGCGCTGTACGAGAAGCTGAGTGGCCGGCAGAACCTCCGGTTCTTCGGACGGGTCTACGGCCTGGGCGCGCGGCGTTTGCGGGAACGGGTGGAGGCCGTGCTGGACGTGGTGGGGTTGAGCGACCGCGGCAACGACCAAGCCGGAACCTATTCGGGCGGGATGCAGCGGCGACTGAACCTGGCGGCGGGGCTGCTGCACGAGCCGGAACTGCTGATCCTGGACGAGCCGACGGTGGGAGTGGACCCGCAGAGCCGGAACCACATTTTCGACAACGTGGAGCGTCTGAACCGCGACCAGGGAGTGACGATCGTCTATACGACCCACTACATGGAAGAGGCCGAGCGGCTGTGCGACCGGGTGGCGATCATCGATCACGGGAAGATCGTGGCGCTGGACACACCGCGGGCGCTGATCGAGTCGCTGGGCGGCGGGGTGATCCAGATCGGGATCGATCCCGGGCAGCGGGAACAGGTCACGGAAACCCTGGCGTCGCTCGAGTCGGTGCAGGCGGTAGGACCGGGGCCGGACGAGCGATTGCTGAATATCGAGGCGGCCAGCGCCCGACATGCGCTTGTGGACGTAATGCAGGCGATGAACGTGTCAGCCCTGGAAGTGGAGACCGTGCGAATCCTGGAGCCGAACCTGGAGAGCGTGTTCCTGCGCTTTACGGGTCGCAGCCTGAGGGACTGAGCGATGCGGGTGACGCTGGCGTTCACGATCAAGGAGTTCCTGCTCCTGCTGCGGGATCCGGGCGGCCTGTTCGTGCTGTTCCTGATGCCCGTGATGTTCATGGTGATCTTCAGCCTGGCGCTGGGCGGGCTGTTCGAGGAAGGGGCCGCGCGCGGTTCAGCCCGAGCGTTGGAGGTACCAGTGGCGACGGGCGGCGCGGGCGAAGTGGCCGAACAGGTCGTGGAGCAGCTGGACGCGACGCAAGGGCTGGCCATCGTGCGGGAGCAGGACGGGCAGGCGCTGACGGCCGACGCCGTAGCTCAGCTGGTAGCGGACGGCGAGTATCCGGTGGGGGTGGTGTTCCCCAAAGGCTTGACCGCGCTGCTGGAAGATCCGCGCATCCTGAGGGGCGAACAGGTCCAGCCGCTGGAAGTGGACGTGATCGTGGATCCGGCGACGACGGCGCAGGTGACGGGTCCGCTGGAAGGGGCGCTGAGCGCGGTGCTGCAGCAGGTGGTGGGCCGCAGGCTGGGCGAGGCGGGGGCGGCCGCGTGGTTTGAGCAGGTAGCGGCCGGGTTTCCCGCCGAGGTTCGGGAGCAGCTGGCCGCGTCGATGCAGCAGGACGGCGAGGGCGACGGTGCGTTGCCCGTGACTACGCGGCGGCGGGTTCCGCCGAGCGTGGAGCGTGAGCAGTTCCCGGACCAGTTTCAGCAGAACGCGGCAGGCTACACGGTGATGGGGGTGTTCTTCATCGCCACGGTGATGATTGAGTCGATCTTCCGGGAGCGACGGAGCGGGGCGATGCGGCGACTGCGAGCAGCACCGGTGGGACGGGCGCCGATTGTGATTAGCAAGCTGAGTCCCTTTTACGTTGTGAACTTCGTCCAGATCGTGCTGATGTTCGCTATTGCGCGTTTGGCGTTTGGGTTGGACCTTGGTTCCGTACCGGGGTTGCTGGTGGTGTCGGCGGCGCTGGCTCTGACCGCGACGGGGCTGGGCATCGCGCTGGCGGGGATCGCGCGCTCGGAGACGCAGGGAACCGGCCTGGCCGTGATCGTGGTGCTGGCCACGTCGGCGCTTGGCGGCGTGATGATTCCGCGTTTCATCATGCCGGAGACCATGCAGCAGATCGGGAACGCGACACCGCAGGCCTGGGCCATCCAGGGCTACCAGGACGTGCTGGTACGGGGCCAGGGACTGGGCGGCGTCTGGATGGAAGCGGGTGTGCTGCTGATCTTTGCAGCGGTGTTTACGGCGATTGGGGTTTGGCGGTTTCGGTTCGACTAAGGGCTACGGACGCGGGGATATAGCGGGCGCCGGCAGAGTGGCGCGTGGATCGCGTGGCTTCAGAAGTTGACGATGACCATGCCGGCGAGGGCGGCGGTGACGCCGAGCCAGACGATGGGGCCGTGGCGTTCGCGCCAGATGATGACGCCGGCAGCGGTGGTGAGGAGGACCGAGGCGGAGGTCTGGATAGGGAAGGCGATGGTGCCGGGGATGAGGTCGAGCGCGGCCACCAGGAGTGCGAGCTGGATGACGTTGCACAGGCCCATGGCGGCACCGGTGGCGAGCGCGCCGGGCGTTGACAGGCTCTGGCGCAGCGGGGGCGTGCGGGCCTGGAAGCGGCGGCGCATGGCGAAGATGGCGAGGGCGACGGGCACCGAGACGAGGAATGAGGCCATGACAAAGTCGGGGGCGCGGTCGGGCGTGGAGAGTTCGTTGAAGGCCTTGGAGGCGGTGAGGCCAGCGCCCGTAAAGACCATCATCAACGCGACTAAGGGCCAATACCAGCGGGAACGGGAGCCGCGTACGGCGGATCTGGGGCCAACAAGCAGTGGGATTGAGATGAGCATGAGGAGGAGACCGCCGATGGCGGGGCCTGTGGGTCGTTCGGCGAAGAAGACGATGGCGGCCAGCGTGGGCACGACGACGGACAGGCGCAGAAATATGAACGTGATGCCGACGCCGGAACGGACGAGTAACAAGTAAACGCCGATCATGGTTCCGGCGTACTGGATGCCCTGGACGGCGCCGAAGATGAGGGTAGGGGCGTCGAAGTCCAAGGGACCGCGAAGGACGGCCCAGACCGAGGCGAGCAGGGCGGCCAGGCAGTAGTTGACGGCGGCTACGAGGAAGTAGTCGTAACGCTGAAACTGGGCCACGCGCGTGCTGAGCGCGAAGCCGACGTTGAAGAAAATGTGGAGCGCGAGGAAGGCCATGCCAAGCGCGCATGATCAGGGTGCAGCGCGCGGGGTGCAATTAGCGCACCCCGGACACGTGCAGCGACGGCGCGAGATGTTGCCCGCGTGGCTGGAGTGCGGAAACAAGCAAAGCCGGGTTCCCGCCAGCAACGAGGCCGGCGACGGGAGGTGTGGACTCGCCGCGGGTGAGGCGCTGTTAGCGGGGTTGACGGTCGTGCGGCTTCTGCCGGACGCGACTGACGCCCAGGTCGTCGAGCTTCTCCACCGTGTCGTCGGAGACGCTGTGCTTTGCGGTTGGCCGGGGCACGCTCAGGCCGTGGACACGCACATCACGGCCGAGGCCAGCGCGGCAGCCGCGCCGGTGGCCGCGAGGGGCGTCCAGAAGCGGGAAACGGCGGCAAGGACCCTTCGTCGGATCCGAGCGGTACAGGATGGATCCGGAGCGCGGGATTCGAATGCGTCCCACAGGTCACCAGGAGTCTGGAGGGCAGCCGTGGCCGAACGGAAGTAGTCACGGAGGGCCTCGATCAGCGCCTGGTCCGAGGCATTGAGATCCGGTTCGTCGTGTGGGTAGGCAACGATCGCGCGAAGGCCTCCGCGCAATTGACCCAGGGCCTGGCGCCGCGTCGTTTCAACGGTGTCCTCCGGGACACCAAGGACAACGGCCAACTGGGGGACCGTGCAATTGGCGTAGTAGCGCAGGATCAGGATGTGGCGGTGGGCGGGATCGAGGGAAGCCAAGGCCCGATGAAGCTGACTGCTCTTGCGGTCAAGCTCGCCGGGCTCTTGCGGCGGTGGGGGAATTCCGAGCGGAGCGCGGTGGCACGATCGGTCGGCGGGATTCGATGACGCAGGAGTCCGAGTGGCGTCCTGGCGAATGAGGCTGTGCATGAGCCAAAGTCTGATCGGGGCGCCGAGGCCGACGGACTGCATGCGGCGCCAGGCCGTACGCAGGGCTTCGCGAACCTGGAATTCGGCCAGGGACTGGCTCCCGGTCATCAGGGTGGCCGTGCGGAAGAGGTCGTCCTGGTAGCGGTGGGCCAAGTGGCGGAAGGCCTGGGGGGCGCCGTGCTGGCAGCGCCGCAGCACCTGAGACTCGGTCATGTGACGCCTCGTGTTGTGAGTGGGACGCAGCGGTTGCATAGATGAATACGCGGGAAGTCGATGCTTCGTTCCATTTCCCGGGCCTAGTGGGCGTATAGGCTGCCTAAAATCGAGACAAGGCCGTGGCGCAGCGGACGATTGGAGATGTGATGCCCCTGTACTTGACCGAAGCGGATGTGGATGCGTTGGGGGATATGGAGCTGGCGCTGGAGGCGGTTGAGGGGGCGTTTGACCGGCAGGGCCGGGGCGTGGCCGGGAATGTTGGGCGACGACGGGCGACGGTTCCGGCCGGGTCGCTGAATGTGATGGGCGGCGCCGACGAGGAACTGGGTGCGGCGGGAGCGAAGATCTATGGGACATTCGGCGGTGGCGCACGGTTTGTGGTGGTGTTGTTTGACGTGGCGACGGGAGTGCTGCGGGCAGTGCTTGAGGCCGGGCGGTTGGGCGAATTGCGGACGGGGGCGGCGAGCGGGATTTCAAGCAAGTACCTGGCGCGGCCAGACAGCCGAGTGGTTGGACTGATCGGCAGCGGACGCCAGGCCCGGACGCAGTTGGAGGCGCTAAGTGGCGTTCACGAGCTGGCGCAAGCGCGGGTGTATTCGCGCAATCCGGCGAATGTCGAGGCTTATGTCAAGACCATGCGCGAGCGGGTTGACGTGGAGCTGGTTGCCTGCACGTCGGCGGCGGAGGCAGCGCGGGGTGCGGACATCGTGGTGACGGCGACGTCGGCCGCGGGACCGGTGCTGTTGGCCGAAGATCTCGACCCGGGGATGCACGTCGTGGCGATGGGGAGCAATAACCCCGTCCACGGTGAAGTGGCGCCTGCCGCAGTCGCACGGGCGGACCGTGTGTTCGTGGACGACCTGGATGGGGCGCACGAGGAGGCCGGAGACCTGATGGCGGCGGAGCGGGCCGGGATGTTGCAGTGGGGGCAGGTGATCGAGCTTGGCCAAGTGGTGGCCGGGCAGGTGGCGGGTCGCAAAGCGGATGAGGAGATCACGCTGTTTGCCTCACAGGGGATCGCGCTGTGGGATATCGCGATGGCGCAGGTCGTGATGGAACGGGCGGAGGCCGCCGGGCGGGGCATTCAGGTTCCATAGCCGGCGCTAGTATTGAGTCACTTCCCGGCACGAGCGGCGCATGAACCGTCCCGCAGGCATCGAGACCGAATACGGACTCAACTGCGAGGGCTTTGCGGTCGAGCCTGATTTCGCCTACGAGGCGGCCCGACTGATCCAGGCCGCGCCGGTTGAGGGCGCGTTCCGCGGCTGGGATTACGTGGGCGAAGACCCGTACCGCGACTTGCGGGGCGGGCGCGCGGACCGGCTGGAACGGGATCCGCGCGACTTGACGGGTTCGACGGAGCGCAGCCGGGGGATGTCGCGCGACGAGTTACTGTCGAACACGGTGCTGCGCAACGGGGCGCGGCTGTACAACGACCACAACCATCCCGAGTACTGCACGGACGTCTGCCTGACACTTAAGGACCTGGTGGCCCAGGACAAGGCGGGTGAGCGGGTGATGTTCGCGGCGGAGACGGCACGGAACGCGAAGCTGGGTTACGGGCAGATCCGGCTTCTGAAAAACAACACGGACTATCACGGGCGTAGCTATGGCTGCCACGAAAACTACCTGACGTCGCGAACGATCCCGACTAATGACCTGATACGGGTAACGGTGCCGTTCCTGGCGACGCGGCAGGCGTTTGCGGGAGCCGGGCGGGTTGGAATCGAGGGGGGCAGCCCGTTGCAGTTGCAGATGTCGCAGCGGGCGGACTTCTTCGAGGAAGTGGCCGGGATCAACACGACGGCGCGGCGACCTATCTTCAACACGCGGGACGAGCCGCACGCGGATGCCGGGAAGTACCGGCGGCTGCACGTCATAGCGGGGGACGCGAATCGCAGCGAGTGGGCCACGGCGATAAAGGTGGGAACCATGGCCCTGGTCCT
Source organism: Chloroflexota bacterium (assembly GCA_034422315.1). GTDB lineage: Bacteria > Chloroflexota > UBA11872 > UBA11872 > UBA11872 > UBA11872. Next base: position 25,528 of record DAOUJT010000205.1, on the reverse strand, counting down.
GGACCTGGCGATGGAGGGGTGGCGACCCTCGGAGCGTCCGACCGACCCGGTGCGGGCAGTGCGACGGGTGTCGCACGACCTGGGCTTTGGCGGCGTGGTGGAGTTGGAGCGTGGCGGACCGGTTTCGGCGCTGGACGTGCAGGGGTGGTATTGCGAGGCGGCGCAGCGCTACCGGGGTCGGGACGCGGAGACGACGTGGGTGCTGGATGAGTGGGCGGCGGTACTGGACGACCTAGAGCGGGACCGGATGCTGGCGGCGGATCGGGTGGACTGGGTGGCGAAAGAACACCTGATTGCAGAGATGCGCGAAGACTTTGGTCCTGAGTGGAACGACGAGGACGCGCGGCGGGTCGACCTGGGATATCACGTGTTGGATCCGGACTGGTGCGTGTACGACATGCTGGTGGACGAAGAGCAGATGCGGCGGATCGTGGACGATGCCGATATCGAGCGGGCGCTGACGACACCGCCAGCGGGCACTCGGGCGGCGGTGCGTGGGAACGTGCTGCGGCGGTTCGGCGAGGACATCAGCGCGGTGGAGTGGGACCGGGTGGTATTTAGTCGAAACGGGTATCACGTGACGCTGCGCTTCGACGATGTTGTGGGGCCGGAAGTGGATCGGCTGGGGCGGCTGGTGGCCGAGTCGGAGACTTTGGACGGACTGCTTACCGCGCTGGACGCGGAAGGAAGGTGAATGACATGAGGCAGTTGTTGCGCGAGGGTCCGGCGTGGCGGGGCGAGACCGAGGCGCCGACGAAGCCGGCGGAAGCGCCGACGGAGCCGGCGGCGCCGGAGAAAGAGGAAGATCTGCGGGAGCGAAGGCGGCGGATTATCCGCGAGATTCCCGACCCGACACCTCAGCCCGGCGGGCAATAACGGCAGCGCATGGACGACATCGTCTTTGGGACGGAGATCGAGTTCGCGTCGGCCGGGGCGTTGCCGCCGGGGCAGGCGGCGCGGCTGGTGAAGTCGATCCTGTTCCAGGACCGGCGGTTCGGTTTGATCGATCCGGCGCCGCGGGAGTGGGACGAGGAACCGGGGAACGGCGGTCACCTCTTTAACGGGGCACGGTTGTACCTGGACTCAGGTCACATCGAGTACGCATCGGCGGAATGCCGGACGCTGCAGGACATCGTGGAGCAGGAGAACGCGGCCGCGGCAGTGCTGCTGGACACGGTGGAACGCCAGGAGATGAACCGGAAGCTGTTCTTCATCAAGAACAACACGGACCACCTGGGGAATACCTTCGGGTACCACGAGAACTACTCGATTGCTCTCAGTCCACGCAGCCGGGACCTGGTATTGGGGCTGCTGCCGTTTCTCACGACGCGGCAGTTGTATGCCGGGGTGGGGATGACGCTGAATCCGCAGGAAGCGGGCGGGCGGCTGCCGTTTCACATGTCGCAGCGGGCCGCGTTCGTGTCGGTGGACGTGAGCCACCGAGTGCGGTTCGGGGGACGGCCGATCATTAACCTGCGGGACGAACCGCTGAGCGAGCGGACGGGGCTGCGGCGGCTGCACGTGGTGGTTGGCGACGCGAATCAGTCGCAGTACGCGACGGCCCTGAAGGTGGGCACCACGGCGCTGGTGGCGCAGCTGCTGGCAGCGGGCTGGAGTCCGGAGCTGTACCTGGACGAGGCGGTGCGGTCCATCAAATCGATTTCGCGGAATCCGGGCGGACCGTGGCCGGTGGAACTGGTGGACGGGCGGACGATTTCGGCGATCGACGTGCAGCGGATTTACCTGGAGGCCTCAACTTCAGCCTTTGCGGGTCGCGACGCCGACACGGATTGGACGCTGGCCGCGTGGACGGAGTGCCTGGACGGGCTGGAGACGGATCCGGAATGCCTGGTGGGCAAGGTGGATTGGGTGACAAAGCTGGCCGAGTTGCGGGAATACGCGGACGATTCGCCGGAGGGTTGGGCGGACCCGGACCTAGTGAAGCTGGACCTGGCGTATCACCACGTGGACCCCACGGTGAGCCTGTTCAGCGAGCTGCAGCGACGAGGGCTGATGTACCGGCTGGTTTCGGGGCCGGTTAATCCGCTGGCGATTCCGAAAGGGACTCGGGCCGGAGCGCGGGGGCGGATTGTGCGGGCGCTTTCCGAGGCGCGGGCGGACTCGCACATCGACTGGAAGGACATCCAGCACAACCTGGGCGCGCTGGCGAGCTGGGAGAACCAGCTGTACCTGGTCTACCAGTACATCGAGCACTGGCGGGAACTGGACGAGTTTGGAGGCTGGTCGTTCGTGCCGTACCTGGTGGATTGGGACGGGATCGGTGTGCGTGGGCGGATTTTTGAAATGCCGGATCCGTTTGAGAGCTATGAGGCCGAGGCGGAAGAGTTTGCGGGGGCGGTGGAGGGGTACCTGGGCGGATAGGTGATCAGGTGTTTCAACACCGGGGCCACGGCTGCTGACCCAGATGGGATCCGGGAAAGGTGTTGAGGCGCGCAGCCACTGGCTGCCTGAGAAGGGGGCACATGCCTGAAGCCGGATTCGATCCTTTGACCTCTGTCCACTTTCACCAGACCGATCCCGGGATTCGGTGGACGAAGGATGCGACGCCCGCAATTGAGTTCAACCCGCTGGCGCCCGCGAACGGAGTGCTGACTCCGAATGTCGTGGGTCTGGCCGGGGGCGGTTACCGGATGTACTACACGGGCTTTGCGCCCGAGGTTACACAGTCCGACCTCCTCGGCCACATCCTGAGTGCCTCCTCGCCTGACGGGTCGTCGTGGGCGCACGATGACGGCGTGAGGATCAATGTCCACGGTCCGCACGCGAGCCAGCGCACGCTGTGCCCGGATGTGGTGCCGATTCCCGGGGGTGGGTATCGCATGTACTACGAGGCCCGCAGGCCGGACGCTCCCACGGTGATTCTGAGTGCGACGTCGGCCGACGGGCTGGATTGGGAGTTGGAAGAGGGGGTCAGAATTGGCGACGGTGCGTGGTCGTACGGGTCGCCGCGCTGCGTGTACTTCCCGACCGATCGGGGGCTGGTTTACCGGCTCTACTTTCACCATTACTCATTTCCGATGGCGTCGGGTCTAGACGCGCAGAATCACATCGTGAGCGCGGTGTCCCGGGACGGTCTGAACTTCGAGATGGAGCCGGGCGTGCGTATTGCGCAGGAGACTGAGCGGGAGGCGTACGCCGTGTATGCCCCCGAGGTGATTCGCCTGGGTGACGGAAGACTCAGGATGTTCTATGCCGGATGGGCCGAGGGGATCGACGGGGGAATCTTCACCGCAATTTCGGACGACGGGATCGAGTGGACGAAGTCGCCGGAACCGGTGCTGGACCTGGACGTCGAGTTGGATTGCGGGATGGTCTCGGAACCCTGCGTGATTGAGCTGCCAGACGGGCGGTCCCGAGTGTTCTACGAGGCGAGGGACGGCGAGGGCCGAGCACGGATCTTGAGCGCAACCTCGGGGTGAGGCGTGGGATTGGCTTCTACGGAGAGGCGCAGGCCGCAGTCAAGCGAAGGGCAGACCCCCTGACGTACAGCACAGCATCGGTCCCCGTTGGGGCGAGGAAGAAGAGTCCCCCAGAGCGAGCCGGAACATCGTTCGGACTCGCCCTGGGGGAGGGGCGGGGACGCCGCTGTCGGGGGCAGCGGCACATTGGGTTATGCGGGAACTTTGTCGAGGGCGGTGATGAGTTCGTCGAGTTCGCCCGCGAGAGCTTCGAGGCGGTGGCCACCGTAGCCACTCTCAATCACGGTCTCGGCCTGCTGCAGCGCGCCGCGGACTTCATTCCACTTGGCGTGACCGGCCTCGGTGAGCATGAGTTTAAATGAGCGACGGTCGTCCGGGTCTACGTCGGCGGTGATCTGCTCGGTCTTCACCAGACGCTTGATGAGTTCGGACGTTGCAGCCGGGCTGCGGCCGAGTTCACGCGAAAGCTGGGTCGGCGTGACCGGCTCGGTGGCACCGGCGAGGAATTGAAGGGCCCGCGCTAGCGGCAGGGAGACACCAGCTTCGTCGCAGGCCGAGTTGAGGTGACCGGCGAGGCGGTGTGATCCAACCAGCAAGCGGTGGATGGTGGACTCCTGAAGACTGTGATGACCATTGGCCGCCCCGTTGGCGGACCCGTTGCGATGCGCGGCTATCGGAACACCTCTCTTGAGACATTGGGCCGGCGGCACCTTTGCCAAGCTCGGCCAATTGGGGATTTGGCGAGTTTGTGAAGGGATTCACAAACTCGGTAGTGCATTTATACGGTCTGGAATCGTTTTGCGCAAGTGGCATCGGCAGCGAAAGTCGGCCTGGACGGCTGGGAGGGCACCCATTCGATCCGGTCGATGCCCTTTGACCCGGCGCCTGCGGCCTGTGCCATGCTGGCCGGAACGACGTTTCGAACGAGGCCGCCCATGTCTGACGCGCTGCTGAACCGAGACGGGATTGAGGCGCTGATCCCGCACCGGGAACCTTTCATTTTCGTGGACCGCATCGTTGAGCTTGAGTACGGCCAGCGAGCGGTCGGGGTCATGAATGACGTGGCGGCACACCACGAGCACGTGCTGAGTGGGCACTTCCCGGGGTTTCCCGTACTGCCGGGCGCGATCATCGTGGAGGCAGTGGCCGAGGTCGGCGGCGTGGCGGCGCTGGGGATGCCGGAGAACTCGGGAAAAATCGCCATGTTGACGGGTCTGGACAAGTGGAAGTTCCGGCATCCGGCGCGTCCAGGGGACGAGTTGCGGCTAGAGGCCGAGGTCATCCGCTACCGACGCGGGTTTGGCCGGGCGGCGGGTCGGGCGAGTATCGACGGAAAGCTGTGCGCCTCGGGGGAAATCAGTTTCGCGATTGTGGATCGGCCGGAGGGTCTGTAGCGAGGCGCCTCTTCGACGCAGGCTAAGCCGCAGAGCACGCGCGGCTCGCGGCTAGAATGCGCGCAGTTTCGCCCACCCACTGACAGGATCCCCTGTGGCGCGCGTATTGATCACGACCAGGATTTTCACCTCCAACCCGGCGGAAGCAGCGCTGGACATCCTTCGAGACGCCGGGCACGAGCCGGTGATCGCCTCCGTGCCGGGCGCATACCTGGACGGCCAGCAATTGCACGAGCAGCTGTCCGGGATCGCCGGCACGATGGCCAGCAGCGAGCCGTACACCGCCGAGACCTTCCGGATGTTCCCGGAGCTGCAGGTGGTCGCACGGATGGGCGTGGGCTACGACGCCATCGACCTGGAGGCGGCGCGAGATCACGAAGTGCCGGTGATGATTGCGGCGGGCACGAACGACACGACGGTGGCGGAGTCGGCGGTGGCGCTGATGCTCGCGCTGGCGCGTGACCTGGGCCGGTACTTCGAGACGACATCGGCGGGCGGCTGGGTTCGTCCTCCGACCACGGAGTTGCGCGACAAGACGATCGGCTTAATCGGCCTTGGCCGGATTGGCCGCGCGGTTGTGCAGCGGCTGCAGGGATTCGAGGTGGATGTGGTGGCGGCTGAGCCGTACCCGGACGCGGACTTCGTGGCGGAGCACGGGGTGGAGTTGGTGGATATCGACGAGGTGTTTCGTCGCGCCAGATTCGTGTCGCTGCACACGCCGATGAACGACGAAACGCGCGAGGTCGTGAACGAACGAACACTGGGGCTTATGCAGGCGGGATCCTTCCTGGTCAATACGGCGCGGGGCGGTCTCGTAGACGAAACAGCCCTGCGAGCGGCGCTGGATTCCGGTCAACTGGCCGGCGCGGCGCTGGACGTACGGACCAGTGAACCGCCGCCTGACGGCGACGACTTGGCCGCCCATCCGAGGGTGCTGCCGACACCGCATATGGCGGGCGTCGCCGTCGAGTCGGTGGAGCGGATGGCCATTGGCGCCGCCAAGAATGTGGTGGGCGTGCTTGCGGGCGACTGGGACCGCGAGATGGTGGTGAACGGGGTCTATCCCGCGTGACCGTAAGCGGTGCGTGCAACACGCACCACCACCACGAGCATTCCGACCGCGAGCCCGCCGTAATCCCGGCGCTGCGGCGCGCGTTCGTGTTCGACATGGACGGGGTGATGTACCGCGGCGGACAGCTGATCGACGGCGCCGCGGAGGCCGTGGCGACGGTGCGAAACCTGGGGCTGCCGCTGTTCTTTGTGACCAACAACTCGCGCGAGGCGCCGTTGGAACTTGCGGCCAAGCTGCAGCAGATGGGCGTGGACGCGGGTCCGGAAGAAATCATCTCCGCGGTGGTTGCTACGGTCGAGTATCTGAAGCGGCTGCACCCCACCCCGGACTCGGTGTTGGTACTGGGTGGAGTCGGGCTGGCAGCAAACATCGAGGCGGCCGGGTTCCAGCTGGCCAGCTTCCACGATGATGAGCCTGTCGACGCAGTGGTAGCCGGCTGCGACTTTGGGCTGACCTACGACCGGCTGTCGCGAGCGACGCGGGGTCTGGTGATGCACGACGCGGCGTTCATCGCGGTCAACCAGGACTCGTTGCTGCCGATGGCGAACGGGCCGATGCCGGGTGCGGGGGCGATCGTGGGAGCGCTGAAAGCCGCTACCGGGATCGAGCCGCTGGTGGTCGGGAAGCCATCGCCGCACCTGTTCAGCCTGGCGGCGGAGCGGAGCGGCGTACCCCCAGAGGAACTGGTGATCCTGGGGGATCTGCTGGACGCCGACATCGCCGGCGCGAATGCCATTGGGGCGACGGGCGTGCTGGTGCTGACGGGGAGTACAACGCGCAAAGCCGCTGAGGCGGCAACGGGTGAGTTACGGCCGAACCTGGTGATCGATAATCTCTATCAGCTTCCGTACGACCTTCTGCTAGCGCCGTAGGCGGGGATGGCCATGGCCTTCAAGAACCTGCGCGAGTTTCTGGATCTGCTGGAGGAGCGGGACGAGCTTCGGCGTATCCGGGTGGAGGTGGACCCGCACCTGGAGATCACCGAGATCGCGGACCGGGTGATGAAGGCCAGAGGGCCGGCCCTGCTTTTCGAGAACGTGAAGGGCAGCAAGATCCCATTTGCCATCAACCTGCTCGGATCGCCGCAACGCATGGCCTGGGCGCTCGGCATGGAGGAATGGTCGGAACTGGAGCGGCGGCTGGACGATCTGCTGTCGATGGCGATGGGGCCGCCGCCGAAGAGCCTGCTGGGCAAGCTGCAGGTGCTGAACGAGATCATCAAGGTCGGGCGGATCGGGCCGCGCGAGGTGAGCAACGCGCCGGTGCACGAGGTATTCGACACCGAGAACCCTTCGCTGGCTGACCTGCCGATTCCGACCTGCTGGCCGCTGGATGGCGGGCCGTACATCACGTTTCCGCTGGTGCTGACGCACGACCCGCTGACAGGCAAACGCAACGTGGGGTTGTACCGACTGCAGAAGTTTGATGACCGCACGCTGGGGATGCACTGGCAACGGCACAAAGGCGGCGCGGAGCATTGGCGGCGGAGCAAGGAAGTCCGCCGGCGGATGGAAGTGGCGGTGGCGATCGGGGTCGATCCGACACTGATGTATTCGGCGAGTGCGCCGTTGCCGCCGGATATCGACGAGATGGTGTTTGCCGGGTTTCTCCGGGGCGCGCCGGTTGAGACGGTGAAGGCGAAGACGGTCGATATCCAAGTTCCGGCGCACGCGGAGATCGTGCTGGAGGGCTGGGTCGATCCGTCGGAGTCGCGGCTGGAAGGGCCGTTCGGCGATCACATCGGGTACTACTCGCTTGCGGAGCCGTTTCCGGTGTTCCACCTGAAGGCGGTGACGCGGCGGCGGGACCCGGTCTTCGTGTCGACGATCGTGGGCGTACCGCCGATGGAGGACGCCTGGATCGGCAAGGCCACGGAGCGGCTGTTCCTGCCGCTGGTGCGGCTGTTCGTGCCGGAGTTGGTGGACATGAACCTGCCGGTGCACGGGGTGTTCCACAACTTCTGCATCGTGTCGATCAACAAGCGGTATCCAGGACAGGCACGCAAGGTGATGCACGGAATCTGGGGCGTGGGCCAACTGATGTTCACGAAGTACATCATCGTGGTGGACCACGACGTGGACGTGCAGAACCTGAAGGAAGTGATGTGGCGAGTGGGCGCAAACACGGATCCGGCGCGGGATCTGGAGCAGGCGCGCGGGCCGATGGACCACCTGGAGTTCGCGACGACCACAGAGCACTTTGGGGGAAAGCTAGGGATCGACGCGACGCGCAAACTGCCGGAGGAAGGGTTCCCGCGGGAGTGGCCGCCTGAGATCAAGATGGACGACGAGATCGTGAAGCTGGTGGACGAGCGGTGGTCGAGCTATGGAATCTGAAAAGAACGCGGGGATTGATGTTGAGCGCAGGTTTGCGGTCGAGAACTACAAGCAGGCGTGGGAGCTAATTGAGAGCAACCCGGAGTATCTGCACGCAGGTGAGTTGCTAACCAGGGCCTATGCGTCGCACAGGCACTGGTTTGAGGTGGGCGGGCCACTGGAGAAGCAGCGCGCCGAGCACCTGGTAGCCACAGCGGTTTCCTTTCTTGGGATTGTCTCGCTGTCGGTGCATCACGCCGATGCCTGCATTAAGTGGAGCGACGCCAACGGCGACGCGCAGACAGCGTTTGACCGCGCGGCGGCGCTGGAGTGCCTGGCGCGCTCTCACGCTTGCGCGGGGCTGGCGGACGCGGCGAACCGGCGGGAAACAGCGCGGCAGGCAGGAGAACTGATCCAAGATGCGAAGGAGCGGGCGGTGTTCGACCGGCTGCTGAACAGCGGACCGTGGTTCGGATTGGACTGATGGGTCGTCGCCGCCGGCCGAACAGGCTTAGACGGTGAGCGTGGCGATGTCGGTTCGGCGGGCTCGGGTTTACTTGGAAGCGATCCGGTTCGAGCACACGGTCTTCGCGCTGCCGTTTGCGTACCTGGGGATGGTGCTGGCGGCGCGGGGCTGGCCGGGGTGGCCGGTGTTCATCTGGACCACCCTGGCGATGGCCGGGGCACGCACCGGAGCAATGGCGGCGAACCGGCTGATCGACGCCGAAACGGACGCGCGGAATCCGCGGACGGCGTCAAGGGCAATCCCGCTGGGGATTATGTCAAGACTCGAGATGCTGGGGCTGGCGCTGGCCGGGTTCGCCCTGCTGCACGTGGCAGCGTGGCAACTGAACAGCCTGGCGCTGGCGCTGGCGCCGGTGGCGATGATCGCGGTGACCTTCTACTCATATACGAAGCGGTTTACCTGGTCGAGCCATTGGATCCTGGGGCTGGCGGACGGGATTGCGCCGGTGGGCGGCTGGATTGCGGTGACCGGCGAGTTCTCGGCCGAGGCGGCGCTGCTGGCGCTGGTGGTGACGTTCTGGATCGGCGGGTTTGACGTGTTGTATGCGACGCAGGACGTTGACTTTGACCGGGCCGAGGGGCTGCACTCGGTGCCGGCGCGATTCGGACTGGCGGCGGCGCTTTGGGTGGCTCGGGCATCGCACGCGCTGACGATTGGCGTGCTGTTGGCACTTGGATTCGTGGCGGCACTGGGATGGCCCTACTGGGTCGGCGTCGCCGTGATCGGAGCATTGCTGGTCTATGAGAACCGGCTGCTGAAGCCAGACGATCTGAGCCGCCTGAGCCTGGCGTTCTTTAACATCAACGGGTACGTGGCGGTGGCCGCGCTGGTGTTTACGATTCTGGGGGTGTGGCTTGGCTGATCCGCCGGGGCTGGTACTTGGCGTCTCCGGGGCCAGCGGCGCGGTGCTGACCGAGGCAACGGTTCGCAGGCTGCAGGACCTGGACGTTGCGCTCGACGTTGTCTGCAGCGACTACGGGGCGCTGATGTGGCACCAGGAGACAGACGAGCGGTTTGCAGACGCGGTGGCGCGCTGGACCGAGCGGGGCCGGGTGACGGTGCACCGGCCTCAGGATGTGGCGGCGCCGATTTCCAGCGGGTCGTACCCGACGCGAGGGATGGCGATCGTGCCGTGCAGCATGGCGACGGTGGGCGCGATTGCGTCCGGGGCCGGACAGAATCTGCTGCACCGGGCGGCAGACGTGACGCTAAAGGAAAAGCGTCGTTTGGTGTTGGTGCCGCGGGAAACGCCGTTGTCGCTGATTCACCTGCGGAACCTGACAACGCTGGCGGAGGCGGGGGCGGTAATCCTGCCGCCGGATCCCGCGTTTTACCTGCGTCCGGACTCAGTCGAGGCAATCGTGGATGCGCTGGCGGAGCGGATTCTGCATGCGGCGGGGGTGACTCCGAGGGTTGCCGAGGCTCACGCCTGGACCGATTGAACTAGGCATCGATGTACAGCCGAGCCAGGCGCCGCGCGCACCAGATCGTAAACAGCCCGGAAGACGGCGGGCGCGCGAGCCGGATCTTCGACCAGACCATTTTTGTTCTGATCGGACTTACGGCGTTCGGGATCGTGCTGGAAACGATAGAGCCGATCCGCCAGGCTGCCGCCGGAGCCTTCGCCGTCATCGAAGTCGTCACCGTGGCGGTGTTCACCCTCGAGTACGTGCTGCGAGTTTGGTCGTGTACCGAAGACCCGGACTTCGCGCACCCGCTCAAAGGCCGCCTGCGATTTGCCGTGCAACCACTCATCCTGGTGGACCTGCTGGCAATCCTGCCGTTCTACGTGGGCCAGGATCTGCGCTTCGCGCGCGTGCTGCGCCTGTTGCGGCTGATGAAGCTGACGCGGTACTCGGAGTCCATGTCGATCATCGGCGACGTGCTGCGCAGCCGGCGCGATTCCCTGATTTCGACGCTCTTTGTGGGGTTCGTGCTCTTGCTGTTCGCGTCGTCGCTTATGTACCTCGCGGAGCGTGAGGCGCAGCCTGAGGGTTTCTCGAGTATCCCGGCGGCGATGTGGTGGGGGATGGTGACGCTGACCACGGTGGGATACGGCGACCTGTTTCCGGTAACGCCGCTGGGACGTGGATTCGGCGCGGTGGTCGCGCTGCTGGGCATTGGCTTGTTTGCGTTGCCGGCCGGCATTTTGGGGTCGGCGTTCGTGGAGGAGTTGGACCGGCGGCGTGCCGGTGAACCCGAGGCTCGCATTTGCCCGCACTGCGGTAAGGAATTGCATGACGACGATGGCTCCGGTGCATGACGGGCAGGGCGCTGCTAGCCTCTGGCGACTGGCGAGTCCACCGAGTTCCCAATGGCATCTGAGCAATCAGCCGTAGTCGACACCCACAACCATTACTGGCAGGTGGGGACCGATGACCTGTACTGGCTGGACGATCCGACGCATCCGGTGCTTGGCCAGGACTATCTGCCGCCGGACCTGAAGCCGCACATGGACGCGGTTGGGGTGGCGCAGTCGGTGATCGTGCAGGCGTCGCACGCGTGGAAGGACCAGCTGGCGTACCTGGAAATGGCCGAGTCGTACGACTACGTAACCGGCGTGATCGCCTGGGTGGACCTGGAGGCGCCGGACGTGGGAGACAAGGTCGACCAGCTGGCGACGAGTCCGTGGTTTCGGGGAATCCGGGCCGGAGCCGAGGACCAGCCGGACACGGACTGGCTGGCGCGCGAAGACGTTCGGCACGGCATCAGCACGGTGTTGAGCCGCGGGCACGTGGTGGAACTGCTGGTGAAGACACCGCACTTGCCGCACGTGCCGCTGATCGCGCGCGAGACCGAGGGCGGACGGCTGATCGTCGATCACCTAGCAAAGCCGCCGTTCGAGACGCCTGAGATGGCGGTGTGGCAGGAGCGGTTCCTGGCATTGGCGCCCTACGAGCACCTGCGGATCAAGATTTCAGGGCTTCTGGTGGAGTGCCCGACTTCGCCGACGACGGATACGATTCGCGCGGCGGTGGACCCGGTGCTGGACAACTTTCCGATTGAGCGCCTGATCTGGGGCAGCGACTGGCCCGTGGCGCTGCTTGCCGCGGGGTATGCGGAGACGTTTGCGCAGGTGACAGGCGCCCTCGATCGGCTCACGGCCGACGAACGTGCGGCGGTGCTGGGCGGAAACGCGCGAGAGTTTTACTCGCTGGCATGAGCGGCGGACGGCTGAACGGCAAGGTCGCGGTGGTTACGGGAGCTGCCGGCGGGATTGGCGAAGCGACGGCGCGGCTGTTTGTGCGTGAGGGCGCCCGCGTGGTGCTGGCGGATTACATGGGCGAGGCCGTGGCGGCACACGCCGCGGACATCGAGGAAGCCGGCGGACAGGCCGTTGGCGTGACCGCCGACGTGCGGCTGATGAACGACGTGCGTCGGGCCATCGAAACGGCGACGGATCGCTGGGGTCGCCTGGACGTGCTCCACAACAACGTGGGCGTGAATTTCCACGCCCTGATTGGCGAGGCCAGCGAGGAGCACTTCCTGGAGTGCCTGAACATCAACCTGCTGAGCGTCTACCGGGGCTGCCACGTGGCGGCTCCCATCATGCAGGCGCAAGGGAGCGGGTCGATCATCAACACCTCCTCGGTGCAGGGAATCATGGGCTTCGACACGTACTCGGCCTACGCCTCGGCGAAGGCCGGCATGCTGGGCCTGACCCGGCAGATGGCCGTGGACTACGGGTGCCACGGTATCCGGGTAAACGCCGTGCTGCCGGGCGGAATCGACACTCCGATGTGGCGAGCCGAGATTGCGGCGGTGCCGGACACTCAGGCCCTGATCGACGAGTCAGCCTCACGGATCCCGCTGCAGCGGATCGGTGAGGCCGAGGACATTGCCAACGCCGTGCTCTTCCTGGCGAGCGACGAGTCGTCGTACGTGACGGGGCAGCAGTTGGTGGTCGACGGCGGGCTGAGCATCGCGGGGACGCGACCGAACGAGCGATAAGCCCATCCGAGACCGCACACGCAGCACCGACCGATCAAAACTGAATACGTGACGCATAGAATCCATCTAAGCGATCCAACGAGGGAAAGCCTGCTAATGGGGATGACCAAGCGAGATTTCCTGCGGTCCGTCGGCGCGGTTGCCGGGGTTGGCGCGGCGTACCACACGATGAGCGCCCTGGGCCTACTTGGACCGGCCGTAGCCCAGACAGCGGCGCCTGACTTTCCGCTCGGTTCAGGCTACGGCAAACACGTGGTGATCCTGGGCGCCGGGATTTCCGGGATGACGTCGGCTTACGAACTATCGAAAGCCGGCTACGACTGCACGATTATCGAAGCCTCGAACCGAGCCGGCGGTCGAAATCTGACGGTGCGAGGCGGGGATGTGATCCGCGAAGTCGACAGCCGTCAGTGGGTCGACTTCGACCGGGAGGATCACCTGTACGCCAACATGGGCCCAGCGCGCATTCCGTATCACCACCGGGCCATCCTGGGCTACTGCAAGGAGTTCGGGGTTGAGCTTGAGGTCTTCACCAACGACAACCGCGGCGCCCTGTTCCACAACACGGAGCGCTTTGGCGGCCAGTCGGTCGTTGGCCGCCAGGTGATGACGGACTTGCGCGGCTATATCGCGGAGCTCCTCGCCAAGGCCGTCAATCGAAACGCGCTGGACAACGAGCTAACGGGTGATGACAAGGAGCGCGTGTTGGCGATGCTTACGTCGTTCGGCGGGCTTGACCCAGACCACCTCTACACCGGGTCGAATCGCGGCGGCTATCAGGGCGAGCAGATCAGTGCCGGGCTAGCGCCGGGAGACGTGAACGACCCGCTGGACTTCGGTGAACTGCTTAATTCGGACTTCTGGCAGTACAAGCTCCACTTCAGTCAATTCCTCAACCAGAACCCTACGCTCTTTCAGCCGGTTGGCGGTATGGACGCCATCCCCAAGGCCTTCCAGGCACGCGTGGGGCACCTGATTCACTTCGGGAGCATCGTGGAGGAGATTCGCAAGACGCCGCGGGGCGTTCGGATCGTCTACCGGGATCAGCGGCGCAATGCGACCGAGGAGGTCGAGGCGGACTTTGCCATTTGCACAATTCCAGCGCCGGTACTTAAGGACATTCCCAGCGACTTCTCGTCCGAAACCCAGGCGGCGATTGATTCAATCGAGTTCGTGCCCGCAGTCAAGATCGGGTTCCAGACGCGCCGGCGCTTCTGGGAGGAAGATCATGCAATTTACGGCGGTATTTCCTGGACGGACCAAGACATCACGCAGATCTGGTACCCGGCTTACGGCTATCACCGTCAGAAGGGCGTCATCATGGGCGCCTATATCTGGGACGACCGGCCCGGGCAGGGATTGCGCTACAGCCAGATGACTCCGCCTGAACGCCTGAAGGCGGCTATGGCCGAGGGTGCACACATGCATCCTGGCTACGCGGATGAGATTGAGTCGGGAGTCAGCCGTGCCTGGCCCAAGGTTCCGTTTCAGAAAGGCGGCTGGCCGGAGAACTACCAGGCGCCGGCCGCCCTGCAAGAACCCGATGGGGCCATCTATTTCGCAGGCGACCAGGCCACAGCCCTACCCGGCTGGCAGGAAGGCGCTGTCCTCGCCGCCCACGCGGCCGTGAATGCAATTCACGCGCGGGTGACGGCGAGTTAGTCGGGGCGCGAGCAGCGCCGATCAGGGACTGCACCGAAAGCATCTGGTGGCGTAACGGTGTCCGCAGGTGATCTCGGTGGGCGCTCTTCGCAGATTCCAAGGAGCAGGCTTTCGGGCCGAGTCTCTCGGTCAGCCGGTAGGAATTACCGGCAGGAGCAGGTGTGACGGGTGGGCGGGGTTGTGGAGGACGGTTTGGTGGGCGACGCGGATCTCTGCGTCGGTGGCGAGGTCGTTGCCGGTGTTGAGGTTGCGGTCGAAGCGGGGGAAGTTTGAGGACGAGACTTCGAGGCGGATGCGGTGGCCGCACTTGAACACGTTGGCGGTGACGCCGACTTCGATCTCGTAGGCCTCGACGGCACTGGGCGTGAGCAGTTCGGGCTGATCCTGACCATTGCGATAGCGGGCGCGGAGGATGCCGTCGCAGAGATTCATGGCGTAGCCGGTGGGTGAGACGTCGACGAGCTTGGCGGTCCAGTCGGTGTCCAGGCTGTCGGTGGCGGCTTGGAGGATCAGCTTGATGGGGCCGATGACTTTGAGGTCCTGCTCGAGCGGCGCGGAGGTGTAGCAGAGGACATCGTGGCGGGCCTCGACGGGACGCTGGTCGTAGGGGCCCCAGGGCTCGATGTGGGGGGTGCAGCAGTTGGCGCCGCCGAGGGACTGGACGGGGAACTCGGGGTCGTAGACGAAGGTGTCGGCGGGTTCGTCGGCGGGCGATTCGAGGGAGAGCGTGCCGTCGCCGCGGGCGGAGTTGGCAGCGCCGCCGGAGTGCAGGTGCCAGGGCTGCCAGTCGGTGCGGGCCAGGGGCCATTCGTGCTCGTCCTGCCACTGGTTGACGCCCATGACGAAGAGGCGGAGTGGAGGCTCATCCGCGCGGGGTTCGCCGTTGCCCTTGAGCCAGCGGTCGAACCAGGCGCGTTCGAGGCCGTTGATGTTGACGACGGAACCGGCACCGAAGTCAATGTCACCGCAGCGGGGGGCGCCGGGGAGGTCGTTGCCCAGGTGGTGGGGCCAGGGACCCATGATGAGGCGGGACTGGCGGGCGGCATCCGATCCGCCGTGCAGGCGGAGGCCGTTGAACTGGTCGAAGGCCTGGGGGGCGTAGAGGTCGTACCAGCCGCCCATGACGAAGGCGGGAACGGTGATGTCGTTCCAGTGCGGGCGGGTGTCGATGGAGGCCCAGTAGGGATCGTTGGCGGGCAGGTGGAGCCAGTCGTTCCAGAAGTCCAGATCGCGACCGGCGTGGCCGGGGATGTCCTGGAGCGGGAGGACGCGGCAGATTTCGGTCCAGTTCTCGAAGTCGATGGACTGGGCGGTGCGGCCGTCGACGCGGAGACCCCAGTTGATCATCACGCCAAGCTGAAAGGCGCCGCCGGGGCGAATGAGGCCGGTGAGGTAGTCGATGCAGATGGACTGGGGCGCCAGGCAGGAGAGGCCCGGGTGTTGCAGCGGGGCGCTGAGCCACTGGACGGAGCCCAGGTAGGAGCGGCCGGACATGCCGATGCGGCCGTTGCTCCAGGGCTGGGCGGCGGTCCAGGCCTGGGTGTCGTAGCCGTCCTCGGGTTCGGCGACGAAGGGGGACCAGGAACCGTCGGAGTCCCAGCGTCCGCGGACGTCCTGGATCACGCAGGCGTAGCCGTTGTCGGCGAGGGCACGGCCCTTGCGGATGTTCTGGTAGGAGGCGTTGTTGTAGGGGGTACGAATCAGGACGGTGGGAAGGCTTGAGCCCGGAGTTTCGCCCGCGCCGCGGGGGAGATAGACATCGGCCGACAGATACACGCCGTCGCGCATTCGCACGCGGCGATTGACCTGAACCTGGACGGCGCTGGTGGTGGTCACGCGACGGGTCTCCGGCGGGCAGGTGCGCCCATGATAGGTGCGGGCACCGGCTCCCCGACGGGCGGCGGGTGGGGGATTAAAGGGGGAACTATCCCTCGCCAGCCCGCACCCCTTAAGGGGTGCGGGCTGGCGAGGGATAGTTTTGGCCGGATTTTTTGCGGGATTGCCGCGGTTCTGAGGACCTGGCGCACACCGCCACGGGGGTAGCGGGCGCCGCGCGGCGAGGGGGTGGGCGGCGACGCGGGCCGACGGGATTACGGTCCTGGGGCGCGGATTGGACAGGTCGGGCATCGGCAGGTCGGGGGTTGGCGGGGAGGCCGGGCGACGAGGCATCAGGCTGAAAATAACGGAAGTGAGGCTCAGCCAGCAGGTGAGCAAGGCACGGAAGAAAATCGACCAGGGACGGGGCTCCCAGGGAGGCGAGGGGGACGGAAGCGCGGACACGAGGGGTTCCTACAGGGACGGGAGAGCGAAACACCCGATTGTACACTACTTGCGTACCGAATACCAGCGGGCCTGGGACGAGGGAGCGGGGCGGAGGCCGGCGTTGGCCGCGCCTTCACAGGTGTTCAGTCGGTCAGGGCGATGTGTTCAGTTTCTGGCTGGATGTGTTCAGTCTTGGCCCGGAAATAGCCGAATGTGTTCAGTTTTTCCGGCGATGTGTTCACTGGCTGGGTTCGCGGAGGGCGGGGCACAGAAACGGACGACCACCAGGGGCGGCGGAATCAGGCACCCACAAGGCACCCCTACAGGATGCGAGCGACGGCGGGGGCGAGCGGCGGGCCGGCAGGTGTTCACCCGGATCGGGGCGATGTGTCCGGTGAAGAAGGAGTGAGAGGTGAGAGACGAGGGGCAGGTGTCCAGTTTCTGACTGGATGTGTCCCATTTCTGGCCCGATGTGTCACGTTTTCGGGCCAATGTGTCCGGTTTTTTGCTGAATGTGTCCTGTTTCGAGGGCAATGTGTCCAGTTTCCGGCCGGATGTGTCCAGTGAGGAAGGGGAGAGGTTAGAGGGAAGAGAAGTGAGAATCGGAGTGGGAGGCTGGGGATCGGGGGCGGAATGAAGGCGAGATTCCCCCGTTCGAGAAGCTCAGGGCAGGCCTCTTCGGCAGGCTCAGGACAGGTTCTCAGCGGACTCTGAGAACGGGACCTGACGGCTAGAATGGAGGCAGCATCAAAGGGGCGGCCCCGGTGCGTGCAGCGGGGACGGATGGGATTGGGTCGGCTGGTGAGCCGATACAGCAAAGGGGCGCCCACGTGCGAGAACTGGTACCGAGCCGAACGGGTTCCGGCTTTCGGGGTAACCGATGACCTCCGACTCTGAGCGGCTGGCGCGGTTGGAAGGGGCTTACGAGCACCTGGCGACGAAGGCGGACCTGAAGGACCTGGAACTGCGTCTGACGAGCGATCTCCGAAGCCTGGAAACCCGGTTGACGGTACGGCTGATGCTGGTGGTGAGCCTTGCCACGGGTGTTGTCGTGGCCGTCGACCGACTATGGAGTTGAGGAAGGCCCGGGAGACTTCGTGCAGTTGATGGCGGATGTTTGCCACGTGGGGCCACAAGACCGACAGATTCGGGGTTCGCTAGGAAGGTTTGACGCTCATCACGGCTGGGACGAGCAGGCACAGTTCCCCGCGCTGTGGTCACAGTCACAGAAGGTGCATCAAGGAATGCTCGCGGAACCGAACGCGCGGTTATCCCCACGACCGGGACGCGACCATTGGCCGATCTGGTCGCAGGCCGGCACGCTTCAGATGACGCGCGATGTCAGATACAACTCGCAGCGGGTGATGACAGTACGAACCAATACCCGAACTCTGGGCATTCGAGCTTGGTTCGCGTTGACCTCGCTAGACGACGATCTCTCGGTTTGCGCGCTGCAAGAAATGGCCCTGGCCCCCTGGCCCAGCTCAACGCTCGGTCTATTGCTCCACTCCAACCACGCCAACCGAGCGCAGCATGGTCGCGGCACCGGCAACAAGGGCATGCCGGAAACGCTTCCTACGCTCGACGTGCGCCAACTCCAGCCCTGGCAACTCGACGAAGCGCAAGCCATCTGGCGCGACTTCCCGGACCCGACCTTTGAGTCCTTCCACCGGTGTGTTGTTGACGCTGCCCGCATCGAACTGGACCAGCGGATCATCACCGACCTGCTGGCACTGCCTACTGAGACGCAAGAGTCCGTTTCACGTCTGCGTGCGCTGCTGGCGGCTCACCCGTCCATTCACGGCGGCAAACAGCCGGAACAGCCATGATTTTCAATGAACTAAGAAGCACGACACAGGGATGCCATAGCTTGCGTCTTGCCGTTCTATGTGCTCCTGCTTCGAACACTAGTAACAATGTAGCCCGGAGTCACAAGTAAAGATGCCGACCGTATTACGTGAAGGACCATATCGCTTTTACTTTGTATCAGCTGACAGAGTTGAGCCACCGCACATTCATGTACGGAGAGATGACGGCTTTGCCAAGTTCTGGCTCAATCCGGTAGCATTACAGAACAGCGGCAATCTTGGGGGCAGGGAGCTTCGTCGAATCCACCGCATCGTCGAACGGCGCCGGTCGGAATTCCTGGAGGCTTGGTATGACTACTTTGACCGTTGAGTTGGAGGTGCCGTGCGCCAGGAACATCGCGGCCACCGATAACGAATTGACCGTTCAACTGGCGGACGGCCGGAGCATCTCGGTTCCGCTGACGTGGTATCCCAGGCTCGTCCACGCCACGCCGGCTGAACGGAACAACTGGGAGCTGCACGCGGCCAGACTGCACATTCACTGGCCGGACTTAGATGAAGACATCAGCGTGGAGGGGCTGTTGGCCGGCAGGCGCTCACAAGAAAGCCGAGCCTCACTGAACCGCTGGCTCGAAGCTAAGCAGGCCGGCCATGGCCTGACGCTCCCCGAACTTCGCCGCCACACCGAGTCGTCCAAGAGCTAGGCGTGTGACGTGGCCTGTACCGCACTCGCGACCCTGGCGCTAGCGCCCGTACACATCCTCAGCAATTTCACGGCTGCGGGCAGCCTCTCGGAGTTCTTGAGTCAATTCACATCCGGCCCGTCCGACCGCTGAGATATTCAAGTTTCTGTTCTTCGGAAGCTTAGAGAAATACTCAAGTTTGGCCTGCCAATGACCTGAATCTTCACCGTCCCAGCCTGACCAAATTCCAGAGTGAAAGATAATTGCGTGAACAATATTTTCAGGATCCCATCCAACAGCACATGCGGCTTTGATCTACTTCTCACTAGCAGGGACAAAATATTCCTTTCATGCACAGGGTGCATGTTATCCATCGTTAGGAATTTGCAAAAGACTGTATCGTCATCCCCGTCGAATAGTGAAATAAGCGACCGCGATTTAAGCGCATCACTTTCCTGTATCACAGAAAGGATATCGACTCGCTGTTCTGTAGGCAATCTCGGAAACACGTAATCCCTTCCAGTAGAGTCCCTACTAGTTCTTATTGCTTGAGAGAACTTACGGTAGTGCGGGTCGCGATTCAACTGATCAGAAGCGGAGTCAATTCGGACAATTCTACCGGTGCAATCCAATTCGCAGATCGGTCCACCGATGGAACTCGGAAGGTCACAGATGGCACTTCCTCAAGCGGAAGAGTGCGCGGCTTGATGCGCCCTCATTACGGAGGTTTTGGCTGAGGTTACGCGATGGCCGGAGTAGCTCCGTTTGACCTCGACCGGAAGAGGCTGGTCTGAGACGCGGCCCCACGAGAGATGGGAAGGACGGCGTGGAGGCGCGGTGGGTGTGGTTCGACACGCCCCGCCGAAAGACTCTGGGGCAGCTCACCACGAACGGGGGGTAATTCACTGGGTGGCCGTGACAGGGGGCAGGGTTGAGCGGAAACTAGGGGTCGATTGGGGACCGCAGCGCTGGGATGGCAGATGAAGTACCGCGAGGTTGGGAATACGGGCATTGAGGTTTCGGAGGTTGGGTTCGGGACCTGGGAACTGGGCGGAATGGAGTGGGGCGATATCTCGGATGAGGATGCCCTGGCGGTGTTGCGTCATGCGTATGACCAGGGGATCACGTTTTACGACACGGCGAACGTGTATGGGCCGGGTCGCAGCGAGGAGCTGCTGGGGCAGGCGTTTGCGGGGATGGATGACGTGATCATTGCCACGAAGGTGGCGTTTCCGATGGATACGGACGGGCATATCGTGGCGGGCGGGCCCGGTCCGGTGCACAACTTGTCGCGCGAGGCGATCCTGATGGAGTGCGACCTGAGCCTGAAGCGCCTGCAGCGGGAGACGATTGACTTCTACCAGATGCACCGGCCGCCGGATCACCATGAGTGGGACGAGTCGTTTGGGGCGATGGAGGAGTTGCGGGCGGCGGGGAAGATCCGGCATTACGGGGTGGCGCTTGGGTCGATGGCGGATGGGTTGAAGGCGGTGCGGGAGAACGACATCGCCTCGATAATGACGACGTTCAATTGCCTGAACCAGGAGCCAGCCGAGGAGCTGCTGCCGGCGATGCTGGCGAAGGGCGTGGGCCTGTTTGCAAGGGTGCCGCTGGCTTCGGGGTTCCTGACGGGGACGCTGACGGCGGACACGACGTTTGCTTGGAATGACAAGCGCGGGGTGATTCCGCGTGACGAGTACTTGGCGCAGCTGGAGCAGGCGGAGCAGATGCGGTTCCTGGAGGATGAGCCGGGCGTGAGCTCGATGGCCGAAGGGGCGCTGAAGTTTGTGCTGGCGCACGAGGCGGTGGCCTCGGTGGTGGCCGGGATGATGCGTCCGTTTGAGGTGGACCTGAACGTGCAGGCTTCGGGCGAGCCGCTGTCGGATGCGGCGGTGGAGCGGGTGCGGGAGATTTATCGGGCGGGGTTGAGCGCGGCGTAGCGTCGGGGCGGTTGCCCGGAAGACCGGTCACCTCCGGATCGAGTCCGGGGCAGGTTCTGCCTCTCCCAGGAAAGGGAAAGAACGGCGTCTCCTCGAAAAGAGACATTTGCGTAACCCGGGCTTGGGTGCCCGGAGGACCCCTCACCTTCTTCTGGCGAAGACGCCCGAATTCTCCTCTCCCCTCGGAGAGGGTGAAGCGGCGCGCCCCTTTGAGGCGATTGACACCGACGCCCGTCCCTTGGGTTAGGCAAAGGTCTCAGGAGAGGGATTTAAAGCGGCCGCACTGAATAGAGCTAGCCGATTTCAATCAAACACTTTGCGGCGCTGGGGCGTTGTATAGGCAAGGACCTGGTTACGGCGAAGGGTATTGCCGGGATGCCTTTGATATGCGGGCTGGTTGACCGGACGTGCCTGACCTGGAGCTAGGTGAGCTTTACGAGGAGTTTGAGCAGGCCATGTTGCGCTTTGCGACGGGAATCAGTGGGAACCGGGATGCGGCGGAGGACCTGGTGCATGAGACGTTTCTGCGGGCGATGGCGCATCTGCCGCTGCTGGGACGGCTGAAGCGGCACCAGCGGCGGTCCTGGCTGTTCACCACGCTGAAACGCATTCACCTGGATGAAGTGGCGGCCCGACAGCGGCGAGAAGCGCTGAACGAACGGCTTGGTCGCTGGAACTCGACAGCGGCCGAGGACTCGTACCAGCTGGATGACTTTGCGGTTCTGGACCTGGTTCCGCCGCAGCATCGTGCGCTGGTGATTCAGCGCTACCTGGTGGGGATGAGCAGCCAGGAAATCGGCCGACAGCTTGGGGTGCCGGCGGCGACAGTTCGCTCGCGGCTGCACCAGGCGACGAAGCGGATCCGGCAACGGCATCGAGGCGTCGGCGATGACGTTGGAAAGCCTCGGACCGGGGAGCACCACGCGTCGGCCGATTAGGGCCGACGCGAGAAAGGAGCTGTCAGATGGCGGGCGAGACAAGCGGCGAGCAGCAGCCGCTGAAGATCAAGAACGTCGGCGTGGTGGACATGCGAAAAGCGAGTAAGGACTGGTTCAGTCGACCGACGGTCTTCGAAAACGTGGGGGTAGTGGTGTATTCGCCGGAGTCACGCGGCCTCCTGGCGCGCGCGTCGATGGGGAACGTGGGTGTCACGCTGGAGGCGCCGGCGGACGCGCAGCTGATACAGGGCGAAATGACGATCTCGGCCGGCTCGCTGGCGGATCGGTCGGCACCGCTCAATTTGGCGGTGCTGGGTCAACTGATCGTCGACGGCGACGTCACGGCTGACGCGCTAGCGGAAGGGTTAGGCGAACTTGCGGTGGCCGGCGTGGTCATCTGCCCTGAACGGCTGAGCGGCGCCGTGCAGTCCAAGCTGACGTACCACGCAGGCGTCGTGAAGACCTTTCGCGGAGGTGGGCGTCTGCGCCTGATCGGCGGGAAGCTGGTTCTTGATGAAGCGTTTCTGCGGTCATTGCCCGACGCAAGTCAGATCGTTGCGGTGAGTTCGGTGGACGCGCGGGAGGTTCTTCCGAACGAACTGATTGCCCAGAAGATCGATTCGCTGGAGGTCATGGTTGGGAACGTGCGCTGTCGCGGGGAGAACGCCGAGGCGATTCAGGCGGTTCTCGATCGAACGACGGGCGCGACTGTTCGCACCGTTCCGGTTGGATTCACGCCTGTGCGCCGCCTGCTGCGACTCAATCGCACAACGCTGGGGATGTTGCCGAGCCCGAGGGTGTATTGCCCGGAGACGGTGATCGTGGGCGACGACATCGAGGCGGAGGAACTGCAGGGGGCCCTGGAAGCGCTGGTGGCCGAGGATCTGCTGATTTGTCCGGCTCGGTTGCAGGCGGCGATGGGGGCCATCTGCAAGTTGGCGGATACCAAGCCGATCTTCTATGAGGGCGAGTTGTGGCTTATTGGCACCGCGGAGACGCTGCGACAGAGCCGCTTCGATTTCCTGACGGGGAACGCCACCCTGGTGGTCACGGGCGCCCTCCAGATCGATCCCGGCGTTGATCCCGCGACGCTGTATGAGCGACTGGACGCGATGCACAACTTCGGCGTCATCCGTTGCACGCCGGATCAGGAGGCGGCGCTGCGGGCGCGGCTTGAGATAGACGACGGCGCCTTCGACGAGTCAACGGAGCTTGAGGACGGCGATGAGGACGAGGCGAGTTCGGGGATGCAGAACGTTGGGGTGCTGACGCTGTAGGCGAGTGGTGGATTGGGTGGGATGGGGCTGAACGGCAGCACCGGTCGCGGCCCGCGCCCGTGTCCCCAATGGCCGGGATAGGGCAGCTATGATGGTGGTCCAACTTGTTGGGCCTGCGAAGCGTTGGAAACCGCAGGCCTTACGCACCGCCGGGGCGAGCGGTCTGGGCCGCTCGGAGCGCCCCGGCCGGCGTCGCGCCCCTCATCCGAGGAGCGGTCCGTTGCGTCCAAACTTCGAACAGACCCAAGACTCTGACCATCCAGTGCTGCGCGTCGCGTCGGGCAGTGGGCCGCGGATTACCCGCCGACGGTTTCTGGCCGCCTACACGGCCGGGTTCACCGGGGTGATGCTGGGCGCTTGCGGCGAGGAGGAGTCAGAGGCAGCCACTCGGCTGCCCGCACCGCCGACGGCAAGCCACGAGACCGTGCAGGCGCGAGCCGTGGCGGCGACGGTGACCGACGCCGCCCCGCGCGATACGCGCGGCCTTCCCGAGCCAGGCGCTCAGCGGGCGGTGCGTGTGGCGTTTACCGCGCCGACGTGGAGCGTCTGGGGTTTTGGGATCGAGCCGATGCTCTTGTCGGCGGGACTGGCCGCGTCGGCTGCCAGTGAGCGCCGGTATCGCTACGAAGGGCACACGATCACCGACCACTTCAAGCGCGATTAAAGCCTCTCAGCGCAGCTCGATTCGCTGCCGGGCGGCGGGGCCGACCTCCTGATGTTCCATGCCCACGATCTGCCGAATCTGCTGGAGTCCGAGCACCTGCTGCCGCTGGACGACTTCCTG
Organism: Chloroflexota bacterium; assembly: GCA_034422315.1. Lineage (GTDB taxonomy): Bacteria > Chloroflexota > UBA11872 > UBA11872 > UBA11872 > UBA11872. The sequence continues at coordinate 1,476 of DAOUJT010000205.1, read as the reverse complement.
CAGTCCGATGCCGGCTTTGATCGCGAGGCCTTCTGGCCAGGGACGCTGGAGACTGGATTCCACGAAGGCATTCAGTACACCCTGCCGGTTGCGGTGGCTCCCTGGAGCATCGTGTTCAATCGCGACCTGGCCAAGGAGTCCGGGATCGAAATGCCCGAGCGCCAGGGCTTTGACCGCTCGGCGTTTCTGCAGGCGGGACTGACGATGCAGGGCGGACCGTCGATCGAGGGCCGCGAGCACGGCCTGGGGTTCCTGCTGCAAGTGGACCCGAGGCCGGGTCCGGGCGGCGATTACGCGAGCTGGCCGCCGGCATACGTGTTCTTGCAGGCGGCGCTGGGCGACTTGCGAGGCGCGAGCGGGACTTTCGACGCATTGCGCAGTGCGGAGGCGCTGGAGATTGCGCAGTTCTTTCACGACATGGCTCACGTTTACGGGTTCGCGCCAAAGCCGGAGCGGTCCGGCGAGCGCGTCTGGATTACGTATACGGAGGGCAGCATTGGCATGTTCGGCGAGTCCCTCCAGGGTCCGGGCTACGGTTGGCTGCGCTCCGGGCCTTTCGCGAACCAGGTTCTGCTGCCGTTTCCCTCGTTCGGCGCCGGGGGCAACCCGGCCGATGTGTGGACGATGATCGGCATCTCCGCCAAGACCTTGGAACCTGAAGTGGCGTACGACGCCATGCGCGCCCTGGAACGCTCGCTGCGCGATGTTGCGTTCGTGCCGGCCGCCAAGTCCTCGCCTGAACAGCTGCGCGCGATTGCGCCCGCGCTGCTGGACGAAGAACTCCAGATGCTCGTCGATCTCATGGCAAGCGCTTCGTACATCCGCCTCTCACGACGGGAGCGCGGGGTGTTGACGAATGCGATCGACGCGGGAATCGTGCTGGAGGGCATATCCGCGCAGGAGGCGCTGCTGGACGCCGCGACGGGCCTTGCGCGGATGGCGGATGGCTAACCCGCGGGAGGGCTTTCAGCTCGACTGATTCAAGGCTCATGCATAGCTAGTGGGGGATGCCGAGGGCGTGCATGCGGTGGTGGATGGCTTGGCGGGCCTGGTGGAAGGGTTCTTCGAGGTAGGCCTGGTGGTCGTGGTGGCCGTGGTGGTGGGCGGCGTGGCCATTCGGGTACTGGGTGCTGCGCTGGCGGATGTATTGGATGCTGCCATCAATGAGGGTGAGCATGTAGCGGGCGGTTTCGTCGCTCCACATGGACCAGTCGCCCTCACCAGTGGTGACGTAGACGGGTGAGGTGTGGCCGAAGCGGTTGCGGTGCCAGCCGTCGTGGTGGGCAGGGGCGTCGAAGTAGCTGGGGCCACCGGTGCGGGCGGCGATCCAAGAATCGTCGGTGACACGCACGTCGGCCGTCAGGTCGAGGCGGCGGGCGCCGGCGACTTCGCGGGTTTCGGCGACGATTTCGCCTTCCTGGACGATTTGCAGGCTGTGGATGGGGAGGATGGACTCGGCGCAGGCGCGGACGGTGA
>DAOUJT010000204.1:0-4436 GCA_034422315.1 Chloroflexota bacterium | reverse complement strand
GCCGGCCTGCCGATCTCGGACCTGAACGACGAGCTTGGCCTCGCCCTTACCGCCGACGGCGTGGACACCGTGGGTGGCCTGGCCTTCAGCGCCTTTGGTCGCGTGCCGGCGGTTGGCGAGTCCGTCAACGTGAACGGCGCGGTCCTGCGCGTGCATGCGGTCAAGGAAACCCGCATTACCCGCCTGGAAGTAACTCGCCTGGACGAAGACGGCAATGCCGCCTGACGACGTCTCGTCCTTGACCCGCGCTCCGAGCATCCCGAGCTAACCGGGGAGTCCCGTCATCGACATCCTGTTCGGTCTGCTGATCTTTCTTGGCCTGATCGCCATCAACGGCCTGTTCGCGGGCGCCCAGTTCGCGCTGGTCGCCGTGGACCGCTACGAGGTCGAAACCGCCGCCGCCCGCGGCGCTCGGCGCGACCGCACCGTCCGGCGCGGCCTCGAGACGTTGTCGTTTCAGCTTTCCGGCGCGCAACTTGGCATCACGGTCAGCTCGCTCGTGTTGGGCTTTGTGGTGGATAACGCCATCGGTCCCTTGCTGCGGCCTGCGCTTGAGTGGATCCCGGGCATTGATAACGGCTCGCTGGTCGCCCTGACCGCGGCGCTGGCGCTCGTCCTGGCCACGGTGATTCAGATGGTGCTGGGCGAACTGGGTCCCAAGAACTTGGCCATTTCCCGGCCCATGGCCACCGCCCGGCTCTTCGTGCCACCCGCGATGTTCGTGAATACCGTCTTCTCGCCGGTGATTCGACTGCTCAACGCCATGGCCAATGCCTCGATGCGTGCCGTCGGCCTGGTCCCCCGTGAAGAGCTGGAGGGGTTCCAATCCCTGGAAGAGATGCACGAGGCGCTGCGCTGGGCGGCGCACGAAAACACCATCGAAGGAATCGAGTACGAGGTGCTCGACCGCGCGCTGGGCCTGGGTCGCACGACCGCCGGCGAGGTGATGGTTCCCAGGTCGCAGATCATCGCCATCTCGACCACCGCCAACCTGGCCGACCTGGCTCGCCTGTCGATGGACACCGGCTATTCGCGCTTTCCGATCCGGGACGCGGATGGCCGCGAGTTCATCGGCATCGCCCACGTCAAGGACGTCCTGGCGCTTCCCGCGCCCGCCCGCGCCGCTACGCCAGTCTCGACCAAATCGCAGCAAGCACTGGTTGTGCCAACGGGCCGCGATTTGCGCACCTTGCTGCTCGAGATGCAGGCCGCCCAGCACGCCATGGTCATCGTCCATGACGAGTTCGGACAGGCCGCCGGCATCGTCACGCTGGAAGACATCGTCGAGGAGTTGCTCGGCAGCATCGAGGACGAATACGACAAGCCCGAACCCGCGCTGGTCACGCCACTGGACGACGGCGCCTACGACGTGGCGGCGCGGATTCGACGCGACGAACTCAGCGAAGCCACTGGTTTCGAGATGCCCGAGGGCCGGTTTGAAACCCTGGCCGGTCTTGTTACGACCCTCCTGCAGCGCATCCCGCGAGCCGGCGACGCCGTCTCGTTTCGCGGCTGGACCTTTCGCGTGACCGAAATGGATGGACGACGCGTCGACCGGGTTCGCATGGAACGCCCTGGCATGACACGACGGAGTGTCGGATGACCCCCGTCCTGCTGGTGGTAGCCCTTCTGCTGCTCGTCGTGAATGGCTTCTTCGTCGGCGCCGAAGTCGCCATAACGGCCGCCGCCGCCAGCCGCAGGGGCGAACTGGAGCGCCGGGCCGCCGAGGGGCGTCGCTCCGCCCGCCTGGCCGTAGCCTCCATGCGCGAACTCTCGTTCATGCTCACCGGCGCGCAGCTGGGCATCACCATGGCCTCGCTGGGTCTGGGCTTCGTGGCTGAGCCGGCCATCGCCGACGTGCTGGAAGCGGCCCTCGCCGATCGGATCGGCCTCACCGGCGCCCCGTTGCACGCGCTGGCCAGCATTATTGCCCTGAGCATCGTCGTCGTCTTACATATGGTCCTGGGCGAGATGGCCCCCAAGAACATCGCCATCGCCGAGCCCGTGCGCACGCTGCTATGGCTCGCCCTTCCGTACAGGCTGTACGCCAACACGATGCGTGGCCTCCTCTGGGTGTTGAACGAACTGGCCAACCTGACCATCCGCGCCTTTGGCGTGGCGCCGCGCGACGAACTGGCGCCCGCCTACACACCCGCCCAGATCGGCTCCATGCTCGGCGAGCTAAGGCGGCTCGGCGCCATCAGCGCACCCCAGCAGCAATTGGCCGACCGCGCCCTGCGCTTCGCCTCACACCCGGTCGAAGACGTCATGGCGCCCCGCTCGGCGGTCCACGCGGTGCCGGCCGGCATGCCGGTGCGCGAAATCGAGCGCCAGGCCGTGATGACGGGCTATTCGCGCTTTCCCCTGTATCGCGATACACCGGACACCATCGTTGGCTTTGTGCACGTCAAGGACCTGCTGGCTATCGATCCCCAGGCGACGGGCCAGCCGGTGCCGGATTCGGCCATTCGTCCGATTCACGTCACGCCCGGCACGGCTCTGGTCGGCGAACTGCTGGTGGCCATGCGGCGCGACCGCTCCCACATGGCCCTGGTCGTGGACGAACACGGTTCGCCGGCCGGCATCGTCACGCTGGAGGACCTGGTTGAGGAAGTCGTCGGCGAGATTCGCGACGAGCACGACGCGCCACTCGAGGACGTGCAGCAATTCGGTCACGACAGATTTGTGGTGTCCGGAACGCTGCGCACGGATCGCCTGGCCGAGGCCACCGGCTGTCGCCTGCCGGAGGGCGACTTTGCCACGGTCGCCGGGTTTGTCATGCACCGGCTTGGCGCGGTGCCTACTCCCGGTGACGCGGTGGAACACGACGGCTGGATACTGCGAGTCCGACGGACCCGCGGCCCCCGGCTGGAGACCGTGGACGTGATCCGCCGCCCCACGGCCGGAGCGCAATCCGAGCCCACCGGCCCGCGCTAGGCTTGCCCGTGGCCGTTCTCCAGCGTTCCAGCACCTACAAAGCCGAAGGCGTCGTCCTCAGCCGCCGCGACTTGGGCGACGCCGACCGTATCGTCACGCTATTCACGCGCGAGTTCGGCCGCCGCCGCCTGGTGGCGCGTGGTTCGCGGCGACCAACCAGCCAGCTCGCCCCTCACATCGAACTCTTCAGTCGCGTTCGTCTCGTGGGCGTGGTGGGCGCCAATCTTGACGTACTCACGCAGGCGCAAAGCCTCGAGACCTACCCCCGCTTCCGCGACGACCTGACTGCCTTTGCCTCGGCCGGCTGGGCCGTCGAGCTATTGGACGGCCTCAGCGAAGACGGCGAGGCCGCGCCCGATGCCTACGCCGCCCTGGTCTCGTTTCTCGGCGCGCTTAACCAGCGAGCCGCCGACCCCGAACCGCTGCTCTCCGCCCTGGCTCTCAATCTGCTGGATCTCCACGGCTACGCACCCGAACTCTGGCGCTGCACGGTATGCGGTGGCGCAATCCAGCCGGGGGCCCACGCGTTCGCTCCAGGCACTGGTGGGGTTGTTTGCTCGGACTGCTCGCGCGATAACGCCAGCCACTCGCTGGGCATCGACACGCTCAAGACCCTGCGCTTCATCGCCCAGGACGGCCTCGACGGCGCCGCCCGCCTGCGTGCCGACCCTTCCACTCGGGCCGAACTCCGCACCATGCTCCGCGGCTACGCCACAGCCGTCGTCGAACGCGACATCTCATCCGCCAACATCCTGGAACGGGCAGGCGCGGGTTCCGCGCCCCGGCCATCGCCCGGGACGTAACACCGACGAGACGGCGTCCTTGCCCACGCCATCCCCATGACCCTGGATACCCACGAGGAAACCCATGCCCGCACCCGACCTTGACACCCTGACCTCCCTGGCCAAGCGCCGAGGGTTCGTTTTTCCCAGCTCCGAGATTTATGGCGGCTTTGCCAGCACCTGGGACTACGGCCCGCTCGGCGCCGAGCTGATCCGCAACATCAAAGATGCCTGGTGGCGTCGCGTCGTGCACGTGCGTCCGGAGGTTGTGGGCCTCAACGCCTCCATCCTCATGCACCCGCGTATCTGGGAGGTCTCCGGCCACATCGAGCACTTCGCCGACCCGCTGGTGGAATGTCCGAAGTGCCGCCGCCGCTTCCGCGAGGACGACGTGCCCGACGGAAAGTGCCCCTACGACGGCAGCGAACTCACCGATCCCCGCATGTTCAACACCATGTTTCGCACCTTCGTGGGCCCGGTGGAAGACGACGCCTCCGTCGCCTACCTGCGGCCCGAAACCGCCCAGTCCACCTACGTCAACTTCAAAAACGTGCGCGACACCGCGCGCGTGCAGATGCCCTTCGGCATTGCCCAGATCGGCAAGGCCTTCCGCAACGAGATCACCACCGGCAACTTCATCTTCCGCAGCCGCGAGTTCGAGCAGATGGAGTTGCAGTACTTCGTCGAGCCCGGCCAGGACGACGTGGCTCATGAGGA
>DAOUJT010000203.1:0-2810 GCA_034422315.1 Chloroflexota bacterium | reverse complement strand
TGCCTATTCCGCGCAAAGTTGCCGTCTGTTCCACCGCAAAGTTGCCGACCGTTCCACGTTTAAGTTGCCACCGGTTCCGGGCAAGGTTGCCGGTTCCGGGGCTGGGCGCAGCGACGCGGCCTTTACGGACCTCACGTTTCGATAGGCGTCCTCCTTTGCGATGATCGAAGCGTCGAAGACGCTTCGCCCGATGTCAAGCCTTTCCGCGGGGCCGGACTGGACCCTTGGGTCGAGTCCGGGCCGGCCCCGCCCGCGATGGCGGTCGGCGTTGCAGGAACCCAGTCGCGCCGCAGGCGCGGTCGCGTCGGCCCTGCCGATGCGCAACCCCTCCTCACGTTCCGTCCCCCGGCTCGACGTTGGCGGCGGTTTTGCGCAGGGACTCGCCCTTGAGCGTGATCCGGTAGGCGTTGTGCACCAGCCGGTCGAGGATCGCATCCGCATGGGTCGGCTCGCCGATCATCTTGTGCCACAGGTCCACCGGCAGTTGGCTGGTCACCACGGTGGATTTGCGGTTGTGGCGGTCGTCGAGGATGTCGAGCAGCTCCCGGCGCTGGGGGGCGGTGAGCTTCGAGAGCCCCCAGTCATCGATGAGCAGCACGTCGGTTCGGGCCAGCTTTTTCATGATCTGGGGATGGCGGCCGTCGCCGTGGGCGAGGGCGAGCGAGTCGAACAGCCTGGAGAGGCGGTGGTACTGGGCGGTGAAGCCGTCGCGGCAGGCCTTGTTGCCGAGCGCGCAGGCGATCCACGTCTTCCCGACGCCGGTCGGGCCCGTGATGAGCAGGTTGAGGTGCTTGTTGATCCAGCCGCCGCCGATGAGGCTGTTCATCAGCGTCCGGTCGAGCCCCCTCGGGGTCCGGTAGTCGAGGTCCTCGACGGTGGCCGACTGGCGGAACCGGGCGTTGCGCAGCCGCGATTGGAGACGCCGGTCAGCCCGGGCGGTCGCCTCCCGATCGAGCAGAAGGCCGAGCCGCTCCTCGAACGCGAGTTCCTCGATGTCGGCCATGGCCGACTGGTCCAGCAAGGCCTGGCGCATGCCGGTCAGGCGCAACTCCGCCAGCTTCTCAAGGGTTGGGTGATACATCATCGTAGGGTCCTCCCTGGTCAGTTGAAGTAGTCCGGACCTCTCAGGTTGGGGTGCTCGACGGCCGGCGCCTCCGGCGTGGGCGTCGGCAACGGCTTCCTGTCCAGTCCGTTCCTCAGAATCGATTCGATGCTCCTGTAGGCGTGCGTGCCAAGCGCCAGGGCGCGGCGGCAGGCGGCCTCCAGACGCCCGTCGCCGTAACGCTGGCCGAGCCGCATGATGCCCAGGCAGCTGCGGAAGCCGTGCTGGGGATGAACCCGCGTGGCGAGCACGTGGTGCACCAGTTCGGCGGTCGCGGGGCCGCATTTCCGAGCCCAGCGCACCAGCCGTTGCGGCGTCCACTCGGCATGGGCCCGGTGGCTGCGCGGCATGTGCTGCGCCACCGTGGTGTGACGCCCGCGGCGGTGCGCCCGGCGGTGGCTGGCGACCCGCCGTCCCTTGTGGAACACCTCCACCGTGTTGGCCGTGAAGCGGGCGTCGAGCTGCTGCTTGACCAGCTGGTACGGCACCGAGTGGCAGTGGCCGTCGACCTCCACGTGGTAGTCGATGTGCACACGCACCGTCCGCCACTCGGCGAACGCGTACGGCTTGGCCGGCAACGCCCGCATCGCCGGGCGGTCCAGCGACTCGTACAGCGAGCGCCGGCTGCCCGGCAGCTTCCTGAACGGCCGGTCGTTGAGCGGCTTGAGCAGCCCCGCGATCTCCGCGTTGAGTTCGGCCAGCGAGAGGAACCGGCGGTCGCGCAGCCGCGCCAGGATCCAGCGCTCCACCACCAGCACGCCCTGTTCGGCCTTCGCCTTGTCCCGGGGCCGCGCACCGCGCGCGGGCAGGATGGCCACGCCGTAGTGCTCGCCCCATTCCCGGTAGGACCGGTTCAGCTGCGGCTCGTAGCGGTGCGCCCGGCGCACCGCCGACTTCAGGTTGTCCGGCACCACGATCTCCGGCGCGGCGCCCAGGAACGCCATGGCCCGCACGTGCGAGCCGATCCAGTCGGCAAGGCGCTGCGACCAGGTCGCCTCGGCGTAGGTGTAGTTCGAGGCCCCCATCACCGCCACGAAGACCTGCGCCGGCCGCGCCGCGCCGGTTTCGGGGTCGGCCACCGCGACGGTTTGCCCGGCGTAGTCGACGAACAGCTTCTCGCCGGCGCGGTGGTCCTGGCGCATCACCAGATCCTGCCTGCCGAGCCACATTCGGTAGTGCTGGCAGAACGCGCTGTACTGGTAGCCTTGTGCGTGGGCGGCCTTGTACTCGTCCCACAGCAACTGCAGCGTCACGCCCTTGCGCTTGAGCTCCCGGTGCACCGCCAGCCAGTCCGGCTCCGGACGGGCGCCCAACGCCACAGGCTCCCGCGGCGGGTACAGCATCCGCTCCAGCTGCGCATCGTCCAGCGACGCCGGCAGCGGCCAGCCCAGGCCGCACGCCGCCGCCCGGCTAACGTACTTGGCCACCGTCGGGCGGCTCAGCCCGCTGCCGATGGAGATCTGGCGGTCGCTGAGGCCCGCCTCCCACTTCAAGCGCAATATTTCCCGGATCTGTCGCATGGCTGATCTCGACCTTGGCATCTGCCGCTCCCTCCTGTTGGAAAAGCGGCAGCGTACTCAGTCCGTCATCCGCGACGGCACGCTCCAGGGCGGCAACTTTGCCGTGGAATCAGTGGCAGCCTTCGAATGGAATGGGCGGCAACTTTGCCTTGGAATCGGTGGCAACTTTCACGTGGATTGGGTGGCAA
>DAOUJT010000202.1:0-7416 GCA_034422315.1 Chloroflexota bacterium | reverse complement strand
GGACGACGGATGTACCTGCGGCGAGTTGACCTGCAGGGGTTCAAGACCTTTCCGCGGCGGACGACGCTGGAGTTTCGTCCCGGGGTGACGGCCATCGTGGGTCCGAACGGCGCGGGCAAGAGCAATCTGTCGGACGCGATCCGCTGGGCGATGGGCGAGCAGGCGCCGCGGCTGCTGCGAATTCGCCGGGGGGAGGACGTGATCTTCGGCGGCTCGGATTCGCGGCGGCGTACGGGGATGGCCGACGTGCGGCTGACCTTCGACAACGCGGCCGACTGGCTGCCGACCGAGTTCGACGAGGTGGTGATCGGGCGGCGGCTGTTCCGGACGGGCGCGTCGGAGTACACGATCAACGGGGCGCGGGTGCGCCTGCGGGACGTGCTGGACCTGATGAGTGCGGGCTCCGCGAGTCACGGCGGGCACTCGGTGATCAACCAGGGCCAGGTGGAGCAGGTGTTGCAGCAGCGGCCGGAGGATCGGCGGGCGTTCCTGGAAGAAGCCGCAGGGGTGGCCCGCTTTTACGCGCGTCGCGATCAGGCCTGGCGGCGTCTGACGGAGACGCGGCGGAATCTGCAGCGCCTGCGGGACCTGGCGGCCGAGATCGAGTCCCGGCTGGACACGCTGCGCGAGCAGGCGCAGGTCGCCGAGCGCGGGGCGGATCTGCAACGCGAACTGCGCGAGGGCCAGATGACGCTGGCTCGACACCGGCTGTTCACGGTGAACCGTCAACTCGAGGCCGCGGAAGAGCGCGAGCTGCAAGCCACCGACACGCTGGCGGCGATCCTGGCCGAACCGGCGGAAGAACTGCGCCGACAGGCCGCGCAGGCGTCGCTGCGGAGTTCGGAGCTGGAGCGGGAACTGGCGACGGCGCGCCGGCAGGTGGAGCAGGCCCGACGCGAGGCGGCGGAGCGGGCGGCGCAACGGGCGCGGCTGGTGGAACGGCAGCAACACCTGGAAAGCCGCCACACCGACCTGAGCGCACGGGGCGCGGGGCTGGCGGCGCGCGCCGAGGCGCTGGCGGAGGAAGCGCGGGTTGCCGAGCAGTCGCTAGCGGAGCTGGATGCGCACGTGGCGCAGGTGCATAGCGAGCGGCAGCGGTTGCTCGAAACGCTGGCACCAGAGCGCGAACGGCGGGGTCGAATGCAGACGCTGGCCGGCCAGCTGGCCAGCGCACGGGACCGGCGGACATCGTTGCGGGAACGCCAGCGGCACCTGTTGGGCGAGGGGGAGTCGCTGGAGGCCGAGCTCACGCGGCTCCAGGACCAGGGGGAGGACATCCGCGACCTGGCCACGGCTGCGCGTGCGGCCGCTGAGGCGGCGGAACGCGACGCGCAGGCAGCCGCGGCAGGCGTTGACCAGGCAGCGGCCGCGCAGCGCGCCGCCGTAGCCGCGGCTCGAGCCGCGCAGCAGGCCCAGGCGCGCGCGCAGGCGGACCTACGCGCGGGGTCCGAGGCCAGCGCCGCGCTGCAACGGGAACTGGACGCGCTGCAAGACGCCCACGCGCAGGACGGCGGAACCGACGAGGCGATACGGGCATTGGCGACATCGGCGCCCGGCACGGTGATCGGCCGGTTGCGCGACCGGATGCGACCACGCAGCCCCGAGGCCGCGCGTCTCCTGGAGGCGGCGTTCGCCGGCGGTCTGGACACGTTGCTGGTCGCTCGACCAACCGACGGGACGGCTCTACGCGAGGCCGCACGGGACTTGCAACTGCGTCGGCTGCGCTGGCGGCCGGCGGCCGGGTTCAGGGGATGGCCGTACGAGGGCGACGCGGTCGCGGCGCCGGTGGCGGGTTTGCGCGGGACATTGGGCGACATGGTGGAGGCCATCGGTCCCGACGCCGACCTGGTGGAGCGGTTGCTGGGCCGAGTGGCGGTGGCCGAGAGCCTGAGCGCCGCGCTGCGAGCGCGCCAAGACCAGACCGACCTTGCCGACTACCAGATCGTGACGCTGGACGGCGACGCTATCGACGTCGACGGGACGGTGCGGCTGAGCGCGCAGGACGCGGCGGGACGGGACATCGGTAAGCGGCTGGCCAAGGCGGGACGGGCGTTGGTCGAAGCTCGACGTCGACAGCCAGAGCTGGAACACGCCGCGAGGACCGCCGACGAGGCATTGCGCGCCGCGGACGCCGTCCTGCGCAGCGCCGAAGCGGCCAGCGCCACCGCGGCCAGCGCGCGTCAGCACGCGCACGACACGGCGACCGCGGCCATCCGGCGGCATCAGCGTGTCGAGGCCGAAGCCCAAGCCCAAGCCGCGAGAACCCGAGACGCGGAGGAACGCCTGGGCGGCGTCAAGGAGCGCCTGGAGGAGCTGGCGCCGCGCGTCGAGGAGTCCGAGCGCGCTGTGACGCGGCTGAGCGAGGAACTCGACCAATCGGGAGAAGCCGCGACGGGAACCGCGGAGGCCGAGGCGCAACTGGCAGCACTGGAGGCGGCGCTGGGTGTGAACGAGCGCCGCGCGGCCGATCTACGGACGCAGGCAGCCCAGCGAAGCATGGCGGCGGCGCAGGCACGGTCGGAAGCGGAGAGCCTGGAACGCGAGCGGCTGGAGACCGAGCGTGCGCGGAGCGCGGCGACGACCGCACTGGAGGAGATGGACGCACAAGCCGAAGACGCCGACGCACCGGACGAGGACCTGGTGCGTCGGTTGGAGTCCGAGGCATTGGAGGCTCGCCTGGAGCTCCAGCGCCTGCAAATGCAGACGGAAGTGCGAGCGCAAGAGCAGGCCCGGGCCGATGCGGAGGTGGCGGCAGCGCAGCGCGAGACCGAACGCCTGGTGGAACGGCGCGCCGAGATCCGGACCCAGGCTCGTGACGACCTGGGCAGCGAACGCCTGGAGGCGGCCAAGGCCACGACGCCGGTCGGCCAGATCGAACGGCGCACCGCCGAGCTCCGGCAGATGCTGGGCCGGCTGGGGCCGATCAACCCGCTGGCCCCGGAGGAGTACGAGCAGGAGCGCCGCCGGGTGGAGGACGCGCGGCGACAGATCGCGGACCTGGAAGGCGCCGAGGGCAACCTGCAGACGCTGGCGCGCGATCTCCAGCAGCAACTGCACACCGAATTCATGGCCACCTTCGAGACCATGAACGCGGCATTCAGCGAGACCTTTACCGACCTTTTCGGGGGCGGCGAGGCGCACATGACGCTCACGTCGCCCAACGACATCGAACAGACCGGGGTGGAGTTCTCGATTCGCATGCCGGGCAAGCGGCCGCAGCAACTGGCGGCGCTGTCGGGCGGCGAGCGAGCGTTGGTTTCGGCGGCGCTGATCCTGGCGCTGCTGAAGATTCGCCCGCCGCCGTTCTGCATCCTGGACGAAGTGGACGCGGCGCTGGACGATCAGAATGTGATGCGGTTCTGCCGGCAGGTGCTCAGCCTGAGCGAGCGCACGCAGATCCTGTTGATTACCCACAACGCCCTCAGCGTTGAAGCGGCGTCCACGGTCTACGGCGTGACGATGCGCGAAGACGGGGTCTCGGAGTTGCTGTCGCTACGCCTGGACGGCGTGCCGACCGACGATGAGCCGACCAACGGCCACGCGCCCGCGTCGACACGCCGCGCGTCCAGGCGACGGAGTGCCGCCGCCGCGTAAGGCCACTGGCCGACACCGCAGCGTACGCTCAAGAGGCGCAGATCGAGACTGTTTCCTGACCGACCCAGGCACATGAGCAGCGTGGCGAACCGACCCCGACGGCAGGTCCGGCGTTACGGCCCACCCCGTCGACCGCGCCGAATCGTGCGACGCCGCAGTCGACCGCGGGCCCGGCGAACCCCAGTCCCGGTATGGGGACTCGCCCTGGCGCTGGGGACGGCCGTGGTTGTTTTCATGCTCGTCCTGGCCGCCGTGACGGATCCGTTGGCCGGGCTGCGGCCGCTGGTGGAGGACGCCGCCGCACTGCTGCAGCCGCAGGCGCCGGCGACGACCAGCGACGAGCGCCTGGTGCCGCGACGGGAAGACCCGAGCGCCGACGTTGCGGAGGTGCCGTCCGTCGTGAATCTGGATCGGGAGGCGGCGCGGCAGACCCTGGAAGACGCGGGATTCCGGCCGCAGATCGAAGAAACCTTCGACGACGCGGCGCCCGAAGGGCTAGTCATCAGCCAGAGTCCCGCAGCCGGCGCTTCGCTTCAGCGCCTGGAACCGGTGATCGTGACCGTGAGCCGCGGACCGTCGCTGGCGCCGCTACCGAACGTAGTCGGGCTGTCGGCGGATGCCGCGCGCGACGACCTGGATCGGCGGGGATTCCAGGTCATTGAGGTCGCCGCCTTCAACGAGGACGTGCCGGCCGGAACGGTGCTGGGCCAGGAACCGCTGGCGGGGGCGGTGGTGGATCGGCGATCGGTGGTGGTGTTGCAGATCAGCCGCGGCGTGGAGATCGTGCCGGCGCCACTGGTGGTTGGGCGGGCGGAAGACGACGCGCGGCGCGCAATCGAGCTCGTCGGGCTGGCGGTGGGCGAGACCACCTACGTCGAGGACGATTCGGCGCCGAACGGAGTCGTGGTTGCGCAAGTTCCGGCCAGCGGCCAAGGCGTGCCGAGCGGGTCCGAGGTGCAACTGACGGTGGTGCGTATCGGGGAGGTTGTGGTTCCCCCGTTGGTTGGGCTAGCCATCGACGCGGCCGAGCGGACGCTGTTCGACAACGGTCTGCTGGTCGGATCAATCCGGCTCATCCCAACCCCCGGCGCGGCCGGCGAGATTGTGGTGGGGCAGGAACCGGGCCCCGGGGCCAAGGTGGCGAGGGGCTACGGCGTGCGCCTGATCGCGGCGATCCCGGCTACGGCCCCAAGCCCCGCGCCGGCACCGGCGGCTAGCGGCTAACGTCCAGGGGCAGGGCGCGCACAGCTTCAAGGCCCGCGGCCAGAACGGAATCATCGTCACCGCCCAGCTGGCCGTCGGGCATTTCGACCTGGAGATCCGGCGTGAGGCCGCTGCCGGCGCCAGCCAGGGCGATGCCGGCCGGGGTGAACCAGATCCCGCTGGTGACGCGCATGATGGAGCCGTCGGAGAGCTTGTGCAGTTCCTGCACGGAGCCCTTGCCATGCGTCTGCTCGCCGATGAGCGTGGCGCGGCGATGGGCCTGGAGAGCGCCCGCAAACACCTCGGAGCCGCTGGCCGACCCGGAATTGACCAGGACGACCATTGGGGTGCGCAGATCGCGGAATCCGCTGACGGCGTTGTAGATCTGTGTCGGCTCCTTGCGGCTTTCCCGGCGCAGGATCAGCTCGCCCTCGGGCAGGAAGCGGCTGGTGGCCGAGACACTAGCGTCAAGCAGCCCCCCGGGGTTGTTGCGCAGGTCCACAATCAGCCGCTCGACGCCCGCGGTCTGAAACCCGCTGAGGGCGTGCTGAACCTCGCCGGACGTTCGTGACGAGAAGTTGGCGATGCGCAGGTAGCCGACGTCGTCGATGACCCTGGTCGTCACCGATTGCATGATGATCCGGTCGCGGATGACGGTGACGTCGCGCTCGGTCGTTTCGCCCTGGCGCCGCAGGGTGAGTATGACGGGCGTCCCGCGTTCGCCGCGCACGAGTTGTCCGAATTCCGACAGGGCCATGCCCTCGGTCGAGACGCCGTCGACGGCCAGGACGTACTCGTGGATGCCGATGCCCGCGGCCTCGGCCGGCGATTGAGGCAACGGCTGGATGACGAAGGGGAAGTCGTCGCGAAGCTCAATGCGAATGCCGACGCCGACGTACGAACCAGACAGATGCGCGCTGGATCGACGGGCCTGTTCCGGATCCTGGTAGAGGGTGTATGGATCCTCCGTGGCCTGGGCCAAGCCGCGGATGGCGCCTTCGCGCAAGGTTTCAGCCGCCAACGGACCGTCGTAGTAGTTGTCCTGGATAACGTTCCAGGCCTCCCAGAACAAGCTGAAATCGACCGCTTCGTCCTCGTCCTTGAGTTCCGGCGGCGGATCACCGGCGACGACCTGCGGCGGCGGGACGCCAGGCCCCAGCGCCGTGGCGCCAGCGACGAAGCCGATGGAGAAGACGAGACAGAGCGCGACGACGGTGCTGGCCAGCATGAGGGCGGTGCGGATTGGGCGTTGCATGGGACGTTGGACCAGGGGAGGCTGATTCCACGGTAGCGCAGCGGCGTGAGGAGGCGGTGAGAAACCCGCGGATGGCCTGACGACGGCCACTGGCGAGGCAGCGCTGTATCCGGGCCGAGAAGCCATGCGCCGGGGCGTGGACGCCGCTGGAGACCGCACGCCGGCTGAGGCTGCCGGTCCGTGGCTGGAAACGCCGCGCACGCGTTCAAGCCGGGGTGAATCGCGCTATGTGACCATGTGCAGTGGACGAATCGACCCGGGCCGAAGCGCGAACCGCCGATGACGACGAGCGACCCATCACTCGACCGCTTCGCTTACGGCGAGATCGAAATACTCGTCGGCGACAGTCGAGTGCTTCTGCCCGGGATGGACTCCACATCCATTCAATGCTGCGTCACGTCGCCGCCGTACTGGGGCCTCCGGGACTACAACCACGAGTCACAGATTGGCGCTGAGCCGTCACCGGACGTGTACGTGAGACGCCTCGTCGCGATCTTCCGTCAGGTTCGTCGCGTGTTGTCCAACGACGGAACGCTGTGGTTGAACGTCGGGGACGGGTATGCGCGCAACGGGGGAACGGGGCGAAGCGGTCCAAACGCCCAGGTTGGCAACACGAAGAAGCTGATCCAGAAACGCAATTGCAAAGTTCCCGACTGCTGGGGACTGAAAGACCGCGACCTGATGGGTCTGCCGTGGCGCGTGGCGTTTGCGCTGCAGGCGGACGGGTGGCTGCTGCGTTCGAATATCACCTGGATCAAAAGGGCCCCCATGCCTGAGAGTGTCAGGAACCGACCGTCGAACGCGACCGAGCAAGTCTTTCTGTTCTCGAAGCGGCCAAAGTACTTCTATGACAATGAGGCCGTCCGAGAGGACACGGGGGCGAATCTCAGGAACTACTGGTCCCTGGGCCCTGATTCAGGCGGAGTTGCCCATCCCGCCACTTTTCCCAGGGAGCTGGCGCGACGCTGTATCCGGCTGGGCAGCCGACCGGGAGATACCGTGCTCGACCCTTTTTCCGGGTCCGGAACGACCGGCGTCGCCGCCGCGGAGTTGAATCGCAGGGCGATCCTCATCGAGTTGAACGAGGAATACGCGGCGCAGTCCAGGCTACGGATCGAGAATGGCGTCCAACGCGAGTTGGACATACGGACCTGGTACAACTTGCGTTAGATCGGCAGACTGCGGGTTATGCGACGCGGATCCCACCGTCGGCCGCGGGCGGGCGATTCTTGAATCGCTCGTATTGATGTCTCAGCTGGTGCTGAAGACGCCGACGGGTTCGTCGGCGAGGATGGCGCCGGCGTCCATGCGGATGACGCGGCGGCGGAGGTTGTTGACGATTTCGCTGTCGTGGGTGGCGACGA
>DAOUJT010000201.1:0-5809 GCA_034422315.1 Chloroflexota bacterium | reverse complement strand
GGCATCTTGGCGGCGCTGGCGATCATTGGCGCCATCGGGTTCATGGTGATCTTCGACGTGATACGTCGGCGGCTCTGGCGGCGCCTGGGGCTTGAGTCCCGGATCGTGCTGACGGCCATGCCGGCCCTCTTGATCGCGGGATTCCTGCTGCTACTGGTGCTTTCGCCGGATTTCGGCGGCGCGGTGCCCGAGGACGACCTTGGCCTGCGGTCGAACGCCGCGCTGAACCATGCGGTCTGGCGCACAACCGGATTCTCGACCATCGATATGGGTCGTCTCCACACCGACACGCTGATCGTCCTGATCGTCCTGATGTTTATCGGCGGCGCTTCGGCCGCAGTCACCGGCGGGATTACCGTCAACACCTTCAGCGTGCTCTTCATCGCGATGGTGTCGCACATCCGAGGTCGTCGCTTCCCAGAGGCCTTTGGTCGGCGCATCGCCCAGCACTCGGTCATGCGCGCGCTGGCCGTCGTTGGGCTGTCGGGTGTCGCGGTGCTCCTGGCTACAGTGCTCATGTCCATCGCGGAGCGCGGCTCCGAAACGGTGCTGTCAAACCTATTGTTCGAGGCCGTGAGCGCGTTCGCCGTCGTCGGCTATTCCACGGGCATTACGGCCGATCTAACCGTGGCTTCTAAACTCGTGCTGATCGGAACCATGTTCGTCGGCCGCCTGGGCGCCCTGACTCTTGCCCAGGCGCTCGTCACGCGCGAGCATCAGCCGGCGGTCCGGTACCCGGAGGAGGCCATCAAGGTCGGCTAGTCGCCGACCCGACCCATGCAGATCCTGGTGACCGGTCTCGGCCGGTTTGGAAGCAGCCTGGCCCGCACCCTGGCGGAGTCCGGGCACGAAGTCGTGGTGCTTGACACGTCCGAGCAGGCCGTCCAGATGGCCACTGACGTGGTGGATCAGGCGGTCGTGGGCGACGCCACCAACGAGGCGGTGCTGCGCGAAGTTGGCGCCACCGACGTGGATCTGGCCGTGGTGGCCATGGCCGAAGTCGAGGCCAGCGTGCTGATCACGACGCACCTGAAGAACCTGGGCGTGCCGCGAGTCTTCGCCAAGGCCTCCAGCGAGGTGCACCGGCTGATCCTGGAACGGGTTGGCGCGGACCGCGTGGTTTTTCCCGAGCGCGACATGGCGCTGCGCCTGGCCCAGAGCGTGTCCACGCCCGGCATGCTGGACTACCTGGAACTGCTGCCGCACCTGGGCATCACCGAGATCGACGGCACCCCGTTCGCCGGGCAGTCGCTGGCCAACCTGAACCTGGCCGCCCGGTTTGGCGTGAACGTGCTGGTGATCAAGCGCGGCAACGAGTTGATCGTTACCCCCGGCCTGTCCGAGCGCGTGAACGAGGGCGACATGCTGATCGTAGTCGGCCGCGACAGCCGTATCGCCGAACTACAGACCGCCGCCGGCTGACGATCCGTTTCCTGGACGCTCGTCCGGCGTGTGGACGAGCGGTGGACAACTTGTGCGCCTGTCCGTGGCGTCGATCACCGCACGGAACACCGTGCTCCCGACCCCACTTCAAGGGACGGAGGGAGTGACGAGCGCTGGAATGTCCCCACGCCTAGTAAGGTGGGACTGTGGAAAGCCGATGCTGCCTGAGTGTTGATAAGTCGGGTTGACACCCAGCATATGGGATGCAAAGATTTCTCCCCACCTATATGTGGTATGCGGCCTTGGCTGATTCACAGTTCGGGTCGCAGCTTAGAGGCAACGGACCGCCTCATTCACGATGCCGTGGCGCACGGGTGGGGACGTGCACTCAGATTAGGAGCGCGGCGGTGATCAGACTGCTCGGCGAACTGCATCGGACGCGCGACGGTCGGCAATTCGCCATAGATTTCGCGCAAGTCATCCCGTCCACCGGCGCGTACGACCTGGTGCTCTTCGGTCTGCGGCACGCGGAAACGGAGTTTTCGATGGGTGTGGCCTTCCCGCAGGACTCGGCGAGCACCTGGGGGGCGCACGAGGCGCTGGTAAGCGAAGGACTGGGACAAATTCGTACTGAACTCGAGCGTGGTAATACTGAGGACGGGTCTCTGGTCGAGATCCCTTCCGCCACGTGGGGAGGGTGGCGACCGAGTTACCGATTCTCGGTGCCATCAAAGACGCGTTATGCATAGCCACGGCGCAACGTATCCGGACCTCTCGGATAACGCGCTGGCCGTGCTGCGCAAGCGCTACTTCCTGAAGGACCGCATCGACCACCCCATCGAAGACACGGACGAGTTCTTTGACCGCGTGGTGCGCGGCGTGGTTGACGTCGAGCGCGAGCGGGGCTGGGTGGACGCCGAAGGCCACGACGAGATCGTGGACTCCATGTACGACCTGCTGCGCGGCCTGCGCTTCGTGCCCAACAGCCCCTGCCTGATGAACGCGGGCAAGCCCCAGGGCTACGCGCAGATGGCGGCCTGCTTTGTGCTGCCCATCGACGACGACCTGCTCAGCATCAAGACCACCGACATGCACGCGGCCATCATTCACCAGAGCGGCGGCGGCACCGGGTTCAACTTCTCGCGCATCCGCCCGCGCGGCGACTTTGTGCGCAGCTCCGGCGGCGTGGCCAGCGGGCCGATCAGCTTCATGTCGATGATCGACTACTCCTGCGGCGAGATTAAGCAGGGCGGCACCCGCCGCGGCGCCAACATGGGCATTCTCAACGTCGATCACCCGGACATCCTGGACTTCATCGGCTGCAAGACCGAAGACGGCCGTATCGCTAACTTCAACATCTCCGTCGGCATCACCGACGCCTTTATGCAGGCCGTGCGAGACGACACCGACTATGACCTGGTCAACCCCCGCACTGAAGAGGTGACCGAGCGGCTGCGAGCCCGAGACGTCTGGGAGCGCCTGGTCGACGGCGCCTGGCTCAACGGCGAACCGGGCATGATTTTCCTGGACCGGCTGGAGCGAACCAACCCCACGCCGGACGTTGCGCCGCAGGACACCACCAACCCCTGCGGCGAGCAGCCGCTGCTGCCCTACGAGGCCTGCGTGCTCGGCAGCCTGAATCTCAACTGGCACCTCACCAAGGACCGCACGCGCATTGACTGGCGCGCCCTGCGGCGCGACGTGCATCTGTCCGTCCGGTTCCTGGACGACATGGTCGAAGCCTCCAACTTCCCGCTGGAGGAAATCGACGCCATCGTCAAGCACGGCAACCGGCGGGTTGGGCTGGGCGTGATGGGCTGGGCCGACGTGCTGTTCCACCTGGGCCTGCCCTACGACAGCCCGGAAGCCGAGGCGCTGGCCAGCGACGTGATGCAGTTCATCAACGACGAAGGCCGGCGCGCCTCCGAGAACCTGGCGGCCGCGCGTGGCGCGTTCCCCAATTTCGTCAACTCGGCCTGGGACCGAAAGGGCCACGGCGAGCGTCGCAACGCCACGGTCACCACCATCGCGCCGACCGGCACGATCAGCATGATCGCCGACGCCTCCAGCGGCATTGAACCGCTCTTTGCGCTGATCTTCTGGAAGAACGTGATGCGCGACAGCGACGACAACGCCGCCACCACGCTGCGCTACGTGAACCCGATTTTCGAGACGTACGCGCGCCGCCGCGGATTCTTCAGCGAAGAGTTGGTGGACGCCATCGAGGCCAATCACGGCAGCCTGCGGATCACCGACGAGACGCCGGCAGACGCCCTGCAGGTGCTGGAGGGCGTGCCCGAGTCGGCCCGCCGCATCTTCGTGACGGCTCACGACGTGTCGCCCGAGTGGCACATCCGCATCCAGAGCGCCTTCCAGGCCCACACCGAGAACGCGGTGTCCAAGACGATCAACTTCCCGCACGAAGCCACCCGCGAGGACGTGGAACGCGGCTACTGGCGGGCCTATGAACTGGGTTGCAAGGGCGTGACCGTCTACCGCGACGGCAGCCGCGACTTCCAGGTGCTGACCACCAGCGACTCCGGCGACAAGACGCGCCGCGATGAAAGCGACGAACCGCAAATGGCCGAGGCCGAGGCGCCTGCAGAGGAGGCACCGGCGCCCGCTGAAGAGGTTCCCGTGCCTGTGGCGGCCACCCCGGTCAATGGCCACAGCAACGGCCATGCGCCCAAGCTGACGCCGACGCCCGCAACCAATGGCGCCTCGGACGAGCACGCCGACCGCACGCCGCTGCCGATCGTCGCCGCCGTGGAACGCGAGCGGCCCGACCAGATTCACGGCACGACGACCCGTATCCGAACCGGTTGCGGCCCCCTCTTCGTCACGATCAATGACGACGAGCGCGGGCTGCCGTTCGAGACCTTCGCGACCCTTGGCAAGGCCGGCGGCTGCGCGGCCGCGCAAACCGAGGCCATTGGCCGGCTGGCATCGCTGGCGCTGCGCTCGGGCGTGCCGGTCCAAGAGGTACAAAAGACCCTGCGGGGAATCACCTGCCACCGGCCCGCCGGGTTCGGCCCCGAACGCGTGCTCTCCTGCGGCGATGGAATCGCCCAGGCGATGGCCAAGCGGATCCATGTCGAGAACGGTGATTTCGTCCCAATGGTGGATCTGCAGGGCGAAGGTACGTATACGCCCGACCCGGCCGAACAGCCGGCCGTGACGGTCGCGACGGCGCCTCCCCAGAGCGCGACGACCTTTGGCAGCGGTTCGGCGCCGGCGGCCGAGACGTACGTGGAAGGCGCGGCGCGCGACCAGGGCTTCGTGGGCGCCTGCCCCTCCTGCGGCGGCAGCCAGCTCCACTACGCCGAGGGCTGCATGAAGTGCGTCTCCTGCGGCTACAGCGACTGCGGCTAAGCCCTAGTCTGCCGACATCGACTGGCCGGCTTGGCTACCGAGTGCCTGTGAGAAAGAGGCGCTAGGAACCGGCAGCCGTTGCTGCAGTTGAACCTGACCTTCGCTCGTCAATAAGCAGGCGCAGGCTCGCTTCGCTCCAGTAGAGATCGCCGACGATCGCGCCTCGATCCAGCAGTACGGACATCGTGGCGCGGTCGCCGTGATGGGCTGCCGTTTCAAGCGGTGTGTTGTCGAGATTGTCCTTGGCCTCGATGTCGGCGCCGAGGTCCAAGAGCACCTGGACTAGAGCTGCGTTGCCCTTACCCGCGGCACTGTGTAGCGGGGTATCGCCCAGACCGTCGTAGGCGCCAATGTCGGCGCCATATTTCACCAACATCCGGACAGCTTCCGAATTGCCCTCGTCTACAGCTATATGCAGCGGCGAATCGCCGAAGTCGTCTCTAGCCTCAAAATCCGCGCCGTGCTCCAGCAGCACAGCAACGACGGCTGGATCGCCACCCTCGATCGCATTGTGCAGCGGGGTATCGCCGAAGCCGTCCCTCGACTCAATATCGGCGCCCAAGTCCAGCAGAGCTTTGACCATGGCTGACCTGGTCTCACGTACTGCCGTATGCAGCGGTGAACGACCCAAGTCGTCCTTCGCCTCGATATCGGCACCGTGCTCTAGCAAGGCTTCAGCCATGGCTTGGTCGCCATTCTCGACCGCCTCGTGCAGCGGAGAATCTCCGAATTCATCCTTGGACTGGATGTCGGCGCCGTACTTAAGCAATGTCGCGACGACGGCTACCTCGTTTTCGAACGATGGGGCCAAATGCAGCGGTGTGTTTCCGAAGTCGTCCCTGGCCTCTAAGTCCGCGCCGTAGGCCAAAAGAGCTGTGACCACGGCTGGATCCCGATTCAACGCCGCCGCCAGATGCAGCGGCGTCCAGCCGTCTTCATCTGTCGCCCCGATGTCGAATCCGCAGTCCATAGACGCATGGACAAGGGGCACAGTCGCATAGGCCCAGAACTCTGGTGTCGTCCAGGCCTCCCGAATTTCGCCGAGTGACTCCGG
>DAOUJT010000200.1:0-2588 GCA_034422315.1 Chloroflexota bacterium | reverse complement strand
ATGTTCGGCAACACGACGCCGGCGGTGGAGCGCTGCCGCGAGCGGCTGGACGCGCTGGGCTACGAGGTGCTGGTGTTTCACGCCACGGGCACGGGCGGCCGCACGATGGAAGACGTGATTGCCGGCGGGTTCGCGAGCGGCGTGCTGGACGTGACGACCACGGAGTGGGCGGACGAACTGGTGGGCGGCGTGATGGCGGCGGGTCCCAACCGCATGGACGCGGCGGCGGCGCAGGGCGTCCCGCAGGTGATCGCGCCGGGCTGCCTGGACATGGTGAATTTCCAGGCGCCGGCGACGATTCCGGACAAGTTCGAGGGCCGGCGTTTCCACTACTGGAATCCCAACGTGAGCCTGATGCGCACGGACCCGGAGGAAAACGCGCAGCTGGGGCGCATCCTGGCGGAGAAGGCGAATGGATCGTCGGCGCCCGCGGCGATTTTCCTGCCGCTGAAGGGGCTGTCGTTGCTGGGGGCGCCGGGCGAGGAGTTCCACTGGCCGGAGGCGGACGAGGCGCTGTTCGACGCGATCAAGCGGCAGGTGCGTGAGGACATTCCCGTTTACGAACTGGATCTCAACGTCAATGACGAGGCCTTTGCCGACGCGATGACGGACAAGCTGCTGGAGTACCTGGGGTGAGGATGTTCAGCGACTCAGGACTGCTCAGCAAAGACATTGACATAGCCGAGGGCTGGGTTGCCCGGAAGACCCCTCACCGATTTCGGCCGAAGACGCCCGAATCTGCCTCTCCCCCAGGAGAGGGGAAAGAGCGGCGCCCGGTTAAGGAGATTGACACCTCACGCTCGCCCCTTGGGCTAGGCAATGGTCTCCCAGAAGCGGGAGTACGAACGGGCGCGGATTCGATGACCAGGGGCGCTACTCAAGGGTCTCCCTGCAGCGCCGCATACGAACGAGAGGAATGCGCGCATGCCGTATATCCCACGCGCTGAGGCGCTGCGGCGCCTGCGGGGCACGCTGGACGCGGGTGAGCCGATCATTGGCTGCGGCGCCGGTACCGGCATCACGGCCAAGTTTGCCGAGCAGGGCGGCGCGGACCTGATCATCATCTATAACTCGGGCCGCTTCCGGATGGCCGGCCGCGGGTCGCTGTCGGGGATGATGCCCTTTGGCGACGCCAACGCGATCGTGGTGGACATGGCGTCGGAAGTGCTGCCGGTGGTGCAGGACACGCCGGTGCTGGCGGGGGTCTGCGGGACCGACCCGTTCCGGCTGATGCCGACGTTCCTGAAACAGCTGAAGGCCATGGGCTTCGACGGCGTGCAGAACTTCCCAACGGTGGGGCTGATCGACGGCATCTTCCGCCAGGGCCTGGAAGAGACCAACATGGGCTTTGGCCTGGAGGTGGACCTGATCCGTCAGGCCAACGAGCTGGACATGCTGACCTGTCCCTACGTGTTCGACCCCGACCAGGCGGTGGCGATGAGCCGGGCCGGCGCGGACGTGCTGGTGCCGCACATGGGGCTGACGACGAAGGGCTCGATTGGCGCCACGACGGCGCTGACGCTGGACGACGCGGTGGCGAGCGTGCAGGCCATTCACGACGCGGCCGTGGCGGAGAAGCCGGACGCGGTGGTGCTGTGTCACGGCGGGCCGATTGCCGATCCCAGCGACGTGCGGCATGTGCTGGCGAATACCGAAGGCGTGGCCGGGTTCTTTGGCGCCTCCAGCATCGAGCGCCTGCCGACGGAAGTCGGGATCCGCGAGCAGGTTGAGGCGCTGAAGGCGGCCAAGGGCTAAATGCCGGCATTAGCCGGTCGTGCAAGGCCTGTCTGAGAGGTTTCGTGTGGGCCGCTTAGCGAAGGACGACAGCACGATCACGGCCGCGGTCATCACCGGCGAGCATCGATTCGACGTGCCCGGGTTCCAGGCGGCGTTCCGGAGCATGGCGGATGTCGATGCCTATCCGCAGGACCTGGACAACTTCGTTGCCGATCTGGGCGGCGTGCGCGACGCGTATGACGCGCTGGTGTTCTACAACTTCCACCGCCCGGCGCCGGACGAGCGGACGGCCGCGGCGCTGGAGTCGCTGGGTAAGACCTCGCAGGGCATCGTGGTTTTGCACCACGCGCTGCTGGCGTTTCCCGAGTGGCCGCGCTGGTCCGAGATCTGCGGCATCGACGACCGGACTTTCGGGTACCACATGAACCAGCGGGTGCCGGTCCACGTGGCCGATCCGGACCACCCAATCACCGCCAGCCTGGCCGACTGGGAACTGCCGGATGAGACCTACACGATGTCCAGCGCCGAGGAAGGCAGCCGCATCCTGCTGACCACGGAGCACGCCCAGAGCATGCGAACGCTGGCCTGGACACGGCGGTTCGGGAAGTCCCGCGTGTTCTGTTTCCAGTCGGGCCACGACAATGCCGCCTACGCCGACGCTGGCTTCCGAACCGTGCTGCACCGCGGCATCCGCTGGGCCGCCGGGGCGATCTGACAGGGGCCAAGGAGGGACTGCCATGCGTGCGCTGGTAACCGTGCTGGAGGCCGACGGACGGCGAGGCAAGCGGCTGGTTGACGACTGGCCCGAGTACACCGACGCCCCGCAAGCCAACGAGATCAAGACCCGCACC
>DAOUJT010000199.1:0-12998 GCA_034422315.1 Chloroflexota bacterium | reverse complement strand
GCTGGTGGAGGCCTTACAAAGCTATGGGGCGTCGCTGGTGGTGGTGTCGCATGACGTGGAGTTCGTGGCGGGCTTGCAGCCGGATTGGGTGCTGCTGATGCCGGAGGAGCGGTTGGAGGCGTATGACGAGGGGCATCTCGAGCGGGTGGCGTTGGTTTAGGGCGCACTGACCTATCGCGAATACCTCTGCGTGCAGCCTGGGCCCGAATATAGGACTATCTGAACAAGTCGCTATGAGTGCCGGTGCGAACGAAGATCAGCCTGTCTTCTTCCGGCTTCCAGATCAGCAGCCAGTCAGGTTCGATGTGGCACTCCCAGTATTGTGACCAGTTTCCCCTCAGCTTGTGCGGTCGATGGCGAGGATCGAGTGGCTGGCCCGCGAGTAATTGATCAACGATCAATCTTAACTTCTCAGGATCTTTGCCACGCCTTTCGGTGCGTCTCAGGTCTTTATTGAATTGCTTGCGAAAAACAGGCCGCAAAACAACGGCCTACTGGTCTTGCGATTCGTTACTCTTATATTTGGCGTATTCTTTCATAAACTCATCCATGTCGTTGTATTCGACCAAGTCCTCGCCAGCCTCAACTTGCCGTATCGCCTCAGTCGTTTCAGCATTAGGGATACGGTGAGTGGCATCCTTAGCCACTGGGTCAGCATGGCGAACTCCAGGTTTGCGTATTGCAACCTTGCCCTTTATCGCCATGTCTTCCTAACGCTCACCCATGCGGCTGGCAGCCATGCTGGCTGCGAATAGGATTCTATCACGATTCAAAATCCGGTAACGCAGCACGGGGACGGTTAGCGGATGGTGGGGGCGTTGAGTTGGAGGACGGCGGAGAAGGCTTCCTGGGGGATGTCGACGCTGCCGACGCGTTTCATGCGGCGTTTGCCGGCTTTCTGGGATTCGAGGAGCTTTTTCTTGCGTGAGACGTCGCGGCCGTAGCACTTGGCAAGGACGTTTTTGCGGAGGGGGCGGACGGTTTCGCGGGCGACGATGCGAGAGCCGATGGCGGCCTGGACGGCGACTTCGAAGAGCTGGCGGGGGATTTCGCGGCGGATGCGGAGGGCGAGGTCGCGGCCGATGACGGGGGCCTGGTCGCGAAGGACGAGGGTCGAGAGGGCGTCGACGACCTGGCCGTTGACGCGGATGTCGAGGCGGACGAGGTCGGCTTCGCGATAGCCGAGGAAGTTGTAGTCGAGCGAGGCGTAGCCGCGGCTGACGGATTTGAGGGTGTCGAAGAAGCCGGTGAGCATTTCGGCCAGGGGCAGGTCGTACTCGATGAGGACGCGGGTGGGCTCGATGTGCTCCATGCGGTGGTGGGACCCGCGGCGGTTTGCGAGGAGTTCGCTGACGCGGCCGATGTAGGCAGTGGGGGTGATGATGCTGAGGCGCATCCAGGGTTCGCGGATGGCGGCGATCTGCGAGAGGTCGGGGAAGTCGGCGGGGCTGTCGAGGAGGGTGACTGTGCCGTCGCGGGCTTCGACTTCGTACTCGACCTGGGGGGTGGTGATGACGAGTTCGATGTCGAACTCGCGTTCGAGGCGCTCGCGCACGATGTCCATGTGGAGGACACCGAGGAAGCCGGCGCGGAAGCCGAAGCCGAGGGCCAAGGACTTCTCGGGCTGGAAGGTGAGGGCGGGGTCGCTGAGGCGGAGGCGTTCAAGGGCGTCGCGCAGATCGGCGTAGGCCTCGGGGTTGGTGCCGTAGAGTCCGGCGAAGACGAGGGGTTTGGGCTGGCGGTAGCCGGGAAGCGGTTGGATGGCGTCCGCGCCCTGAGGGGCGACGGTGTCGCCGGCGGGGAGGTCGTGGGTGTCCTTGAGGCCGGTGGCGACGTAGCCGACATCGCCGGTGCCGAGGACGTCCTGCTGGCGGCGGGTAGGGACGAAGACGCCTACGTCGACGGCTTCGGCACGGGTGCCGGCCTGCACGAGTTGGAGGCGGTCGGTGCGCTGAAGCCGGCCGTCGACAATGCGGACGTAGGCGACGACGCCCTGGTGCTGGTCGTAGGCGGAGTCGAAGACGAGGGCGCGTAGGGGGGCGTTGGGATCGCCGGGGGGCGGGGGCGTCTCGGCGACGATGCGGTCGAGGAGTTGGCGGACGCCGTCGCCGGTCTTGGCGGAGACGCGGATGACCTCGGATAGGTCGGCGCCGAGGAAGTCGACCAGTTCGCGGGCGACTTCCTCGGTGCGGGCGGTGGGGAGGTCGGTCTTGTTGACGACGGGGATGATGGTGAGGTCGAGTTCGAGGGCGGCGTAGGCGTTGGCGAGGGTCTGGGCCTCGATGCCCTGGGTGGCGTCGACGAGAAGGACGGCACCTTCGCAGGCGGCGAGGGAGCGGGAGACTTCGTAGCTGAAGTCGACGTGGCCGGGGGTGTCGATGAGGTTGAGCGAGTAGGTGGTGTCGCCAACCTGGTGGCGCATGTGGACCGGGTGGGCCTTGATGGTGATGCCGCGCTCGCGTTCGAGGTCCATGGAGTCGAGGACCTGCTCGCGCATCTGGCGCCGGCTGAGGGTGGCGGTGAGTTCCAGCATGCGGTCGGCCAGGGTGGATTTGCCGTGGTCGATGTGGGCGATGATGCAGAAGTTGCGGGTGCGCGTTTGGTCGGACGGGTGGTGCGGGGGCATGGAGAGAGTCTAGCGGGGGCGAGCTTTGATCAGGTGCCGTTGCCTGCCGCACCCCAGTATTCGTGACTTGCTTCGCCTATCCAGTTGCGGCCTCTGAGGATCGCTTCGCCCAGGCGCAGAGACTTCGTTGGCCCGCCGACCGACTTCTTATGCGGACACGGTGGCGACGACTTTGAGTTTCGGCGCGCCGACCGGCGTCGAAGCGCCAAGCTGACGGTGGGCGCCCGCAAGGAAGGCGCCATGCTGAAGGCTGGCCGATCTGAGTTCTGGATGGCAGCCATGATCAGAATGGCCCCGGCAGTTACGAGGATTGCGAACGCCACGACAGCCACGACCGCCAGGATGCCGGCGCGAGTCCACCTCTTTGGACCGCCAATGACCCAATCGACCCCCACGGAGCGGTCAGGGGTGTTCACCGGTCGGTCGAAGCGACGGCGGGGCGGCATAAAGAGTGAGCATCCTGCGGCAGCGACCTTGCTTGAGAATCCTATGCCATTAAATCCGGCAAACCGGGGTCGCCACTACCGGTCCTTGCCGCAGTCGTGGTCTAGCGGGGGCGGAGGCGGGAGAGGCGGGTGGTGAGTTCGGTGAGTTCCTGGCTGGCGAGGAGCCAGGCGACGGCGAGGTAGGCGAGGACGGCGGCGGTGAGGTAGGCGGCGAGGAGCAGAGCGGAGTCGAGGCCGATGGGGCCGTCGGTCCAGGTGGTGACGCGGAGGACGGCGATGACGAGGCCCATCATGGCGGCGGCGACGAGCGCGGTGGCGGCAACGGCAAGCTCAGGACGGCCGAAGGACATGCCGCCGCGGCGGTGCAGGACAACCCCAAGAATGACGGCTTCAACCAGGACGCCAACGGACAGGCCGAAGGCGATACCGCCGATGCCGAACCACTGCGCCAGGAACCAGGACAGCAGCATGTGAAAGGCCAGGGAAGCCGCGGCGATGGCGACCGGGGTGCGGGTGTCCTGCATGGCGAAGAATCCGCGGACGAGGATTTCGACGGCGGCGTGTCCGGCAAGTCCGAGGGCGAAGAAGCGGAGGGCAACGGCGGTGATCTCGGTGGCGTGGGCGTCGAAGAGGCCGCGTTGAAAGAGGACGGCGACCAACGGTTCGGCCAGGATCGCGAGGACGACGGCCGCGGGGAGGTTGAGGAAGACGATGTGGCGGGCGACGCCGCTGACGCGGGCGGCGAAGAGTTCGCGGTCGCCGCCGGCCCAGCGGCCGGCGAGTTCGGGGAGGGCGGCTTCGCCGAGGGCCATACCGAAGACACCCAACGGCAACAGCATCACAAGGAAGCCGTTGTTGAGGGCAGCTACCGCCCCGGGGCCTTGCAGCGAGGCCAGGATGTTGACGTAGATCAGGCTGGCTTGCAGCAGGGCCACGCCGAGGAGGCGGGGCAGCATGAGGACGATGACGCGGCGAACGTCCGGGTTGGTGAGGCCCCAGGTGAACCTGAAGCGGCCCCAGGAGGCAAGTCCGGGCGCCTGCACGGCCAAGTGCAAAACGGTGCCGATGAGGGTGCCCCAGACCAGTCCGCGCAGACCGAAGGCCTGAGCCAGCAGCAGGGCGCCGATGATGATGCCGACGTTGTAGAGAAGCGGGCTGAGGGCCGGGGGCACGAAGCGTCGCTCGGCCTGGAGGGCGGCCTTGGCCAGGGCGCTGAGTCCGAGCAGGACCGGGGAAAGCATGAGCCAGCGGGAGGCATCAACGGCCAGGTCGTGGGTGCCGGATTCGAAGCCGGGGGCGATGGCCGTCATGAGCGGCTCGGCGATTAGGACGCCGAGCGCGGCGAAGGCGGCGGTGGCGAGGAAGACGAGGGTAGCGACGCCGCTGAGGAGCTGGCGTAGGGCTTCGGGGTCGCCGCGGGATTTGACCTCGGCGTAGACGGGGATGACGGCCGAGAGCAGGGCGCCGCCGGCCAGGAGCATGAAGATTGTGTCGGGAATACGGAAGGCGGCGTACCAGGCGTCGGCTTCGGGTCCGACGCCGAACTGGGCGTTGATGGCGGCCTGGCGGACGAAGCCGAGGAGACGGCTGAGGGCGATGGAGGCGAGGACGATGCCGGCGGCGGCGGCGATGCCGCCGCCGAGGCCGTCGGTTGTTTCGGGTCGCGAAGGGTCTGAGGTCACCGCGTGTGGCCGGTCGAGCTGTGGGTCGCCTTGCGCCGTGCGCAATGAAGTCCCCTACTGCGAACCTCTTCCGCAAGAGATCGTTGCGTAACCAAGGGTTGGTTGCCCGGAAGACCCTCACCCCAACCCTCTCCCAAAGGGAGAGGGAGCAAGAGCGGACGCGGCAATGAGCGCGCGGGGCGTTGTGCAGCGGTCACTGCGGGGATAGGGAAAAGACGGCGGATACCTTGGGGGAGAGAGGGCGTGGAACTTGGAGCGGCACTTTGGGTTGACGTGCAGGGGAGGCCTGGGGCGGGGCTAAGATTGTTGGCAATGCCGTCTGTGCAGGCAGCCAAATGCAGGCTGTCGCAGAGTTCACCCAAAGACCGGACCGTGCCGTCGAATTTCACGCCGGAAAACCTGGAGATCGTGTTTCTCTCATTCGAGGGACCGGATCAACCCTACTCGCAGGCGGGAGGCCTGGGGGTGCGGGTGGCGCAGTTCACGCGGTCGCTGGCGCGGCAGGGATTCAATACGCACCTGGTATTTGTGGGGGATCCCGAACGGCCCGGATACGAGGTGCAAGAGGACGGGCGACTGCATCTGCACCGATGGTGCCAGTGGCTCAGCGAGCATCACCGGGGCGGGGTTTACGAGGCCGAGATCGAGAAAGTTCATGACTTCCAGGACTCCGTGCCGGCGCACGTGACGTTCGAGATCGCGACGCCGGCGGTGGCGGAGGGGCGCACAGTGGTGGTGATGGCGGAGGAGTGGCACACGGCCGATGCGCTTTCGCGGCTGAGCGATTCCCTGCATTTCAACGGGCTTCGCGGGAACTGCGTGCTGGTGTGGAACGCGAACAATGACATGTCGTTCAACCGAATGAACTGGGACCGGATTGGCTACGTGGCGGACTTTGCAGCGGTGTCAAAGTACGTCAAGCATCAAATGTGGGACTGCGGGGTCAACCCGGTGGTGATTCCAAACGGAGTGCCCTCGGAGCGGCTGGAGACCGTTGACTCGGATGCGGTGGCGGCGTTTCGGCGGGCGATGGACTGCGACCTGTGGTTCTTCAAGCTGGGTCGAACCGATCCGGACAAGGGTTGGCTGGAGGCCGTGGAGGCGGTTTACCGGATGAGATCGGAGGGGCTCAACGCCCGACTGGTGATCAAGCCAGGCGCCTACGAGGCCTATGGCGAGGAACTCTACCGGCACATGGTGTGGCGGGGGCTGGACCGGGCTGAGGTGGCGACCGAGGACCGCTCGGTGGCGGGGATTGCCACGGCGCTGAGCGCGGCGCCGGAGGCGGCGGTGCTGGACCTGCGGTTTTTTGTGCCCGACGAGATCTTGCCGGTTTTCTATGCCGCCGCGGACGGGACGCTGGCCAACAGCGGGTACGAGCCCTTCGGGCTGGTGGGGCTGGAGGCCATGGCCGCGGGCGGGATTGCGTACGTGGGGTCGACGGGGGAGGACTACGCGCGGCCGCTGCAGAACTGCGTGGTGCTGGACGACGCGGCGGACCCGGACGAGATCGTGCGGTTTGCGTTGCAGTTGAAGGACGATGAGGCGCTGAATGCGTCGATCCGGGCCGGGGCACGACGGGCGGCGGAGCTGTTTACCTGGGAAGCGGTGACACCGATCTTCCTGACCCGGATGCGCCACCTGGCGGCCGGGCAGGACGTGGTGGTCGGTTAGCATTCGGGGAGCGCCAGCCGGCCGCCCCACCCCCACGATCGCGCACTTCCAATCGCCGACACCCTGGTTATCTACACGCTGATTCACCAACCGCGACGGGTGCGTATTCCGGCGGTTCCGATTCCGCACGGGGCGGACGCGGCGACGATCGACGCGGCGCTGTTCGACGACGACCTGAACCAGTTCTACTTCGAGAAGGTGGCGCGGTGGTGCTACCGGCCGGCGATCAAGCTGTGGCGAGAGTTGCTGGACCGGGGGCTGGCGCTGGGGCTGGGAATTCCGTTGTCGACGCTGCCGCAGTTCGAGACGTGGGATCCGGAGCTGTTGGAGGAATTGAAGTCGCTGCTGGGTCACGAAAACTGCGAGCCGGTGGCGACGGAGCCGTATCACGCGGTGAGCATGCTGCTGGACCTGCCGCTGTTTGCGCGGGGGATGGAGCGGTCGGCCGCGGGGCTGGAGGAGCTCTGCGGGCAGCGGCCGCGGGTGGCGGACACGACCGAGATGCTGATGTCGTCGGACATTGCGCGGACGCTGGCGCGAACGGGGTTCGAAGCCGGATTCGTGGACGGGCGGCCGTGGATCATGGAGTGGCGGAGCGCGGCGCATCTTTACAAGGAACGGGGCGGGTTGCCGCTGCTGGCCCGGCATTTCGACCTGAGCGACGACGTGGGGTACCGGTTCTCGAACCAGGGCTGGGACGGCTGGCCGCTGACGGCGGACCGATACGCGGACTGGATTGCTTCGACGCCCGGGGACCTGGTGACGCTGGCCTGGGACTTTGAGACGTTTGGCGAGCACCACAGCATGGATACCGGGATCTTCGAGTTCCTGGAGGCGCTGCCGGACGAGCTTGAGAAGCGCGGGGTGCGCTGCCTGACGCCGAGCGGGGCGGTGGATGTCTTTGGCGGCGGCGCGCATGAGTTGCCGCTGTCGCCGTTTCCGGCAACGTGGGCGGGGCAGCACGGGGGGCTGGAGTTTTTCCTGGGGAATCATGCGCAGCAGGCGGTGTTCCGGCTGATGACGGCGGCGTACGGCACGGCGCAACTGACGGAAGATCCGTCGCTGATCGACCTGGCGCACCTGCTGTTGCAGTCGGACAACCTGCACTGGTTGCAGTGGGTCGGACGGGAAGGATCAGAGGCGGACGTTTCGGCCTACTTCACGCCGGGCGAGTGGATGTGGTTGGGGGCGGACCGGTTGCTTTGGGAACACCAGCGCGTGTACATCAACTTCATCGACGCGATCAGCTAGCGAGGTCGGAATGGACGAGGTTTACCTGGGGCCAACGCAGACGACCGTGCCGAAGATCGGGCTGGGGACGGCCCGGTATTTCGGCGGGCGGGGCGTGCTTGTCAAAGGGCTGGCGGCGGGGCTGCGGCTGATCGACACGGCGGAGTCGTATAACGCCAAAGGCGACGAGCCGGGCGCCGCCGAGACGCTGGTGGGCGAGGAACTGGCCGGGCTGTGGGATGAGGTCTTTATCGCCACAAAGATCTCGCCGCGGAACCTGCGAGCGTCCGACGTGCCGGCGCATGCACGGGCGAGCGCAGAGCGGCTGGGCGTGGAGGTGATCGACCTGTACCAGATTCACGGGCCGAATCCTTCGATCCCGATTGGCGAGTCGATAGGCGCGCTGGAGCGGCTGGTGGACGAGGGGTTGATCCGGTTCATTGGGGTGAGCAACTTCTCGGCGGATCAGTTGAAGGCGGCGCAGGACGCGGCGCGGCGGTATCCGATCGTGTCGAACCAGATCCGGTACAACCTGTTTGAGCGGGACGTAGCGGACGACGTGCTGGCGTATTGCCAGGAGACACAGGTAACGGTGATTGCCCACACGCCGCTGGCGCTGGCGGACTTTGACGGTCACGCGGGGTCGGGGGCGTTGCACGAGGTCAGCGGCGCGGTGGGGCGGACGCCGGCGCAGGTGATGTTGAACTGGCTGGTGGGGCAGGACAGGGTGATCGCGATTCCGAAGACGGACCGGCCGGAGCGGGTGGCGGAGCTGGCGGGGTCGGTGGGATGGGAACTGGATGCGGAGCAGCGCCGAGCGCTGGACGCTTGCGCCTAGCGCAACCCGCTGAGCCATAGGACGGAATAGACCTCAGTGCGGATTGCGATGGTGGTTTGGGAGTACCCGCCGCACGTGGTGGGCGGGCTTGGGACGTATTCGGGCGCGATGGCGCCGGCGCTGCGCGCGGCGGGGCACGACGTGCAGGTGTTTGCGGCGCTGCGGGACGGAGAGGCACCAGAGGAACGGCCGGATACGCATTGGGCGCGTCAGTTGGACCTGAGCCCGACGTACCTGGGGGTCTATAACCAGGAAGCGTCGAGTTGGGGGGCGTTTTTCGGGGAGTTGTATTCGACGAACATTCTCTGGGCCGACGCGGTGCGGGCCGAGCACGACAGGGATCCGTTTGACGTGATCGCGGTGCATGACTGGCTGGGGGCGCCGGCTGGGTTGACGCTGGCGCGGCACGTGGAGGCGCCGATCGTGTTTCACGTGCATAGCGCCGAGTGGGGACGTCAGCCGGGCGGGCCCTCGCCGATCGTGTCGCAGTGGGAGACGGCGGCGGGCCGGGCGGCGGCGGCAACGATTACGGTGAGCCAGGCGATGGTGCGGGACCTGATCGCGCACGGTTGGGACGCGGAGCGGGTGCACGGGGTGTGGAACGGGGTGGACACGGAGAAGTTCGCGCCGGACGCGCCGGGCGGGCCGGAGCTACGGGCGCGGTATGGGTTGCCTGTCGATGCGCCGGTGGTGTTCTTCATCGGGCGACTGACGGGAGTCAAGGGGGCTCGGCCGCTGGTGGAGGCCTGGCCGCGGGTAGTTGCCAAGCATCCGAAGGCGCGGCTGGTGGCGCTGGGGACGGGGGATCAGGACGACGAGATCCGGGGGCTGGTGGCCGGGCTTGGGATCGAGGACTCGGTCACGCTAAGGACGGAGTGGGTGTCGGAGGCGGAACGCATCGCTCATTTCGCGGCGGCCGACCTGGTGGTGTTGCCGTCGACGTATGAGCCGTTCGGGATCGTGTGCCTGGAGGCGATGGCATGCGGCAAGCCAGTGGTGGTTGGGGCGCGCGGGGTGGTTGGATTCCGCGAGCAGGTCCTGAATTACGGGCCGAACCAGTGCGGGGTGCACGTGAACGGGGCCGATGCGGGGGACATTGCGTGGGGGATCAATGAGGCGATGAGCGACTTGGAGCGAATGCGGCGCTGGGGGCGGAACGGGCGGCGGCGGGCGGTGGAGACGTTTACGTGGGAGCGGTGCGCGGCAAGGACGGGGGAGGTTTACGGGCGGGTTGGATAGATGGTGGCGCTGCGCGGGAATACGTTGCTCGTCGGCGTTGACTCGGTCTAGAACGAAGACGGCGGGTCATCGGGCTCGGAGACAGCAGTCAGCGACGTGCGGATCAGACCGCTTGCCAGGAGGGCATGGGTCAAGGCATCCAGGTTGCAATGGAGACGACGAACTTCGGTTCGCAGATCCTGAGGTTCACCACGAATCGCGCCTCGCGGATCGCGGACGCCGCTGCGGGCTTCTGTACGCAATGCACGAAGCTCTGCCTTCAGACAGACCAGCATGCTTCCAACGACGACAAGGCTCGAACCCAGGAAGATCCCGCCAATGCCAAGAGATCGCCGATTTGAAGCGTCACGGACGCAAGCCTTTCAGCAGGATTGAGCGCAGGCTTACCGCGCCGCGCATTCTCGCCCGGACGGATAAGCGTGGGAGCGTTAACCGGCAGGCGGAGTCCGGGATTTTGTTGTGCGCTGCGGAACGGCAGCCTCGGGCGGAGCGATCAATGAGCTACGGGCCAGGGCGCTCGTAAGGAGGGTTTGCGTCAAGGCGTCCACCTTCGCGTCAACCGTGCGAATCTCAGCGCGCAGATCTCGGATGTCGGATTTCAGCCAGGCCAGCGTCCCGCCCACGACGGCTAGCAGCAGAGGTAGCACGATGCCGGCAATGGCCAGCAGATCGGCAGTTTCGAGGGTCAGGGAGCGGGCTCCCGGGCGACCGGCTCAGGAACCGGACCGCCGAGACGGGCCAGCGCCTGCGCCATTTCGTACTGGCGCTCTTCCATCCTATCGAGACGCGTGTCCATCCTGTCGAGGCGAACATCCATGCCGTCGAGGCGAGCATCCATCCTGTCAAGGCGGGCATCCATCCCGTCAAGGCGGGCGTCCATCCTGTCGAAGCGGGCATCCATCCCGTCGAGGCGGGCATCAACGCTGTCGAAGCGAGCATTGATGGCGTCGAAGCGCGCATCCATCTCAGCGCGTAGATCGCGCAAGGCCGCAGCCTGCTCGGCGCGTAGACCGCGCAAGGCCATAGCCTGCTCGGCGCGCAAATCTCGCAACGCCTCGGCCTGCTGCTGGGCCATGAATTCGAGACGAGCGTTAAGGCTGCGCCAGATGGCCACAGCCAAGCCAGCTAATCCAACAAACAGGGCCCCGCCCGTGCCCAGAATCGTCCACGCTTCGGCGCTCATGCGGCGACGCTCCGGCGGGGTCGGGTATCGGACTCAACGTATCACACTCGCTGGACGGGACAGCGGCGCTTGACGCTCTCGGTACGAGGAAGGCTGCACGCCACGAATGAGCCGACCGGGCGCGCGCCTAGAATGCGGGCGGTGCGTGGTGGATGAGCCTAGTGATGCAGAGTTTTCTGAGGTCCCTGTTTGGCGCGGAGGATGCCGTCGAGGGCCGTGGCGGCCCGGAGGGCGATGGGCGCGCGGTGTTTGGGCAGCACATTGTTCTCGAGGATTCGGCGCTCGAGATCCTGGGTGAGCGGTTTTCGCGGCGGGACCTGGGAACGGGGCGGTTTCGGGCGGTTCCGGCGGAGGTTCGCGAGGAATTGGGCGGGTTCGGGGACGAGGCGCCGGATGCGGCGCGGCTGGTGCCGACGCGGGACGAGGTCTTTATCCGGATTACGGCCTCGATGGCGGGGATTCTGCAGCGGATGGCGCAGATCGAGGCGAATCCGCACCTGCGGACGTTCGTGCTGCTGACCGGTCCGACCGGCTGCGGCAAGACGACGATGGTGAAGACCTACTGCCACCTGGCCAACGAGCCGTGCGTGGAACTGACGTTCAGCGGCGATACGACGCTGGCGGACTTCTTTCAGCGGACGGAGGTCGTGCGGGGCGATAGGGGGCAGTCGACGGTGGCGGCGCTGGGGCCGGCGGTGCAGGCGATGTTGCACGGGCACAAGCTGCTGATCAACGAGATCAACATGCTGCCGCCGGACCTGGTGAGCGCGCTGACGCAGGCGATGGATACGGGGCGGCTGGTGATCTCCGGGACGGACCTGGGGAACATCGAGATCGAGGTGCATGAGAAGTTCGGGGTGTTTGCGACGGCCAATCCGAATTACGTGGGGGCCGCGGAGATTGGGCGGGCACTGCAACGGCGGTTCGGCTGGGGGTTGGGGGCGATTCCGATGGGTTTCCTGCCGCCGGAGGAGGAGGCCGACGCGGTGGCCTTCGAGTTCGGGCGGCTGGAACTGGCGGAGGCGCTCGACCTGCGGGCAAATCCTTCAATCGTGGAGCGGCTGGTGGGGGTGGCCAGCCAGTTGCGCGGGCACGCCGAACTGGGCGGGGCCATGCGGGACCGGATTTCGACGCGCTCGCTGGTCCACTGGCTGGCGCTGGGGCACGCGACGGGGCTGCCGCTGGCGGAGATTGGGGCGCAGGCGGTGCTTTCGATTGCGCCGGACGACCTGATGCAGCCGGTAGCGGAGACGACGCGGCAGGCGCTGGGGCGGGCGGTGGCATCGACGGCTTATCCAGAGGAACTGCGGCAGGCCTTGTTGGATATCGAGCGACCGGATGCGGGGGCGGCGGTGGCGCTGCCAGCGCCGACGGTGGCGGCAGGGTCCGAACCGTCCGAAAGTGGAGCCGGCGTGACGCTGGGCTTGTCGGGCGGGCGCAGGGTGCGGATTCGCGGCCGCGCGGACCGTCCGCCGGTGGTGGAGAGCGCGAACGGCACGGATGGCATGGCCGCCGAGGAAGTTCGGCGTGCGTTGCGGGCGGAGTACGGATTGAACCTGGCGTCGTCGCTGGGGCAGGTGCCGCCGACCACAAGCGTGCTGCCGTGTCTGACGGCGTCAAGCTGGCAGGCGTTGCGGCTGACGCAGGGGGCGCTGGTGGCGGGGCGGCCGGTGTTTCTGAGGGGTCCGACCGGCTGCGGGAAGTCGGCGATGGCGCGGACGCTGGCGCACCTGTGGAACCTGCCGGCGGTGGAGTTCAGCCTGACCGGCGAGACCAGCAAGACGGACCTAACGGCAGCGCGGCGGCTGACGGGCGGCGCGACGTCGTGGTCGATCCAGGGATTCCTGGAGGCGGCCAGCGAGGGGCTGTTCGTGATCGTGAATGAGTACAACCTGGCGTATCCGGACGTGCACTCGATCATCAACGGGCTGTTCGACAAGGGCGGGCGGCTGCTGCTGCCGGATGGGCGGGTGGTACACGCGCATCCGGACTTCCGGCTGGTGGCGACTGGGTTTGCCGAGGGGCCCGGCGTGAAGCCGTTGAACGAGGCGGTGGAGAACCGGTTTGGGGCGGTGATCCG
>DAOUJT010000198.1:0-44005 GCA_034422315.1 Chloroflexota bacterium | reverse complement strand
GTGTAGGCGCGCACGAGGTTGCCGAAGTTGCCCAGATGGCTGTGTACGCGCCCGATACTCGTAGGAGGCAGCTCGGCAAGCTCGAATGTGTCGCCGTTCCGAACCACCCGTGGTCCGGGCAGGAAGGGTTCCAGATGAGCCTGCACGGCAAGGGCCCCGGCACCCGGACCGCCACCGCCATGCGGCGTGCTGAAAGTCTTATGTAAATTCAGATGCATCACGTCGATGCCCAGGTCCGCCGGTCTGACGCGGCCGAGCATGGCGTTCATGTTGGCACCGTCGCAGTAAACCTGCGCGCCGGCGGCGTGGACGAGGTCAACGACCTCGAGGATTCGGCGCTCGAATAGGCCGAGCGTGCTGGGCAGCGTGAGCATGATGGCGGCCACGCCGGGACCAAGGCTCTCCTTCAGGTTCTGCAAGTCAATGCCGCCATCGTCGGCGGTGGGCAGGCTGATGACCTCGAGGCCGCTCATGGTTCCGGTGGCGGGGTTAGTGCCATGCGCTGAGTCGGGAACTAATACCTGCGTTCGAGTTTCGCCGCGCGATTGGTGCCAGGCCAGGATGCTGAGCAAGCCGCAAAGCTCGCCCTGCGAACCGGCGGCGGGCTGGGTGGAAACCGCCGGGAAGCCGGTAATCGCGGCAAGCAAGGCTTCGAGTTCGGAGATCAACTCCAAGGCACCCTGGGCCGTTTCGGGCGGCTGGTAGGGGTGAATGTCGGCCAGTCCGGGGGTGCGAGCCGTGACCTCGTTGACCTTGGGGTTGTACTTCATGGTGCAGGAACCGAGCGGGTACATGGCCGTATCCACGCTGTGGTTCTTGTGCGAGAGGCGGAGGAAATGGCGCATGACATCGATTTCAGACGCTTCGGGCAGCGGCAAGTCGGACCGAAGCTCCGAAGATGGCAACACGTCGCCAGGATCGACTGGATCGAACTGCGGCAGCGGCGAACGCACCCCCCGCCGGCCTGGGCTGGAAAGGTCGTAAATCAGGGGTTCGTCGGTCATCGGGTACGAGCCCAGGCCGCAGCCAACGCTTCGACGTCGCTAGCGGTCGTGAGTTCCGTGGCGGCCACGAGAATCAGATCGTCGAACCGGGACGACACGCAGCCAAGATCTACGCCCGCCAAAACGTTGCCCTCGCTGCAGAGACGGTCAAGCCGGGCCGCGGCGCCTTCGGGTGCATGCACGGCGAATTCGTTGAAGTACGGGGCACCGGTGGCAACCACAGCTCCGGCGCTGGCCAGAGCTTCGGCCGCGTGATGAGCCGCGGTCACGGATTGCTCCGCGATTTCGCGGAGACCTCGACGGCCCAGCGCGCTGAGCGAGATGGTTGCGCCCAGGATCACCAGTGCCTGGTTGGTCGTGATGTTAGATGTCGCGCGTTCGCGGCGGATGTGCTGTTCGCGGGTCTGCAGGGTCAGCACGAAGGCATCCTTGCCGTCCAGGTCCACCGTACGTCCGGCGATTCGCCCTGGGACGCGGCGAATCAACTGGGACCTGACAGCGAACATTCCAGCGCCCGGTCCGCCGTAGGCCGGGGGACCTGCCAGCGAGCGAAGCTCGCCCACCACGATGTCCGCGCCCAGGTCGCCGGGCGGAACCAATAGACCGAGAGAAACCGGATCGCCGACGACGACAACGACCCGAGCGCCGTGGCGGCGAGCGGCTTGGACGATTGGATCGGTGTCGACCACCATCCCCAGGAAATCCGGGCGCTGGATGACGACGCAGCTCGTCTGGTCGTCGATGGCCTCGACCAACGGCTCGATGTCGGGTCGGACGCTGGTTTCGTCGCGGGAGGCGGCCGGCACGACCTGGAGATCGACATCCAGTGCGCTGGTGTAGGTGGCCGCAACGTCCCGATACGCCGGATGCACGGTTTCGGCAATGACGACGCGCGGACGCCTTGTCAGACCACGACACAGGAGAATGGCCTCGGCCAACGCCGATGCGCCGTCGTACAGCGAGGCGTTCGAGACGTCCATGCCGGTCAAGTCGCAGACGAGTGACTGGAATTCATACATGGCCTGCAACGTGCCCTGCGCCATTTCCGGCTGGTACGGCGTGTAGGCCGTGTACCACTCCGACCGCAGTAGCTGCTGATCAACAAGAGCCGGAACGAAGTGTCGATAGAACCCGGCGCCCAGGAAGGTCGGCAGGTCGTCCGACGTCGCATTCAGCACGCCGAGCTGTCCCAAATGGCGGATGACATCGGTCTCGGGAAGCGCCGGGGGCAAGTCCAGCGCGGGATCGCGGTGCTGGACCGGGATGTCTACAAAGAGGTCGTCTATCGATTCAACGCCGACCGTGCGCAGCATAGCCGCGCGGTCGGCGTCGGTATTAGGCGCGTAGCTCATTCACGAACTGTTGGTATGCCTGAGCGTCGAGCAGGGCGTCGCGCTCGCTCGGATCGCTCGCGGCCAGCCGGATCATCCAGCCGGCGGCGTATGGCTCTTCGTTGATGAGTTCGGGCTGAGCTTCGAGGTTCTCGTTCACTTCGAGGATCTCGCCTGACATGGGGACGTAGAGGGGTGAGACGGCCTTGACCGACTCCACCGTCCCGAACTCGTCGCCCGCGGCAAAGCTCTCCCCCGGCGTCGGCAGTTCAACGTAGACGACATCCCCTAGCTCTTCCTGCGCATACGCGGTGATGCCAACGAGCCAGTGGTCGCCTTCGTCGCGAACCCACTCGTGCTCGCTTGTATAGCCAAGGTCGTCTGGGTACATGAAGTCACCGGGGCCAAGCCAACAGGATCACTGTCTAGAATATCGCAGCGCATGGCGGCAACGGATGAATCCCGAATCTCGTCGATGAATGCCCGGGTTCGTGTGGCATTTGTGCGAGAGGGCGACCCTTTGAGGGTCGACACCGCAGCCCCGACTACCGCGGAATCAACGGTCTCGTGGGCGTTCATTCCAGCCGCCCCGATGGCGGTGCGGTTGCCATCGCCTCCCGAGGCTGAAGCCTGGAAACGTGCTTTCGAGGAACTCAAAGGCACGCCCGCGCTCTACCTGGCACCCGGATACGGACCGGACGACGACCCGGGCGTTGCGGTGCTTCGGGAATTGGCGAATCGTGGAATCGTCAGCCTGACGATCGGCCCGGAGTCCGCGCCAGCCATTGACGGCCCCACCGTTATGGGGCCAGCGGGCACGGACTGGCGGCCCGCGCCTGGAATGCAGACCCTGGTACGAGGCATCGCCGATGATCGCCAGCTGGAGGTTTGGAGGAATCGGCTGCGCGCCGCCTACGGGTCAGACGTGGCTTGCGAGGTCAAGCCCTGGTCCTGCACCCGCTGGCGCGACGCGTGCCCGGCAAAATCCGTGACTTTTCCGGCATCGCTTCGCGCTCTGCCCACCGAGCAGTCCAAACTTCGCGATACCAACACCTTGCTCGACGTCGTGCGCCGCCTGCGCGGACCGGATGGCTGTCCGTGGGACAAGCAGCAGACGCACCGAACTCTGCGTCCCTACCTGGTTGAGGAGGCGCACGAGGCGTTGTCCGCAATCGATCGAGGCGACGATTCGGCGATGGCCGATGAGTTTGGCGACGTGTTGCTGAACCTGGTGCTTCACGCGGAGATTGCTCGGCAGCGCGGCGGATTCGACTGGCCGGACGTGGTCGCGGCCATTAGCGCCAAGATGATTCGGCGTCATCCCCACGTGTTCGGCGACGCGCAGTTTGAAGCCCTGGACGACCTGCGCCTGGCATGGGCCCAAATCAAGGCCGCCGAA
Organism: Chloroflexota bacterium; assembly: GCA_034422315.1. GTDB lineage: Bacteria > Chloroflexota > UBA11872 > UBA11872 > UBA11872 > UBA11872. Next base: position 40,271 of record DAOUJT010000198.1, on the reverse strand, counting down.
CGCGACGGGGATATCGGCCCACTCGATGGCCTGCCCGACTCGATGCCCAGCCTGACCCTGGCGAGATCGGCCGTTCGTGCGCTACGCCGGGCCGGTCAGCCGTTGGACGTGCCGAGTCTGGAAGCAGAAACCTTTTTGGCGCTTTCGGCCGGGAATGACGCAGAACGACTGGGCGACGCCCTCCTGTGGGTCGCCGCGCGCGCCGACGCGGCTGACGTTGACCCGGACATGGCGCTGCGGGACGCAAATGCTCGATTGCGAAAACGGCTTGAGGACGATGAGGTTCACAGCTAGACCACGCACCGCAACCGGGAAGGTCGGGATCCGTCTCGACTTGCCGGGAAGCGAGCGCTAATTCGTTGCAGTCGAGTCGAATCCGTCCAGAACTTCCAGCGCCGCCGCAGCCACATGGAATGCGGACAACAGGTCGTCCGCCGAAATCTCGCCGGCCCCGGCTCGGGTAAGAAAGACGTACGGCACGCCGCGAGCGGCGAATATGTCGTGGTCGCCGCGCCCCACGCCAAAGTCGCGTGTGACGCGAAGTTCGGCCCCGTCGGACGCAAGCCGCTGATTAATCAGCGGCGCCAACTCGTCGGACGCGCCAAGCTGCAAGGGGCGGGAACGCCCAGGACGATCGAACGCAAGCACGGCGTCAATGGACGCGCGCTCGTCGTCTGACAGGTGCGCCAGGTACCAGCGGCTGCCGACGTAACCGCGATGAGTAGCGTCAAATGCGACAAAGGTGATTGAATGCCTGGCGCGCAATTCGTCGGCGTGGCGCGCCAACGCGAGCAGTAGCGCAAGTCCATCGGCGTTGCCGCCATCGGAGTAGTCGCCCAGCGGAGTGTCGGCCGGCGTGGCGACGACGATCTGTCGACGCAACGGTCCCGCCCGATGCCCAATCACATTGGCGCCCTCGAAGGACCGTTGCGGCGGCGAGACGTCTATCACGGCCTGTGGCTCCCCGCGATCCAGACGCTCGAGCAGATCCTCGCCCGCCTCCTCCGTCACCGAGACCACGGGGATGCCCGACGGTTGACTGAGCGTGCCGTAGAGAAACCCGGGCCGGTTGTTGTGGATGATGACGGCCGCTGCTCCGGCGTCCTCCAATAGCCGGCCGATGATCCGAAAGGGCGTGACACCCCGAGCGATCAGCACCACGGCACCGTCGTAGCCCGAGCCGCGCAGCATTCCCTCGTCGTCAACCTCGGCCTGGCGCAGCGGGCCCTCGACCACGCCAACGGTCGAGTAGATCATGCCCGCGGCGAGGACGAAGTCGCCGTCCACCCGCAAGCTCACGGCTGGCAGGCCGTGACTGGCGGCCAGGAATTCTCGACGTTCGGCGTCGAGTCCAAGCCCATCGATGGACTGAACGAGGGCATCTCCAAGGACCGACGTCCGTAGCGATGTCGTGGCGTCCAGTCGAGCCAGCCTGGCGGCGTCAGCCATCAGACTCGCGCGCAATTGTCGGTTGTTGGCTCCCGCCGTCGACGGGTCAACCTCGGGTTCGTCGCCGGCCGCAACCACCATCGTCTGGGGCAAGTCGCTTGATTGAACCGCGGAGCCGCACGCGGCAGTGGCGAGAGCCGCCGCTGCCACGAACATGCGCCGAGAAAATCGTCGCGCCATGAGTGATTCTATGCAGGGGGATCGGCGCGTCTGTGACAATCAGTCCACATACGCGACCAGTCCGAGGCAGCGCGTGGCCGACGCGAATTCGACGCTGACCGCACTGCCCGGAATACGCGTGGGCCACTGGACGCATGCGGCGGGCGGAACCGGCTGCACCGTGGTCCTGTTCGACCGAGCCGTGCCGGCCGCTGTGGACGTTCGTGGATCCGCCCCGGGCACTCGCGAGACGGACGCGCTACATCCAGGGGGGCTGGTTGCGCAGGCCGACGCGATTCTCCTGACCGGCGGCAGCTCGTACGGACTGGCTGCAGCCGACGGCGTGATGCGCTACCTGGAAACAAGGGGTCGCGGGTTTCCCACGACCGCCGGACCTGTGCCAATTGTGCCGGGGGCCGTGATTTACGACTTGTCGGTCGGCGATGCGTCGGTCAGGCCGGATGCGGCCGCAGGCGAGGCGGCAGCCAATGCGGCATCCGCGGACCCTGTCGCCCAAGGCAACGTTGGTGCGGGAACCGGCGCGACCATAGGTTTCGGCGATGGCAGTCTGAAGGGCGGCCTTGGCAGCGCGCTGTCGCGCAGCGGAGATGTATTGACAGGCGCCCTGGCGGTCGTGAACCCCGCAGGGGCCGTCCACGACCCGAACACCGGCCGCCCGGTGGCCGCGGCTTCGGGCACACCCCGTTCGGGATTCGGCCAGAACACCACGATCGGCGTTGTGGCCGTGAACGCCCCGCTGGAGCGATGGCAGCTTCGGAAAGTCGCTGAGATGTCGCACGACGGTCTGGCGCGAGCCGTGCGCCCCGCTCACGGTATGCACGACGGCGACACAATCTTCGCCGTGTCGGTGGGCCCCACGGGTAAAAGCGTCGATCTCACAACGCTGGGGCACGCCGCCGCCGAGGCGTTCTCGACCGCTGTCGTGCAAGGCGCACTACGAGCGCGGCCCGCTTATGGACTGCCGGCGGCTCAGGCATGAACCGCCTGGTCGCGCTGCTGACCGACTTTGGCACCAACGATCCCTACGCCGGGCAGATGGCCGCGGTTGTTGCTGCTGCGACCGATGCGCGGGTCATCAGCCTGACGCACGGCGTGCCTCCGCATCACATTCAGCTCGGCGCACACATCGTGGACGCCTCGCTCGAAGTTCTGCCGCCCAGAGCCGTGCTGGTAGCCGTGGTCGATCCCGGTGTCGGAACGGAGCGGCGCGGACTGATCGTGCGACGCGACGGCCGCTGGCTGGTTGGACCCGACAATGGCTTGCTGACGCCCACCAAGGATGACGTCCGATGCTGGACCATTGACCGACCAGCAACCTGGCGGGACCCGGTGGCGCCGACGTTTCACGCTCGCGACATCTTTGCCCCCATAGCCGCGCGCCTGGCGAATTACGAACGCCCCGACCGGCTCGGTTCGCTCGTCCAGGAACCGGTACGAATCGACCGGCCGTCCGCGCGCCCTGATGGAGGGAACATCAAGGGCGAGATCGTTCACGTTGACGGCTTTGGGAACTTGATCACAAACATTCCGGCCGCGTTCGTGCAGACTGCACACATGTTCGAAACCCAAGTCGGCGACGCGCACATCAAGGGCCTGGCCGCGACCTACGGTACCGGTCACGAGCCCGTTGCCCTGATTGGAAGCTGGAACCTGGTTGAAGTTGCGGTGCCGGGCGGATCAGCTGCACAGGAGTTGGGCTGTCGCATCGGCGACGCAGTGACGGTTGAGCGCGCCGATGAGTAAATCCCACCGGCTCATGCCTTCGGCCGTGTGGCGCACTTGCGCGACGCGGTCAATAGAACTCATTCCAGCACCACGCCGCGCATTGGCCGGTTAGGGAGATCAGAGCAACCGCATGCTGTTTCGTCTGGCCCAGGACCCACAGCTCTTTCTCATCGTGGCCATCGCGTTTGTTATCGCGATCACCCTGCACGAGGCCAGCCACGCGCTGGTAGCCACCTGGCTCGGGGACGACCTTCCGCGGCTTCAGGGCCGGGTGACACTGAACCCGCTGCGGCACCTGGACTTTCTCGGCACGGTCATGATCCTCATCGCCTCGTTCGGCTGGGGTCGACCGGTGCTGGTCAATCCCTACCGGTTACGGTTCGGCTCGCATCGCGGCATGGCCCTGGTCGCCGCCGCTGGGCCGGCTTCGAATGTGGCGCTGGCACTCGTGCTCACGCCGGTCGCCCGGGAGCTTGCCTCCGGATCCGGGACGAACCTGATTACTGTCGCTGTGGTGCTGATCATTCAACTCAACCTCTTCCTGGCCGTCTTCAACCTGATCCCGCTGCCGCCGCTGGATGGGTTTAGCGTGCTGATCGGACTGGTCCCACGTGAAACGGCCAACCGCTTAGACGGGCTGCGGAGGTACGGACCCGGACTCCTGATTGGACTCTTTCTGCTCATCGCCATCGTCCCGGGGGCCACTGGGGTCATAAGCGGTCCCGTGCTGTGGGCCACGAGGCTGCTCCTTGGGGGCTAACTACCGGCTGCGGCAGGCGCTGGCGTTCTTTGATCCGCGCGTTCCAGCGAGTTCACGCGATCGGGCCATGCAGCGGCTCAACGAGGATGAGCGGACGCTGTTTCGGCGCCTCAGTCCGGCCGATCAACGCCATGCGCTGGCCGTGTATGACGTGGCCAGGGACGGCTGGCCTGAGGACGAGGCATTGCACATAGCCGCGCTGCTTCACGACGTTGGCAAAGGCCGGCCAGGATTGGTGGACCGTACAGGTCTGACGCTCATTAAGGCCCTGGCGCCATGGCTGCTTCTGCGCTGGCAACTCTTCCCACCCACGTCACGACGGGGACGAATCGCGCGCCTCGTTGGCGACACCGAAGCCAGCGCGCGTCTCGTGGAACTGGCCGGATCGAGAGCGGATGTGGTCGAGACGTTGCGCTGCTACGGCTTTCGCGAACACGAACGGGGACGACGGCTGGCTGAACTGGACGCCGGGCTGTGACCACGACCTGGGGACCCGTGGGACAGGCCAGCGCGCTGGGCGGCTTCCAGATTGACATCGACGACTTCGAAGGTCCGCTGGATCTGCTTGTTCAATTGATTGAGAAGCAAGGCCTGGACATCACGGGTGTCTCGGTGCTTGCCGTCACCGACCAGTTCGTTTCTTACGCTCACCAACTCCACGAGCAGTTTGCGGAGGCGGCCTCGGAGTTTCTGCTCGTCGCGTCGCGCCTCGCGCTGCTCAAGTCGCGAGCGCTGCTTCCGCAGGTCGAGCCGGAGGATGAGGAAGAGTCGGTTGACGACCTAGCGGAACGCCTTCGGGTCTACGCGGCTTTCAAGGCCGTGGCCATGGACCTCGACGCACGTCTACGCGCCGGGGAGTCGTCGTTCATTCGGGTTGCACAACCGAGCCTTCCGCAGCCGTCCCCGGAACCGGGCGCCGGTGATCTGATGCGGCTGCTCACGGCGCTGGAGCGATTGACCCAAGTCGACACGCCGGTCGAGTCGCTCATCGAAGCGCCAACACGGCGATTTCGTGTAGCGGATAAGGTGCACGATCTACAAGCCATGTTGAGATCCCAGGGAACGCTGGCCTTCGACACGATTGCAGCCGCCTGCGCCGACCGCGCGGAACTCATCGCCACGTTTGTCGCCGTGCTTCACCTGGTCAGACAGCGCGCAGCGACCGTCGAGCAGTCGGGAACCTTTGGATCCATCGTGCTCAGATCCACTCGCGAACATGGCGACGGATAGCGACGCCGCCAGCGAGCCCGACCAGGACGCCGTGGCCGACAGCCTTCAAGGCGACTTCGGACTAGCGCGCACGATCGAGGGGTTGCTGTTCGTGGCGGACCGCGCCCTCTTGGCAGCCGAGCTTGGCGATGTCACTGGTGCGTCGGAAGTCGAGGTTCGAGAAGCGCTGCGCGAGCTGACTGAGCACTACCGCGCGCGTGGCATCATCCTGCTCGAGCACCGCAACGCCTTTCGGCTGGTTTCCGCCCCCGACCTCGCGGACTATTGCCGCCGGCTGCTTGGTCTGGATCAACGCCGGCAGCCGTCACGCGCAGCTTTGGAGACGCTGGGAATCGTGGCCTATCGAGGCCAGGCAACGCGCGCGGAAATTGAGCGCGTACGCGGCGTGGACTCCGACAGCGCGCTAGCTTCGCTCCTCGCCCGAAATCTGATTCGCGAAGCCGGACGTCTCGATGCTCCAGGCCGGCCAGCGGTTTTCACAACAACCGATACGTTTTTGGCCTACTTCGGCCTCACGTCACTGGACGAACTGCCAGACCTTGACCTGGAGCCCGCTCCCGATGACCCCGACAACCCGCTCCAGAACGCCTAGCGCTTGGTGAACTGCTTGGCCTTGCGCGCCCGAACCAGCCCAGGCTTCTTTCGCTCCTTGGCCCGCGGATCACGGGTCAACATACCGGCTTGCTTGAGTTTCGGACGATTCTCGGCCTCCATAGCCACCAGCGCCCGGGCCAGCCCAAGCCGGATGGCCCCGGCCTGCCCGCGCGTCCCACCGCCCTTCACCCGGGCCGAGATGCCGACCGACATCTCTTCCAGGATTCGCAGAGGTTCAAGCGCGTGAAAGCGATGATCGGGAACAGCGAGAAACTCCTCAATCGGCCGTCCGTTGACCACGAACGGTCCTTGGCCGGCGTAGACGCGCACTTGCGCCACGGCTGCCTTACGGCGTCCCAGCCCGTAGTAGTAGTGACCTTCCAGTGTCATACACCAACCTCAAGTGTCTGGGGCCGCTGCGCCTCATGTTGGTGCTCAGGGCCGTCGTACACACGCAGGCGCTTCAAGGCGCGGCGGCCCAGCACGTTCTTGGGCAGCATGCCGCGCACGGCCAAGCGAATGACCCGGTCGGGATGACGGGCGAGCATTTCATCCAGCCGCGTCAGGCGAAGGCCGCCAGGGTAACCGCTATGCCGGGCGTAGAACTTCTGCTCCAGCTTTCGTCCCGTTACTCGAACGTGGGCGGCGTTAATGACGATGACACCCGCGCCATTGTCGACGTTTGGGGTAAAGGTCGGCTGGTCTTTTCCACGCAGCACGTGGGCGATGCGCGTAGCCAGCCGTCCGAGCGTCTGCCCAGATGCGTCCACTACCACCCATCGCCGGTCACTCTGTGCGCTCACGAACTCACCGCCTGTCTCATGCGTTGCTGATTGTATCGAGGCTTGCACTCGGGATACTTGACCCGCAGCAAGGTCAAGCCGTGCGCCGGGGCCGTTCCACGAACTTCGGATCGCGGAGCTGGCTCCAGAAGCGCCGAAACGTCGGCCGCATCCAACTCACCCCGGCCGACGCGTACAAGCGTAGCCGCGATTCGCCGCACCATCCGGTACAGAAAGGCGTTGGCGGCTATGCGGAGGAATATGGTGGAATTCTCCCGCCAGACTTCAATGGCGAATACCTCACGCTGCGTGCCGGCCTGAGGCCCGGCCGTGAAGGCGTCAAAGTCGTGACAGCCGACCAGTTGGGCTGCTGCGGCCCGCATACTCGCCAGGTCAAGCGGCTGGGCCACGTGCCAAGCGTGTCCCCTGTGGAGCACGGGCCTGACAGGTCGCTGCTCAATGCGGTACTCATAGACTCTCGCCACGGCGTCGCGCCGCGGGTCGAACCCAGGCGCTGCCGTTGCCAACTCACGGACCGCGACATCGGCAGGCAGATGGGCGTTGAGCGCCTTCAACAACGTAGCGTCGTCCAGCCGTGTGGCCGTGCGGAAGGCAATGACCTGGCCCAGGGCATGAACACCGCTGTCGGTCCTTCCAGCACCGGCGACGGTGACGACATCGCCGGTGGACGCTTGAATGGCGGCTTCCAGCACCCCCTGGACCGTGCGGACACTGCGCTGCCGCTGGAATCCCTGAAATGCAACGCCGTCGTACTCGACTGTGGCGCGAACCGTTCGAGCGTCCGTCACACCAGCTCCATGCGAGCCAAGGGTGCACCGTCGCCAAGCCGGACACCCACGCGGCGAATCCGCGTGTAACCGCCTGGACGATCAGCGTACTGATCGGCCAGATCCTCAAAGAGCCGCTCAATCGTTTCGGGGTCAGGAATGCGGGCAATGGCCTGACGCCGAGCGTGAAGATCGCCACGCTTCGCCAAGGTGATCAAGTGGTCAACGTCGCGCCGGATTTCCTTCGCGCGAGCCAGGGTGGTTTCGATCTGGCTATGCAGGATCAGCGAACGGACCAAGTTGCGCTTCAGCGCACGGCGCTGTGAAGGGTTTCGGCCGAGGTGACGTCCGCGTCGACGGTGCCGCATGCAAGCTACTCTTGGCTCTCGTCAGGCGCTGGCGCGTTATCGGCCAGTGTGAGACCGCGCATCGCGAGGGCCTCGCGAATCTCGTTGATGAGCCGCTCACCCATGCCACGTAGTTCGTAGAGGTCGTTCTCCGACATCTGCACGAGTTCCTGCACCGTTTCAATTTCGTGCCGCTTGAGGCTGTTCAAGGCTCGGTTCGAGAGCTTGAGATCCTCCAGTGGATCGCCCTCGGCCTCTGGAACTGGCGGCATGAACGCGGACGACACCACCTCCATCGTTTCGTCCACGCCAGCGATGAGCTGGAAGGAGTCGATGAGTTGCTGAGCCGCGCCGCGCAGGGCATCGGCCGGGCTCATGGCGCCGTCGGTCCAGATTTTGAGGACCAGGCGGTCGTACTCGGATTCGCGCCCGACACGTGCCGACTCAACGTGGTACTCAACCTTGGTTACCGGGCTGAACACCATGTCGAGTGGGATGACGCCAATTGGCAGATCACCGCGCGTCTCGCTGCCGACATAGCCGGCACCGGTCTCGACGGAAAACTCGGCCCGCAGGATGCCGGCATTAGTCAGGGAAGCCAGATGGTGTTCCGCATTGACGATCTCGACTCCACTTGGCAGCTCGAGGTCGGCGGCCGTGACTTCGGCAGGGCCTTCCATCTCGAGGTAACAGATAGCCGATTCATCGTCATGCGATCGGAGCCGGACGCCTTTGACGTTGAGGAGAAATTCGACCAGGTCTTCGCGCATGAAGTCCAGCGTGCTGAACTCGTGCAAGGCGCTGTCCACCCGTGCGGTGGAGATCGCCGCACCCGGAAGGGCTGAGAGCAGCACACGCCGCAACGGGTTGCCCAGCGTGTGCGCAAAACCGCGGCGGAGCGGCTCGATCTGAAAGTGTGCGTAGTTGTCCCCAACCTCGACCATATGCACGGTCGGCTGGATGTCGGCTTCGGCCTGAGTTGATTCAACAGGTCCAAGAAACACCGCTGGTCCTTACCTTCCTGTCCGGCTGGCCGGACTCCCGCGCGCAGACTAGCGCGAGTAGAACTCCACGATCAGTTGTTCGTTGAGTGTCGCGTCGATCTGATTGCGATCAGGGATCGCGTTGATGGTGCCCTCGAACGTCTCAGGATCCACCGATAGCCACGCCGGCCGGCCCAGCGCCTCGGCTCGATCCATCGCGTTCTTGATGGCATCAACATTGCGGCTCTTCCGGCGCAGACGAATCCGGTCGCCCACGCTTAGAACTGCCGAGGGAATGTCGTGTTTTCGGTTGTTCAACTCGATGTGACCGTGCTGAATGAGCTGTCGCGCATGGGCGCGGCTGAGGCCGAAGCCCATCCGATAGACCACGCTGTCGGCGCGCAACTCCAGCACTTGCAGAAGCCGCTCGCCACGTGGGCCGCTCTGCTTACCCGCCATTCGATAGTGGCGACGAAACTGGCGCTCCAGCACGCCGTAGATGCGGCGCGCCTTCTGCTTCTCGCGCAACTGGATCGCGTATTCGGTCGGTCGCCGCCGGCTGAATCCGCGGGACCCAGGTCCGCCTCGGTCGCCACGACGCTCGATCGCGCATTTGGGCGTATGGCAGCGGTCGCCCTTGAGAAAGAGCTTTTCCCCCTCGCGCCGGCAGAGGCGGCAAACAGGTCCTGTGTAACGAGCCATCCGGGTTCGACTCCCTGTGCTGGTTGCGGCCTACACGCGCCGGCGCTTGGGCGGCCGCGGACCGTTGTGAGGGATTGGCGTTACGTCCGAGATGCTGGAGACGTTGAGTCCAACGGCTTGCAGTGCGCGCACTGCCGCGTCACGACCTGAGCCCGGCCCCTTGACAAACACGTTGATGTCACGCATTCCAGCGTCCATGGCACGCTGAGCGGCTTGCTCGGCAGCCTGTTGCGCGGCGAACGGGGTGCTCTTGCGCGATCCACGCGCGCCGATGGTCCCCCCGCTGGCCGACGCGATGGTATCGCCCATAGGGTCGGTGATGGTAATGATCGTGTTGTTAAACGTGGCGTGGATGTGCGCGGCCCCCCTGGGCACAGGTGCGCGGGTACGACGCCGGGACCGGCTTGAACGTTCTGCCATTCGCCTAGCCTCGCTTGATCACGCGCTTGCGGATTCCGACGGTTCGACGTGGCCCCTTGCGCGTGCGGGCGTTTGTACGCGTACGCTGCCCACGTGTCGGCAATCCGATTCGATGCCGCAGACCTCGGTACGATCCGATTTCTCGTAGCCGAGCAATGCTGGTCTGCACCACGCGGCGCAAATCGCCTTCGACCCTCTCGCGCCCGATCAATGCCCGGATGCGCCCGAGTTCGGCCTCGGTTAGGTCGCTAACGCGAGTCTGCGGATTGATGTCGGCCTGTCGGATGATCTCGGCGCTGGTTGTGCGTCCAATCCCGTAGATGTGGGTCAGCGCGATCGCCACCGGCTTATGGCGTGGAATGTCAACGCCGGCTATACGAGCCATGTAGCCTCCATCCTCAGCCTTGCCGCTGCTTGTGCTTTGGGTTCGAGCAAATGACCATCACACGACCGTGGCGACGGATGACGCGACAGCGGTCGCAGCGTGGTCGTACCGAAGCCGAAACCCGCATAGTCGCTATCGCTCCACTCGCTGGTCGGCGCGAAGCCGCCAAGTAATTCGCCCGCGCGAAAGGTCGTACGGCGAGAGTTGCATCCGCACGCGATCGCCAACCCCAACCCGGATGAAGCGTAGCCGCATCTTGCCGGCCAGATGGGCAAGGATGGCTTTCGGCTCGTCGTCTCCGCCATCGCCAGTCTGAATACGCAGCGGTTGACCGTTAGGCCCGATGGGCTTGACGAGGAACATCGTGTTCGGCAGCGAGTCAACGACCTCGCCTTCGATCTCGATAACCGGTGTCTTGCTCGACGGCTCTTCCGGCGGGGCCGGTGCTTCCTTCTTCTGGTTTCTGGGCGGTGGCATGGCGGCTCTCAGGCTGCTTTCGTAAGGACACGCGGTCCCGAATCGGTGATGGCAATGGTGTGCTCGAAGTGGGCAGACAGGGATCCGTCATTGGTACGGGCCGTCCAGCCATCGGCATCAAAAACCACACCGGCGGACCCAATGTTGACCATCGGTTCAATAGCGAGCGTGGTTCCGGGCACCAGCTCGGGCCCACCGCCAGGACTCCCGAAGTTGGGGACCTGGGGCGACTCGTGCATGGTGCGCCCGATTCCGTGGCCGACGAATCGTCTCACGATGGTCAGTCCAGCCTCCTCGACCAGCTTCTGCACGGCTGCTCCGATATCTCCGATGTGGCCACCCGCGACGGAGGCCCGGATAGCTTCAGCGAGTGCGGTGCGAGTTACATGAAGCAGGCGGCTCGCGTCAGGGTCAATCTCGCCAACCGCGAGCGTACGCGCTGAGTCGGAGTGCCAGCCGTCAAGAATCACTCCACAGTCCACTCCAATGATATCGCCTTCGCGCAGCACCGCGCTACCCGGAATTCCATGCACGATTGCGTCATTGATAGACGCGCAAATTGCGCCGGGAAATGGCTTGACGCCTGGATCGGCCGCCGGCACGCCGAGAAATGACGGAATGCCGCCGTGGTCGCGGATGAACGACTCGGCAATGGCGTTAAGTTCACCAGTGGTTACGCCGGGCCCGACCGCCGCCTCGACTTCCTCGAGCGCGCCAGCCAAGACGCGGCCGGAGGCCGCCATTGCTTCGATCTGCTCGGGCGTCTTGGGTTTGATCGAACCCGACATCATCAGGTTTTGGCCTTCAACGTGGTCCAGACGCGGCGCGCGACGGGTTCAACGCCGCCGATGCCGTCCACCTCGATGAGGATGCCAGCTTCACGGTAGTAGTCGATGAGCGGCTCAGTGTCCTCGTGGTAGACCTGCAATCGGTGGCGGGCCGTTTCTTCGGTGTCGTCCGCCCGACCGCGGCCAAGCAAACGCCGTAGCGCGATATGGTCGGGTACGTCGATATAGACGGCGGCAGTTACGGAAAGGTTGAACTGCCTGAGGAGGTCATCCAGCTTTTCAGCTTGGTTACGCGTACGCGGAAATCCGTCAAAGCACATATCACGTCCCCGGGCGTCGCCCATGTACTCCTCGATCACCTGGAGCACGACCTGATCGGGTACGAGTTGGCCACTGAGCAGATACGACTCGGCACGGATCCCCGCCGGCGATCCGGCGGTAACCGCATCGCGGAAGAGATCGCCGGTGGAGACATGATCGAGCGCAATGCGGCGGGCCAACCGTTCACCCTGGGTGCCTTTGCCAGCGCCGGGTGGGCCAAGCAGAACCAAGATCACTGGACGCTCGCCCATGCGCCTAACGAATGAACCCTTCGTAGTTGCGCATCATCAACTGTGATTCAAGCTGCCGCATCGTGTCCAGCACCACGCCCACGACAATCAGCATTCCCGTGCTGCTGATGGCCACCGCGTCGGCGCCGGTTACGGTCTGGGCCACGAAGGGCACGACAGCAATGATCCCCAGAAACACCGCGCCCGCCAGGGTGATGCGGTTGACGACACCGGTCAAGTATTGGTGCGTGGGACGGCCGGGACGGATACCCGGGATAAAGCCGCCATTTTTCTGCAGGTTCTCCGCCAGGTTCTGCTGCTGAAAAACGACCAGCGTGTATACGTAGGTGAAGACGATGACGAGCAGAAAGGTAAAGACCCAGTAGATGGCGTTGCTGGGACTGAGCGTGAGCGCGATTGCACCGGCCGCATTGGCCAGCCATGACACTTGCGATGTCTCGAAGTAGCTGGCCACCGTGGCTGGAAGCAGCATCAGCGAAAAGGCAAAGATCAGGGGAATCATGCCGGCTGAGTTCACCTTGAGCGGGATGTGCGTGCTCTGGCCGCCGTACATGCGGGTTCCCCGGATGCGCTTGGCGTAGTGGACCGGGATCCGGCGCTGAGCCTCCTGCACGAAGACGATGGCGGCGATCATGATCAGACCGATGATCACGACAGCGATGAACCCGCCGATGTTCTGACCAGCGAACAGCGACTGACCCAGCGCGGCCGGGGCACCGGCCACGATGCCGGCAAAGATGATGATCGAGACGCCGTTACCGATGCCATTCTCGGTAATCAGCTCGCCAACCCAAAGCAGAAACATCGTTCCCGCCGTCATCACGATCAACATTACGAAAATGTCGAACGCGCCCAACGTTGGAGACAACAGACCTTGCTGGGCTGAGCGCAGGATCTGAATCTGACCAAATCCTTGCAACATGGCAAACGGAATGGTGGCCAGTCGGGTCCACTGCGCGATCTTGCGACGTCCCGCTTCTCCCTCGCGTGAAAGCTCCTGCAAGGGCGGTATCAGCGGCACCAGCACGGTCGAGGCAATGTTGGCGGTTACGTAGGGATAGACGCCCAGCGCGACGACCGAGAAGTTTTCCAGTGCCCCGCCGGACAGGAGGTTCATGAATCCGAGCAACTGGTTGCCGGCAAAGAAGTCGGCCAGTAACTCCGTGTTCACACCTGGCAAGGGGATGTGCGCGACCGCCCGAAATACAATCAGGAGGCCGATTGTGAAGAGAATCTTGCGACGAACGTCGGGAAGCTGGAAGGCCGCGACGGCCGTCTCGATCACTCGCTCAACTCCTCGACGGAGCCACCGATGCTCTCAATTTTCGCCTTGGCCGCCGCCGAGAATTTCGGTGCGCGCACGATTAAGGCGTGATCCAAGTCGCCGCCGGCAAGAATCTTGAACAGGCCCGGCTCAATAAGCCCCATGCCCTTGAGTTCATCCGGCCCTACGACCGATCCCTCGGGGAAGACGTTCAGCGCGCCGACGTTGACCGGCTGGTAATCGCGCCTAAAGCGGTGGTTGGTAAAGCCACGACGGCTGGGGAAGCGCATGAGGAGGCGCGTCTGGCCGCCTTCGAAGCCGGGATACGCATTGCTCCCGCTGCGGGCGCCCTGACCCAAGGTCCCGCGTCCGGTTGTCTTACCTTTGCCAGAGCCTTCGCCGCGGCCGACGCGACGGCGGCGCTTGCGTGGGGGCGCGGCCGAGGTGATTTGATGTGGCTTCATGGTTGGTCGCCGTTTGCTGGGTCAGATTCGATCTCAACGAGGTGTTCCACAACCCTGACCATGGCCCGGATATCAGATGTGTCAGGCCGCGACGATCGCCTACCTATTGCACCCAGACCCAGGGCCTTCAGGGTATTGCGCTGCGACTCCCGGGAACCGATGGAACTGCGGACCTGGCGCAGCCGTAGTTCAGTCATCGGCTGGCAGGCTCACGGCCTGCATGCGCCGGGCGACGGTTTCTTCGGGAATCTGGAGACTGGCCAGGCCATTCACCGTGGCTCGGACCACGTTTACGGCGTTTGTGGACCCAATGATCTTCGTGAGCAAGTTCCGCACACCCGCCAGTTCAAGCACGGCGCGAACCGCGCCCCCGGCTATCACCCCTGTGCCGGGGCCAGCCGGGCGCAGCACGACCTTAGAAGCACGGAAGCTCTCCTCAACGTAGTGCGGGATGGACCCGTCGTCGGTCAGGGGGATCTCAATCAGGGATCGGCGAGCGCGTTCCTGCCCTTTGCGAATAGCAGCGACCACTTCGTTGGCCCGACCGATACCCACGCCCACGCGACCGCGCCGGTCGCCGACGACGACGATGGCGTTAAATCCAAAGCGGCGGCCACCCTTCACGACTTTCGCGACCCGCTTGATGCGGACAACCCGATCGTCCAGCCGGTGCAGGTCACCGCCATCGCGAGATGCGTCGGGACCGCCCGGGGCGAGCTGGGTGTTGATTGTCATAGTGCGATGCCCCCAGTACGAACGGCGTCGGCCAACGCCTTGACGCACCCGTGATATCGGTGTCCGCCGCGGTCGAAGACGACGTCGGTTATATCAAGCTTCCTGGCCCGCTCGGCCAAGCGCACACCAACGTCAGCCGCGCGCTCAAGCTTGGTAGCGCCCTTGGTCATAGATTCACGCGACGAGGCGGCAGCCAGCGTGTGACCGGCAACGTCGTCAATAACCTGGGCATATGTGTGCTTGTGGCTGCGGAATACCGCCAGACGTGGACGGTGAGGATGACCAACCACACGGCGTCGAATGCGACGATGTCGTCGCTTCCGGGCGATTTGTCGGTTGACCATTGTCATCGTCAGGCTCCTACGCGACAGTAGTTGCCGCGGTCTTGCCGGGCTTGCGCCGCACGATCTCGCCCTGATAGCGCAGGCCATGGCCCTTATACGGATCGGCTGGCCGGATGGCACGCAGTTCAGCCGCCACTTGGCCCACAGCTTGCTTGTCAATTCCACGGACGACGATGTGGGTAGGGTCGGGAACTTCGAACTCGATTCCTGCCGGTGCCTGGCGCCGCTGGGGATGGGTGAATCCCAGTTGCAAGTCAAGGGTAGTGCCTTGAAGCTGGACCCGGTAGCCGGTGCCCTGGATTTCAAGTCGCTTTTCATACCCTTGGGTAACGCCAAGGATCATGTTGGCCACCAACTGACGGGCCAGCCCGTGTAAGGCGCGGACTCGGTGTTCGTCGTTGGGCCGGGTGGCCAGCATCCGACCGTTCTCACGCCTGAACCTGATCACGGGCGGAATGGCCTGTATAAGTTCGCCTTTGGGGCCTTTGACGGTCACGACATTGTTCGCGTCAAAGCTGACGGTCACACCGTCTGGCACCTCGATGGGAGTCAAACCAATACGGGACATGGGGCTACCAGACGAAGCAGAGGACTTCGCCGCCGAGGCGGCGCTTGGCAGCTTCACGGCCAGTCATGATGCCCTGCGAGGTAGAGATGACGGCGGTTCCGATGCCGCCCATCACCCGCGGAATTTCGCGTGCGCGGCTGTGGATACGCAGACCCGGGCGGCTGATCCGCTTGGCGCCGCCAAAGGCTGGCTCGCCATTCTGATAACGCAAGTTCACGTCCAGCCAAGTGCGATGACCCTCGTGGACGGTTTCGACAGAGCCAACAAAGCCTTCGTCGACCAGGAGCGCCGCGATTCGAGCCTTGGTCTTGGAGTGTGGGATGCGGACCTTGGTATGACGGGCCCCCACGGCATTCCGCAGCCGGGCCAGCATGTCCGCAATCGGGTCGGTCATCGTCGGCTCACCAACTGGCTTTCGTCACGCCCGGGATGTGGCCCTTGACGGCCAGTTCACGGAAACAGATCCGGCAGGTGCCAAAGTGACGCATATGCGCTCGTGGCCTTCCGCAGAGCCGGCAACGGTTGCGATACCGCACTTTGAAACGCAGTTTGCGCCCGCGAAGGGATTTGGACTCGAACTCCGGGTCCAGCCATGCCTCGCGCTCGCGCTTCCACTTTTCGATTTTTGCTTTTCGTGCCATGTCCGAACCTCAGGCCGCCTCGTCGAGGCGCTGGAACGGCATGCCGAGGAGTTCGAGCAGCCGCAGGGCTTCTCCGTCAGTCGGCGCAGTCGTGACGATGACGACCTGCAGACCGCGGATTCGATCGATCTGATCGTAGTCGATTTCCGGAAAAATGAGTTGCTCGGTCAAACCCAGCGCGTAATTTCCACGTCCGTCGAAGGACGTACGCAAGACGCCTCGAAAGTCGCGCATACGCGGTAAGGCAACGGTGACGAGGCGGTCCAGGAACTCGTACATGCGGGCGCCGCGTAGCGTGCCCTTTACACCCACCCGCTGTCCGGCACGAAGCTTGAATGCCGCCACGCTCTTGCGCGCGCGGGTCACCACGGGTCGCTGCCCGGTAATCGTGGCGACATCACGCACGGCGTGGTCTACCGCCGCGTCGTTTTCAAGCGCTTCGCCGAGTCCGATATTGACCACGATCCGGTCCAATTGCGGAACGGCAAGCGGGTTGGAATACCCGAACTCCCGCATCAACTGCGGTCGTATCTCGTCCCGATAGCGTGTCAGTAAACGGGCCATTACTCGTCGAGTTGCTCGTTGCATTTACGGCAGTATCGCCGCTTCACACCGTCGGCGCCCAGTATGTAACCGACTCTCGCGGGCTGGTTGCAGGCCGGGCACACGAGCATGACGTTGGAGACGTCAAGCGGGGCGTTGAAGTCAATGATACCCGCCGGCTGTCCGATCGCCCGGGGCCTGGCATGACGCTTGCGGACGTTGACGCCCTCAACCACGACTCGGCCCGTCGCTGGCACCACGTGCTCAACGACGCCCCGTCGCCCCACGTCGCGCCCCTGCAACACTTGGATCGTGTCGCCCTTCCGAATGCGAAAGCGCCGGATTGACATCGCTACAAGACTTCCGGCGCCAAGGACACAATGCGCATGAATCGGCGGTCACGCAGTTCGCGTCCGATGGGTCCGAAGATTCGCGTACCGCGCGGCACTTCGCCCTCCAGCAGAACCGCTGCGTTGTCATCAAAGCGAATTCGCGAGCCGTCAGGTCGCCGGTATTCCTTGTTGACGCGGACAACGACCGCGCGAACGACCGATCCGCGCGGCACGGCGCTGTTGGGGGCCGCTTGCTTGACGCTGCCCACAATGATGTCGCCCACATGAGCGTATTTGCGGGACGACCCACCCAGCACGCGGATACACATGATCTCGCGCGCGCCACTGTTATCGGCGACTTTGAGCCGGCTTTGTTGCTGAATCATCGGGGTTAGACGTTCCGGGAATCCTCGGAGTTGCTATCGGATTCATCCTCAGATGCACCGGTGCTGAAGGCCGCCTGGCGTTCTTCGTCGGTGAGCTGGGCGCGCTCAATAACCTCAACGAGGCGCCAGCGCTTACGCCGGCTCATTGGACGCGATTCCTCAATCCGAACCAGATCACCAATGCGGCACGTGTTCTGGGGATCGTGCGTCATTAGTTTCCGGCGAAGACGCACCTGCTTCTTGTACAGCCGATGGCGGCGAACCGACTCCACCTCGACGATGATGGTCTTGTCAGCTCGATCGCTGGCAACGCGTCCGACCCGGCGAGCACGCGCTCCTGGCACGGGTTAGGCCTCCTCCAACTCGTAGGGAACCAACGCACGTTCGCGCTGAACCGTCAGCATACGAGCGATGTCACGACGCACAAGGCGCAACTGCGAGGTATCCGCCAACTGCAGCGTCGCATGCTGGACGCGCAGCCTGAAGAGTTCTTCCTTGGTTTCGGCGACCCGTGTCGTCAACTCGTCGTCGCTCAAATCCCGGAACTGGTCGGCCTTACCCAACGGCGACCTCCGCGGAACGAGAGACAACACGCGTCTGTACGGAAAGCTTGTGTGATGCCAGACGCATGGCCTCGCGAGCCATGGCTTCTTCGACCCCGGCGAGTTCGAAGAGAATCCGCCCCGGCTTGACAACGGCGACCCAACTTTCGACGTTGCCCTTGCCGCTACCCATGCGGACCTCGGCAGGCTTTTGTGTGATGGGCTTGTCCGGGAAGATCCGAATCCAGAGTTGACCCGTCCGCCTGACCGAGTGGGTAATAGCCCGGCGGGCCGCCTCGATCTCGCGACTGTCAACCCAACCCACGGTGGTGGCCTGCAAACCGAACTCGCCCGAGACGAGGGAATCGCCACGCCCGGCTCGGCCACGCCGGCGGCCCCGATGCATCTTGCGGAATTTGGTTCGCTTGGGCATCAACATGGCTAACCTCGCGGTGGCCGCCGTCGGCGGCCCGCGACCGGCCGGGACACCGGCTCGGCCAGCAACTCGGCGGCGTCACGGGCTGCGCCGCGATGCACCCAACCCTTGACCCCAATCCGGCCTGCGGTCGTTCGCGCTTCTGTGAATCCGTAGTCGATGTCGGCGTCCAAGGTCTGAAGCGGCACGGTGCCCAGGAGTTCGAACTCACTGCGCGACATTTCGCGCCCGCCCAGGCGCCCGCTGACCATGATCTTCACGCCCTGCGCACCAGCGCGCATGCTCCGCTCCGCGGTCATCTTGATTGCCCGCCGGAACGAAACGCGGCGCTCAAGCTGGTCGGCCACGTTTCGCACCACGAGGAACGCGTCAAGTTCAGGTTGGCTGATCTCCTCGACATCAACGACAACGCGCTTGCCCGTGTGCCGCTCAATCCGGTTTTGGATTTCCTCCCGGTTGCTGCCACCGCGTCCGATCACAATCCCCGGCCGAGCTGTGTGGATCACCACCCGGACCTGGCTGACTTGACGTTCAATCTCAATCTTCGAGACGCCGGCGCCATAGCTACCTCTTCGGCGCCCGCCGCGACGAGCCGCGTTGCGACCGTCGGGTGCTTCCACGAAGCTACGAACGAGATTTCGAATCGCCAAGTCCTCAAGCAACAGTTCGGTGTAATCACGGTCGGCATACCAGGTGCTTTCCCAGCGCGTGGTGTATCCGAGGCGGTAGCCGATCGGGTGAACTTTGCGTCCCATGTCTACGGATTTCCGTCTTCAACGGTCACGGTGATATGACCGGATCGCTTCTGGTACATCCCAACGCGACCGCGCGACTTTGCCCGATGGCGTCGCAGCGTCGGCCCGTCGTCAACCACGACCGACTGGATCCGCAGCACGTCGCGGTCCAGCGCGTAGTTGTGTTCCGCGTTGGCTGCGGCGGACTTAACCACTTTGGCAATCTCGGCTGCGGCGCGGTTGGGCATGAACGCCAGCGTAGCCATTGCGTGATCAATCTCAAGTCCAGCCAACTCACGTGCAATGGTGCGCCCGCGCTGAGGCGACATACGCACGTACTTGGCGGTGGCTGACGTTTGCATGCGTTAGTGTCCCATCGGCGACGTCGAGCGCCCGCGCGCGTGGCTGCGAAAGGTTCGCGTTGGGGCAAACTCGCCCAACCGGTGCCCGACCATGTTCTCGGAGACATATACGGGAACATGACGGCGCCCGTCGTGAACCGCAATAGTCAATCCAACCATCTCAGGGTGGACGACGCTCGCTCGACTCCAAGTCCGAATCACCTGCTTGCGCCGACTGCGCGAAGCTTCGGCAACACGCTTCTCAAGCTTTGGATGGATGTACCAGCCCTTTTTGGTGCTACGTGACATGCGGGCCTACCTGTTCCGCCGGCGCACGATGAACTTGTCGCTGGGGCGCCGTCCAATACGGGTTCGCCGCCCCTGGGTGGGCTTGCCCCACGGCGTCTTGGGTCCGGGCATACCAATTGGGGCCTTGCCTTCGCCACCGCCGTGCGGATGATCGGCTGGGTTCATGGCTGCGCCGCGAACTTGCGGCCGGCGGCGACGCCAGCGAATCCGCCCAGCCTTGCCGGCTGACTGATTGCTGTGATCCACGTTCCCCACACGTCCGACGGTAGCCATGCAGGCGTCGGGCACCTGGCGCATCTCGCCCGACGGCAGTCGCAGGATGGCCAGACCACGGTCCTTGGCCATCAGTTGGCAGACCATGCCAGCCGAGCGCACGAGCTGCGCGCCGCGTCCGGGGGCCAGCTCAACGGCGTGCACCTCGGTTCCCGCCGGGATTCGAGCCAACGGCATGGCGTTGCCGGGCCGGGGTTCGACGCCTGGCCCGGAGATGATCTCACTTCCCACGCCGATGCCGACCGGCGCCAGGATGTAGCGCTTTTCACCGTCGCGATAGTGGAGAAGCGCAATATGAGCGGAACGATTGGGGTCGTACTCAACTGTGGCAACCACTGCGGGCACGCCGGCTTTGTCGCGACGCCAGTCAATCACGCGGTACCGCCGCTTGGCGCCGCCACCACGGTGCCTCACCGTAACCCGCCCGGTGTTGTTGCGACCGGCGCGCCTGGTGAGTGGACGCAGGAGCTTCTTCAGCGGGCGATCTCCGGAAAGCTCTGCGTTGTCAACGGCAACGTAGCCGCGACGGCCTGGCGACGTAGGGTTGAAGTTACGGAGTCCCATCGCCTAGACCCCCGGTACGATTTCGATGGTATGCCCCTCACGCAGCGTGACGACAGCCTTCCGCCAACTTGACCGATGGCCTTCGAAGCGGCCCATGCGGCGCGGCTTGCCGCGCACGTTCATCACGTTAACCGACATCACTTCCACGTGAAACATCGCTTCCACGGCCTGCCGAATCGCATGCTTGGACGCGCCGCTCCGAACCTGGAAAACGTATTTTCCGAATTCGCTGAGGGCGGTGGATTTCTCGGTGACTATTGGTCGTGTGATCACGTCGGCCGGGTTCATGCGCCCACTCGCTTCTGTAGGGCATCCAAGGCCGCCTGGCTGGCCACGATGTGATCGGCGACGGCAATCTCGTAGAAGTTCAGGGTGTCGGCCCGCTCAACGTCCAGGTTGGGGATATTGCGCGCCGAGCGTTGCAGTTCTTCCGGTGGGTCAACGTCGACCAGTAGCACACGCCCGGACAGGCCGGCAGCGCTCAACCATGCCGCGCGATCACGAGTCTTCGGTGAGTCGCCCCATGATGCAGCCACACTGATGCACTTGTCGGCGGCCTTGGCCGCCAGCAGTGCGCGTACGGCTAGACGGCGCTCTCGCTTGTTCACGTGCAGTCGGGTTCGGCGCGGCTTGGGACCAAACGCGACGCCACCCCCTCGTCGGATAGGCGAACCGGCGCTCCCGGCGCGGGCTCGGCCAGTAGCCTTCTGCCGGTAGAGTTTGGCCGTACTGGCCGAAACCTCGCCTCGGCTCTTTGTGTTGGCCGTACCCTGGCGCTGACTGGCCGCATGAACGGTCAGCATGCGCTTTAGAAGCTCGGCCGACGTGTCCGAGGTGCCAAAACAGTCGCTGGCAGCGGGAGAGAGTTTGGCTGGGGCCGGCGAATTGGCGGCCATCAGCCCATCCCTCGAATCGACTTTCGAACCGGTCGGATCGCGACAACGGTGTCGCGCGGCCCGGGGACGGCCCCAACCAGGAGAACGAGTCCGCGTTCAACGTCAATCTTTGCCACGGAAAGGTTGCGGGCCGTAGCCCGGCCCCCGCCCATACGCCCAGCCATACGCGTGCCTTTGAAGACGCGGCTGGGCGATGTCCCGGCACCAACTGAGCCAGGGGCGCGTTCGCGGTCAGATTGTCCGTGGGTTCGCTTACCGCCTCTAAAGCCATGTCGCTTCACGACACCCGCGAAGCCCTTGCCTTTCGAAACGCTGACCACGTCGACTCGCTGGCCAAGGTCCACGTTGGCGACCGTCAATTCGTCACCCACGGAGACATCCGCACCCTCGTCGGTCCGGAACTCGCGGAGCACCCGGTAGGGCGGGAGGCGGCCCAAATGACCACGCTCGGCTCGGGACAGTCGGCGTTCGGGCACGGGGTCGAAGCCGAGTTGCACGGCGGAATAGCCGTCGGTCGTCTCGGTTCGCACCTGCGTGACATGACAAGGACCGGCCTGGATGACCGACACGCCGAAGGCATGACCCTGGTCGTCAAATATCTGCGTCATGCCGAGTTTCCGGCCGATCAATCCAACCGGCATGGCTATGACTTCAGCTCAATGTCAACGCCCGCGGCCAGTTGCAATCGAAGGAGTTCGTCCATCGTTTGAGGCGTGGGATCGATCACATCGATCAGGCGCTTGTGCGTTCGCATTTCAAACTGCTCACGCGAGTCTTTGTCAATGAACGGTGAGCGAATCACCGTCCAGGTCTTGCGCTCGGTAGGCAGCGGAATAGGGCCGCGCACATCGGCACCGGTCCGACCGGCGGTATCGATGATGCGTCGGGCAGCGTCATCTAGCACGCGATGGTCATACGCCTTCAGGCGAATCCTGATCCGCTGCGTAGGCGATTGCCGCCGCGGTCGCGCAGGCGCGCGCCGGGACGAGGCTTCGAACGAAGCCTGACGGGAGGGCCTGGCGCGCGCTTGTGCCATCGGCTACTTGAGGATGCTCGTTACGACGCCCGCGCCGACGGTGACGCCGCCTTCACGAATAGCGAAGTTCACACCGTCTTCCAGCGCGATCGGCTGATGCAGGCGAACGGTCATTTCCACGTTGTCGCCGGGCACCACCATCTCGGTCCCAGCCGGCAACTCGATCTCACCGGTGACGTCCGTCGTTCGAATGTAGAACTGCGGGCGGTAGCCGCTGAAGAACGGCGTATGGCGCCCACCCTCATCCCGGGTTAGCACGTAGACCTGGGCGTTGAACTCGGTATGCGGCGTGATTGAACCTCTCTGCGCCAGCACCATCCCGCGTTCGACCTCATCGCGTTCGATACCCCGCAGCAGGCAACCCACGTTGTCGCCGGCCACACCCTCATCCAGCGTCTTACGGAACATCTCGACACCGGTGACCACGCGCTGATCGATTTCACTGCGCATGCCCACGATGTCGATTTCCTCGCCAACCTGGACCTTGCCGCGTTCGACACGACCGGTCACAACCGTTCCACGACCCTTGATGCCAAACACATCCTCCACGGGCATCAGGAACGGCTGGTCGATCGGACGCTCGGGCTGCGGGATGTATGTATCCACCGCCTCCATCAACTCGAGGATCGGCTGATACTCCGGAGCGTCGAGGTCGGTGCTCTCCGATTCCAGCGCCAGCAGTGCGCTGCCCGGAATGATCGGCGCGTTGTCGCCGTCAAAGTCGTACTTGTTCAGCAAGTCCCGGAGCTCCAGATCGACAAGCTCCAGCAACTCCTCGTCCTCAACGATGTCCGCCTTGTTGAGGAACACCACGATCGCCGGCACATCCACCTGGCGAGCCAGCAGCACGTGCTCATACGTCTGCGGCATCGGACCGTCGTCCGCGCCCACGACCAGAATCGCGCCGTCCATCTGTGCGGCGCCTGTGATCATGTTCTTGATGTAGTCGCGGTGGCCGGGCGCGTCGATGTGCGCGTAGTGCCGGCTCTCGGTCTCGTACTCGGCATGCGTGATCGAAATCGTAATCCCGCGCTCCTTCTCCTCCGGCGCGCGGTCGATCTCGTCAAAGGCCATGAAATCGGCCAGCTGCTTGTACGAAAGGACCTTCGTAATGGCGGCGGTCAGCGTCGTCTTGCCGTGGTCAACGTGGCCGATCGTGCCTACGTTTACGTGCGGCTTGGTTCGTTCGAAGTGTTGGCGTGCCATTCGCTCCTGTGCTCCTGCGCAGTGGGCGGTTACGAAACCGGTGTCAGCAGTCCATCCGCGGCGCCCGCTCGCTGGGTCACCGCGTAGTGGGAGAATTCCATTGAGAACGTTCCGCGACCCTGCGTCGCCGAACGCAACTCGTTAGCGTACCCGAACATCGACGCGAGCGGTACTTCGGCAGTGATGATGTGCGATCCGCTGCGCATGTCCGCGCCATGGATCGTGCCCCGCTTGGCGGCCAAACCAGCCAATGTGTCGCCGACGTAGTCCTCGGGAACTACGACCTGGACACCCATCACCGGCTCCATTACGTCGGTGTTCGCCCTGTTCAACGCGTCCTCGACTGCCATGGCTCCGGCGATTTCGAACGCCAGTTCCGAAGAATCCACCTCGTGGTAGGAACCGTCGACGAGCGTGATGCGCACATCGGTCACTTCCATGCCCTGCGGACCGCTTGCCAGTCGACGCGCCGCTCCGCGCTCGGCGGCCGGGACGAACTGTGTGGGTATGGCGCCGCCCACGATGCGCCGTTCGATCTGAACTCCCGTACCCAGCGGCAGCGGCTCAAGCTCAACGGTCACGTCGCCGTACTGGCCGCGGCCACCGGTCTGTCGCACGAATCGCCCCCGACCGGTGGCCTCCCTGCGTGGCCGCTCGCGGTAGGACACCTGCGGACGGCCGATATTAGCGCCCACGCGGTATTCGCGGAGCAGCCGGTCCACAATCACTTCCAGGTGCAACTCGCCCATGCCGGCAATCAGCGTCTGGCCGGTTTCCTCGTTCGCACTGATACGGAATGTGGGGTCTTCCTCGCCCAACTTTCGTAGCGCATCGATGATCTTGTCCTGATCCCCGCGACTCTTTGGCTCGATGGCGATAGTGACGACCGGCTCCGGAAATGAAATCGACTCTAGCTGCAGCGGATACTTCGGATCCGTCAGCGTGTCGCCGGTATTCGTCGAGCGAACCCCAACGGCGGCCAGGATGTCGCCATAACGGATGGCTTCCGTCACCTCTTCCCGCTTGTCGGCATGCATGCGCAGCACCCGCGAAAGGCGTTCGCGCTTGCCCGCGGCCGTATTGAGCACCGTTGAGCCCGGCTTGATCGAGCCTGAATACACCCGGAAATAGGCAAGCTTGCCAGCGTGGGGATCCGCCACGATCTTGAAGGCGATCGCAGTAAACGGGTCGTCGTCTGCCGGCCGGCGCTGTTCCTCCGCGCCCGACTTGGGATTGATGCCGGTCACCGGAGGAACATCCAGCGGCGAGGGCAGATAGGCTGTAATCGCGTCCAGCAGGGGCTCAATGCCCTTGTTACGCAGCGCCGAGCCCATCAGCACCGGAACCCCTTGCGCCGTTACCGTCATCTCCCGCAGCGCCGCGCTGACTTCGCTGACCGTCAACTCTTCACCGTCGAGGTATTTCACAGCAATGTCGTCGTCGAACTCCGCCAGCGCCTCCAGCATGTGGTCACGGGCGTCACCCGCGACCGCTTCCAGCTCGGCAGGGATCGCCCCTCGCTCCGGGGGGGCAAGGCCATCCACCGGCCAGCGCACGGACTGCATCCGAACCAGGTCCACGACTCCCTCAAAGTCGGTCTCAAAACCGATTGGAATCTGCACTGGAACTGGATTCGCGCCCAAGCGCACACGGATGGATTCCACGGTTGCGTCGAAGTCCGAACCGCGCCGATCCATCTTGTTAATAAAGGCAACCCGCGGAACGCTGTACCGGTCGGCTTGCCGCCAAACGGTCTCGGACTGCGGCTCCACGCCATTCACAGCATCGAATACCACCACGCCACCGTCGAGAACGCGCAGCGACCGTTCGACCTCGGCCGTGAAATCAACGTGACCGGGTGTATCGATAATGTTGATGCGATGGTCGTTCCAGGATGCCGTGGTGGCGGCGGCCACGATCGTAATCCCGCGCTCCCGTTCCTGCGCCATCCAATCCATCTGGGCGTTGCCTTCGTGCACCTCGCCAACGCGATGAATACGACCAGAAAAAAAGAGGATGCGTTCAGTAGTCGTGGTCTTGCCCGCATCGATGTGCGCAATGATGCCGATGTTGCGTGTACGCGAAATATCCAGGGTGCTCATGGGCCTCGTGTTCCGGGAGTCAGGCAGGTGGGCTAATAGGCGTAGATCGCGAACGCGCGGTTCGCTTCCGCCATCCGATGCATTTCGTCGCGCCGGCGAACGGCGCCGCCTTGACCGTCGGCAGCTTCCATCAACTCAGCCGCTAGACGTTCGGGCATGGAACGGCCGCCGCGATTGCGGGAGGCGTCGATCAGCCAGCGCACGGCCAGCGAATAACGGCGATCCCCGCGGATTTCCACGGGAACCTGGTAGTTGGCGCCACCGACGCGACGGGGCTTGACTTCAATCTGAGGCATGGCATTGCGGACGGCAGCCTCAAAAACCTCAATAGCGGAAGCGCCCGTACGCCCTTCAATGAGATCGAAGGCGCTGTAGACGATCCGCTGCGACAACGACTTCTTGCCATTGCGCATGATCTTGTTAATGAATCGCTGCACCGTACGGTTGTTAAACCGAGGGTCGGGCGGAATCACGCGGCGCTCCGGGCGCTTGCGACGCGGCATCAGGCCTTAGGCTCCCGCCCGGCGGCGGCTGTGGGACGCAACGTCATCGCTACCTGCCGTTGTACCTTGGCACTACCCGCCACGCTTCGCGCCGTACTTGGATCGGCTGCGACGACGTCCCTCAACACCGTCGGCGTCCAGCGTCCCACGAATGATGTGGTAGCGAACGCCGGGCAGGTCGCGAACTCGACCGCCGCGAATAAGCACGACCGAGTGCTCCTGGAGCCGGTGACCTTCACCTGGAATGTAGGCCGTGACCTCAATCCCGTTCGAAAGGCGCACGCGGGCCACCTTGCGTAGCGCGGAATTGGGCTTCTTCGGCGTGACCGTACGCACCAACGTACAAACGCCGCGCTTCTGAGGCGAGCCTTCGCTCCACTGCATACGTCGGCGCAAGCCGTTGTACGAGTAATGCAGCGCGGGCGCCTTCAGCTTACTGCGACGCTTTTTTCGTCCCTTGCGGACGAGCTGGTTAATTGTGGGCACGACCTGACCTACCGAACCTTTACGTAGAAAAGGCGCGACGGCGCACGGCCAGTCGCGACCAGAACGAATCTATCACCGACCCATCCCTCCGTCAACGCCGTCGCCGTCCGACGCCGGATCGACTCGAACGACCGACGACTCGTCAACGCCAATGTCGTCCGCAGGGCGAAGAAAGTCGGCGAACTCGTCATCGGCGGCGGTTGAGGACGTTTCAATGCCGGCCAGCAGGTCGCTCTCGGCGGCGTCCATCAGCGGAGGATCGGCCGCTGGCATTCCTGCCTGAGCGCCGTCCTCCAAGTCAGAGGCCGCGTCCGCGCCGTTGTCTGACTCGCGGAGATCGTCCAGCGATACTCCCTCGGCCATATGCATGGCGTCGGTGTCGATCAGGACATCCGACTGCTCTGGAGCCTCGAGTTCCGGACCGTGGTACCGATCCCAGCCGGTTCCGGCCGGGATGAGTTTCCCGATGATCACGTTCTCCTTCAGCCCATGCAGGTGATCCGTCTTGCCTTCCACCACGGCTTCGGTGAGAACGCGCGTGGTGTCCTGGAACGAAGCCGCGGCCAGAAAGCTCTCGTTGTTCAACGAAGCCTTCGTCACACCCAGCAATACTCCGTGAGAGTCCGCACCATGACCACCTGACTCAGCCACCTGCGCGTTGGTCTCCGCCAGCGTCGCTCGGTCAACCAGCGTTCCGGGCAGCAGCGCGGTGTCGCCGGGACGATCAACCGAGTTGTGTCGCAGCATTTGCCGAATGATGATCTCGATGTGCTTGTCGTTCACCGCTACGCCAACCATGCGGTAGACGCGCTGGATTTCGCGCACGATGTAGCGCTGCAATTCCGCCCGCCCGCGATGGTTCAGGATGTCGTGTGGGTTCAGCGGTCCCTCGGTCAGTTGGTCACCCTTCCGCACCAGGGCGCCACTGTGGTAGCGCAACTCCGCGGCCAGCGAAACCTGAAACTCGCTGACATCCTCTTGCTCGGAACGCACATCAATGCGCCCCTCGTGGATCGTCACCACGCCTTCGGCCTCAGTCGTGATTCCAACATTCGCAACTTTGGCCAGCGCCCGCTTGCTGATCGTGTTGGACTTGCTCTTGGCCTTGCGTGCCAGCAAGTCGTCGGCCTGCGCCTTGGGAACCGCCAGCACGGCGTTTCTGGCCACCTCCGCGCCGTCATCCACAATGGGAACCATTCCCGGTGTGAGGTCGTAGGGCGTCGTATGCACGTGGACCTTCACCACACGAAGGCGCCGCCGCTCGTCCTCATCGATAACTTCGACTGTTCCTTCAATGTCGCTCATCAGAGCGACGCCTTTCGGAATCCGCGCCTCGAAGAGCTCCTGCACGCGAGGGAGACCCTGCTCCTTATCCGCAATGTCGGAGTCCGTAACGATTCCTCCCAGGTGGAACGTGCGCATCGTCAACTGCGTGGCCGGCTCACCCATGGACTGGGCGGCAATGATGCCCACCGCCGCTCCCTCGGCCACCAGTTCGTGGCGGGCCAGGTCCATGCCGTAGCACATCTGGCACAGGCCGCGGGCATTCCCGCAGGTCATGGGCGACCGCACCTGGGCCGACTGCACCCCCGCGTTGTCGATCACCTTCACCAGTTCGTGATCGATCAGAGTGCCCAATGGCACGATGATCTCACCGGTCTCCGGATGCACGATCGGGCGGGCGGGAAAGCGGCCGAAGCACCGGACGCCAACGGAGTCCAGCACCTCGTCCAGGCTGCCCGCTTCAACAGGTATCCCCTCCAGGGTGCCGCAATCGTCTCCCATGACGATCACATCCTGGGCCACATCGACCAGACGTCGGGTCAGATAGCCACTGTCAGCGGTACGCAAGGCCGTATCGGCCAGCCCCTTGCGGCCGCCGTGCGTGGAGATGAAGTACTCGTGCGCCGACATCCCCTCGCGGAAGTTGGCGCGCACGGGCATCTCGATGATCCGGCCCGACGGGTTGGACATCAGTCCGCGCATGCCGGATATCTGCCGAATCTGGTCGAAATTCCCCTTGGCCGCGCCTGAGTTGCCCATCATGAACACAGGGCTCATCCGGTCCAGGCTTTCTTCCACGGAGTTGGATACGGTCGCCATGGCGTCGGTCCAGGCCTTGACCGTGAGTCGGTACCGCTCGTCGTCGGTGATCAGACCATCGTCGTAGCTAGCTCTGATTCCGCTAACGCGGGTGTCGGTCTCCTGCTCCACCTGACGCTTAACCTCGGGAATCTCAAGGTCCTTGATCCCCATCGTCACACCCGAACGGGTGGCCCAGTACATGCCCAGGTTCTTCAGTTGGTTGGCGACGTCGCCCGTGACGTCCATGTCCGTGTTGAAGAAGACCATTTCAATCACACGCCGCAGACCGCCCTTGTCCAGGCGCTCGTTCACAAAGCGGAGGTCTCGCGGGACGGCCTGATTCAGCATGATGCGGCCGATGGTGGTCTCGATTGCTGCCGGTCCGTCCGGAGCCATGGCATCAACCGGAAAGTCCTCCGGTGTGACACGCAGGCGAATCTTGGCTTGGAGGTCAACGGCGCCGTGCTCATAGGCCAGCACGGCGTCGGCGAAGTTGGCAAACACTTTGCCCTCGCCCCTGGCCCCGTCCCTGGCTTCGGTCAGGTAGTACGCGCCCAGCACCATGTCCTTGGTTGGGCTCACGATGGGCGTGCCGTCCGCCGGCGACAGGATGTTGTGCGTGCTCTTCATAATGTGCCGGGCTTCGTCTTGCGCCGCCCGGCTCAGCGGCACATGCACAGCCATCTGGTCACCATCAAAGTCCGCGTTGAAGGCCGTGCAGACAAGAGGATGAATCTGGATGGCGCTGCCGCTCACCAGCACGATGTCAAACGCCTGAATCCCTAGACGGTGCAGCGTCGGCGCACGGTTGAGCAGGACCGGATGGTCCCGAGTGACCTCTTCCAGCGCGTCCCAGACCAGCGGCTCGGGATGCTCGACCATGCGCTTGGCGCTCTTGATGTTGCTGGCATGCCCGTCATCCACGAGCTTGCGCATGACAAAGGGCTTGAAGAGCTCCAGCGCCATCTTGGTCGGCAATCCGCACTGGTTAAGGTTCAGATGCGGCCCCACCACAATCACCGATCGGCCGGAGTAGTCCACCCGCTTGCCCAGCAAGTTCTGCCGGAACCGGCCCTGCTTGCCACGCAACAGGTCGCTCAGCGACTTGTATGGATGATTGGATGAGCCGGTCACGGCGCGGCCGCGCCGCCCGTTGTCAATCAGCGCGTCCACGGCTTCCTGAAGCATGCGCTTCTCGTTGCGCACGATAATCTCCGGGGCCCCCAATTCCACCAACCGCTTGAGCCGGTTGTTGCGGTTGATCACCCGGCGGTAGAGGTCGTTCAGGTCGCTGGTGGCAAAACGCCCACCGTCCAACTGAACCATGGGCCGCAATTCGGGTGGCAGCACCGGCAATACGTTCAGGATCATCCACTCCGGTCGGTTGCCGGAGCGGCGGAATGCCTCCACGACCTTCAACCGCTTGGCAGCCTTCTTTTGCCGCTGCTTTGAGGTCGCATTCAACTCCTCGCGCAACTCAGCCGCCAGGTCATCAAGATTCACATCGGCAATCAGGTCAAGGATGGCTTCCGCGCCAATGCCGGCCTCAAAAACGTCACCGCAGGTGTGCGTGAGTTGCTGATAGCGAGGCTCCGAGAGCAATTGGTGCAATTCCAGCGTGCTCAGATCTTTAAGACGCTGCTCGTAGAAGTCGCGGGCGTCGTTGACTTCCAGAACTTTGTCCTCGTCAATGCGAGCGACGGCCTGGTCACTCTCGCGTCGCTCGACCGCCTTGGTCGCCGTAAAGCGGTCGCGAGCGCCGGACTTCTCAGCTTCGAAACGGGTGGTCGCTTCGGAAATGGCCGCTTCGGCCGCCGCATCGAGCTGCGCTAACGCGTCCTGCGGCGGCACGCGGCCCGCGGCAACAAAAGGTTCGACCTGCCAACTCAGCGTGGCGTCGTCTTCGAGCTTGCGCTCGCCAACGGCTGCCAGCAGGTTACGGACCGTGGAGACTTCCTTGTTTATGGAGTCGACACTGGCCTGGGCTTCCAGGTCCAGCCGCTCCACCTCATCCGCGAGCTGCGAGTCCAGCTGCGCGGTCTGTTCCTCCAGACGCCGGTGCTCGTCCGCTAGGCGCGTGGCCGCCGAGTCGTCGATCTCTTCGATCCGGTCGGCCAGTTCCTGGTCAACGCGGCCGAGCGCCTGGTCGCGAGCTTCTTCGTCCAGATCGGTAACGATGAAGGACGCGAAGTAAACGATCTTCTCGAGATCGCGCGGCGTGATGTCCAGCACCTGGCCGATTCGGCTCGGCGTACCTTTGAGAAACCAGATGTGCGTAATCGGCGCCGCAAGCTCGATGTGACCCATCCGTTCGCGCCGGACACGCGAGCGAGTAACTTCAACGCCGCACTTGTCACAAATGATGCCGCGGAAGCGCACCCGCTTGTACTTGCCGCAGGCGCACTCCCAGTCCTTGGTCGGGCCGAAGATTCGCTCGCAGAACAGCCCGTCACGCTCGGGCTTGAGCGTGCGGTAGTTGATCGTCTCCGGCTTGGCGACCTCGCCGTACGACCAGGATCGAACCTGCTCCGGCGAAGCCAGGTGGATCCGAATCGCGCTGAACTTGTTGACTTCAAGCATTCGTTCGGGTCCTCCTACAGACGGTATTCACGCCCCTGGATGTTGATGCCATCCAGGTCGGGCAGCTGGTCGTGCATATGTTCGCCGGCCAGCGCGATTTCCTCCTCGGCGTCGTCCAGGATGTCCACGGAAACGCCAAGGCTCTGCAACTCTTTCACGAGCACCCGGAACGACTCCGGGATACCGGGTTCAAGGATGCTCTCGCCTTTGACAATCGCTTCGTACGTCTTGACGCGCCCAAGAATGTCGTCGGACTTGACCGTCAGCATCTCCTGCAGCGTGTGAGCGGCGCCGTAGGCCTCCAACGCCCAGACTTCCATCTCACCGAAGCGTTGCCCGCCCATCTGGGCCTTGCCACCCAGGGGCTGCTGCGTGATGAGCGAGTACGGCCCGGTGGAGCGCGCATGAATCTTGTCGTCCACCATGTGGCCGAGCTTCATCATGTAGATGATGCCAACCGTCACTTCCTGGTCAAACGCCTCGCCGGTGCGACCGTCGTACAACACGGCCTTGCCATCCGCCGGCAACTCGGCTTGTTCCAGCGCTTCGGCAATAATCTCTTCATCCGCGCTGTCGAACACCGGGCTGACGGCACGGAAGCCAAGCTTGTCGGCGGCCCAGCCAAGGTGCGTCTCCAGCGTCTGCCCCACGTTCATGCGGGACGCCACGCCCAGCGGGTTGAGGATGATGTCCACCGGCGTACCGTCGGCCAGATAGGGCATGTCCTCCTCGGGCAGGATCATTGAGATCACACCCTTGTTGCCGTGACGCCCAGCCATCTTGTCGCCGACCATCAGCTTGCGCTTCGAGGCTACGCTGACACGAATCATCTCGGTCACCCCGGCCTGAAGGTCATCGCCGTCCTCGGCCGAGAATCGGCGCACGTCAATCACGCGGCCGTATTCACCAGCCGGTACGTGCTTGGACGTATCCTTCACCTCACGGGCATCGCGCCCAAAGATGGCTCGGAGCAGTCGGTCCTCGCCCGAGAGTTCGGTTTCCCCCTTGGGCGTAATCTTGCCAACCAGCACATCGTCCGGTCCGACTTCAGCGCCCACGTACACGACACCGGTATCGTCGAGATTGCGCAGGGCCTCCTCATTCTGGTTCGGAATGTCGCGCGTGATCTCCTCCGCCCCCAGCTTCGTGTCCCGAGCCTCCACCTCGTACTTTTCGATGTGGATGGACGTAAACACGTCGTCCTTGAGCAGACGCTCGCTCACGACGATGGCGTCCTCGTAGTTCCCGCCCTCCCAGAACATGAACGCGACAACGATGTTCTGGCCCAGCGAGATCATGCTGTCCGCGGTCGCCATGCTCTCGGCGATCGGCTGGCCGCCCGTGACCGTGTCACCGCTGGCCACGACGGGCCGCTGGCTGATGCAGGTCGCCGTGTTCGATCGATCGAACTTTCGCAGGCGGTAGACCCGCTCCTCGTCGTCGCCATGGTCGATAGTGATCTCGCGGGCGGTCACGCGCTTGACCACACCCTCGGCATCGGCCAGCAGCATATGCCCGGAGTCGCGCGCGCTGACCCGCTCCATACCGGTAGCCACAAGCGGCGCCTGCGGCTTGATCAACGGCACGGCCTGCCGCTGCATGTTGGCGCCCATCAGCGCCCGGTTGGCGTCGTCATGCTCAAGGAACGGAATCATGGCCGTGGCCAGGCTCACGATTTGCTGCGGCGATGAGTCCAGGTACTCAACCTCGCTCGCGTCTGCCTCATGGAAGTTCGGACCCTTCCGGACTGACACTCGCTCCAGTTCGATTTCGTTCTTCGCATTGAGCCGGGTCTTGGCCTGAGCGATCGTGTGACGCTCCTCTTCGTCGGCCGCCAGATACTCAACCTCATCTGTCACCACGGGTCGGATCCGAACGTCCAGCGTTTCCGCGCCGTCGACCTGACCAATGGTGGTCGCCAGGGCCTCGTCGATCACGTCGCCGGCCTGCGCCAGCGGCTCACCCTCGCCGTTTGAGCCGAACGCTTCGACCACGGTCCGGCCAACCAGCCCCTCGGCGTCGGTGGCCGGCACGCGCGTGATCACGCGACGGTACGGCGTCTCGATGAATCCATATGAGTTCACCCGCGCAAGGGTTGCCAGCGTGTTGATCAGCCCGATGTTCGGGCCCTCTGGCGTCTCGATGGGGCACACCCGGCCGTAGTGGCTGTAGTGCACGTCGCGTACGTCAAATCCAGCACGCTCCCTTGAGAGGCCGCCGGGCCCCATGGCGCTAAGCCGCCGCTTGTGGGCAAGTTCCGCCATCGGGTTCGCTTGGTCCATGAACTGCGAGAGCTGGCTGCCGCCGAAGAATTCCTTGACCGAGGCGGTGACCGGACGCGTGTTGATCAGCCCCGACGGCGTGGCTTCCGCGGCGTTCTGGATGCTCATGCGTTCCTTGATCACGCGCTCCATCCGCAGCAGACCCACACGAAATTGGTCGGCCAGCAACTCGCCAACCGCGCGGACGCGCCGGTTTCCTAAGTGGTCGATGTGGTCGGGTACGCCCTGCGTCACGTTCAGGCGCACGATCTCGCGCACGATGGCCACGAGATCGTTCGGCTCCAGCGTGCGCGTGGCCTCTTCGGTCTGAAGCTCAAGGCGCTTGTTGAGCTTGTAGCGTCCGACCGGCCCCAAATCGTAGCGGCGCTTCTCAAAAAACGTCTGCTCAATGAGCACGCGGGCGTTGTCAGCCGTGGCCGGATCGCCGGGGCGCAGCCGACCGTAGAGTCGGATGAGGGCTTCTTCAGTGTTGAACACCCCGTCGCGACGATCATCCTCGATCGTCGATTCAATGAAGCAGTGCTCCCGGTCAGTGTCGACGTCGGCGAACGCCTCGAGCAATGCGGCGTCGTCGCCCAATTCCGGCTCAATGGCGCGCAGGAACGTGGTGACCGGCAGCTTGCGCTTGCGGTCGATCTTGACATTGACGACGGACTGATTGCTGGTCTCGAATTCCAGCCAGGCGCCTCGCTTGGGAATGAGCTTGGCGCCGAAGCGGCGCCGCCCCGTGGCCGGGTCGGTTTCTGCGGAGAAATAGACCCCGGGCGAACGCACCAGTTGGCTGACGACCACGCGCTCGGCCCCGTTGTAGATGAACGTGCCTTGGCGCGTCATGAGCGGAAAATCGCCCATGTACACAACCATCTCCTTGATTTCGCCGGATTGCTTGTTGAGCAATTTGGCCTTCACGCGCAGGGGCGCCTGATACGTCCGGTCTTGCTCGCGGCACTCATCTTCGTTGTACTTCGGTTCGTCGAACGCGTCGTCGGGTACTTCGAAGCTGAGTTCCAGGTTCTTCTGGGTGAAGTCCTGGATGGGCGAGATCTCGGCGAACAATTCGTGCAGGTATTCGTTCTTGAATCGTTCGAACGACTCGAGCTGTGTAGAAACCAGGTGCGGCATCTCCAGGATGCTCGGGACACGCCCGTAATACCGCTCGTCGAGGCCCGAATTCGTGCCGTTTGAACTCATGAATCGCCTGCTCCTTCGTCTCCGGGCGAGCGGAATCGTCGGTGGCCGGGACAGCCGCCGCGACGGCGCACAGAACCAGTGCTCACGCAAAAACATGCATGGGTCGTTAGTGAAAAGGCAGTAGACCGACGCACTCCGAACGCGCGTGTCGGGAAAGACTGCAACGAGAACTGCGTCAGCGCGTCACATCCGTTTTCAAAAAGGTGTCCGTTGTCCCCAAGGCACGCAAACCCAACCGGCGCACGCCAGTTGGGTATTGACTATTCAGTTCGCTCGCAGCCGTACGGCTATTCGGGCACCCCCACGTTGGCTTTAGACTATCACACCCCCACGCGGCATCAAAGCCTGCGCCTCGGTTCCCATTCGGCCGGTGCCGCCCTTCGCCCTCTTCAGGGCGTACATCCTCGGTCTCACGCTCCGCGTTCGGGCTGCTGGATAGCACCCCGAACTGTCAGAACGACGCTAGCCGAGCCGTCCGTTCAAGGCGCGCCCCCCCAACACATGCACGTGCAGGTGCGCAACGCTCTGCGCGCCGTCGGCCCCGTGATTGGTCGCGAGGCGATACCCGGACTCCGCCAACTTCTCGGTCTGGGCCACCTTGACGGCCACGGCCATTATCCGACCCAGGAACTCTTGATCATCCTTCAGTTCATCAATGCTGGTCACATGCCGACGCGGCGCGACCAGCACGTGCGACGGCGCCTGTGGGTTGATGTCGCGAAAAGCAATGACGTGGTCGTCCGCATATACGCCGTCGCTGGGTATGTCGCCGCGCGCGATGGCACAGAAGATGCAGTCCTGTTCGGTTGAATTGGCATTCATGGGCCCATTCCTCGCATGGTGTCCTCCGTCTCCGCCGGAGCCAAGGACGGCGTCTCTTCCATGAATTCAAGCAGCCGCCACTCGTCCGACGCGGCGGTTGCCGTCAGTCTCAAGCCGAACGACCGGGCGACGGCGACGACGTGGTCAACGCGCGCGTCAAGCACCCCGCCAAGGAGCAGGCGACCCGAGGGCGCCAAAAGGCTGGCGTACTCCCGCATCAGTTTCACGTGCACCGACGCCACGATATTGGCGACCACCAGCGTCGCAGGCTCTGGCACGGTAAGCGCATTGCTCGGGATGGTCATGGCGATCCGATCCGATACCCGATTCCGGCGGACGTTGCGCATAGCCGCCGGCCGGGCATCGGGATCCCGGTCGAAGGCATACACAAGCGACGCACCGAGCTTGACCGCCGCAATAGCCAATACGCCGGAGCCGGTCCCCACGTCAATCACGACATCGCCTGGTTCCAATGAGGCTTCCAGTGCCTCAAGCGCCAGCCGGGTCGTGGGATGGTGACCGGTACCGAAGGCCATCCCCGAATCCAGGAATACCGGGATGCGGTCAGCATGCTCGTCCGGCTGATTCAGCCATGAGGGAACGACAACCAGGCGTTGACCGACCGCCAGCGGCGTATAAAACGAGCGCCAGCGTGTGCGATACGCGTCGGTGCTCACAAGCTCCTCCGAAGCCGCACCCACGGTTCCAGCGCCAGCGAGTCGGAGCATGTCGAGCGCTCGCAAGACCTCATGCCGTGCGGCCTCCTGCCCTGCGCCCGGGGCCAAATACGCGTGAGCAACCACCGGCCATTCACCTGCCTGGGGCCGCGGTCGCGTCTCCAGGGCAAGATTCGGCCCGACCAGCCGCTCCAGCGCCATGGAAACGTCGTCTACGGCCTCCGGCTGCAGCCGGACACTGATCGCCGCCCACTCATCGCTCATCGAAATGCCGCTCGGATCTTCTCCACAAAACTACGGCCGCCCGAGTCGCTGCCGCCGGGCAGCGTTTCACCCAGGTCTTCAAGCAACCGGCGCTGCGTGCGGCTTAGTTTCGTTGGCGTCGCCACATGCACCAACAGATAGTGGTCCCCCCGGCCCGATCCGCGGCTTCGCGGTGCGCCCTTACCCCGTAAACGAATGGGCGTACCGGCCTGGACCCCTGCGGGAATCTTGACGCGCGTGGGTCCGTCCGCTGTCTCGACTTCGAGTTTGGCGCCCAACGCCGCCTCGGCGACGTTAATCACGACATTACTCAGAATGTTGTCGCCGTCACGCTCGAGTACCGGGTGCGGCTCGACGTCAATGCCGATATAGAGATCGCCGGGCGATCCGCCGCGCGGCCCATGGTTGCCCTCGCCGGTCAGACGCAGTTCGGTGCCCGGCTGAAGACCTGCGGGGACTCTGACCTGGCGCTGAACCTCCACCCGCTCCAGGCCAATCCCTGTGCAGGCCGGGCACTTGCTCTCCACCACTTGCCCCAGGCCCCCGCAGGTGTCGCACGTGGCCACGTTGACAAACTGGCCGAATATCGAACGCTGCGCCCGCTGCACCTGCCCCGTGCCACGGCAAGCCGCGCAAGTGGTGGGCCTGGTGCCCGGAGCGGCGCCGTTGCCGGCGCACGTACCGCACGGCTCCAGGCGTCGATACGTAACGGTGGTTTCGACGCCAAACACGCTCTCCAGAAACTCCAGTTGCAGCTGAACGCGCCCATCGGTTCCTGGCTGCGCCGCGCCCGGCCGTGAGCGGCGTCCACCGCCGAAGAACGCATCGAACACGTCGCCGATCCCACCAAAGTCGTCGAACCCGGCGCCGAAAGGCGACGCCGGGCCGTCATGTCCAAAGCGGTCGTAGTTGGCTCGCTTTTCCGTGTCGCGCAGAACCTCGTAGGCCTCGTTGATCTGCTGAAAGCGCGCGGTGGCGTCGGGTTCCCGGCTCACGTCCGGATGAAACTTCCGCGCCAGATCCCGGTACGCCTTGCGAATCTCGTCCGGTCCAGCGGTCCGTTCGACGCCCAGGACGTCGTAGTAGTCGGGCTTGGCGCTCACGCGTCCCCGCTGGCCACGTCCTGAGTCGGGCTGGACTGCCCCGTGTCATCGCCCGACGCTTCGTCCGGCGCCGGTTTCGGACCGGCCTTCACCAACACAGGCCGGATCACCCGATCATGCATGCGATAGCCCCGTTGCAATTCGTCGACGACGGCCGCGGCCTCACCTTCGTCAGTCATGACAACCTCGTGAATCTCCACGTCGATCGAATCGCCCACGCGGCATTCAATCGGGGTCACGCCTGCCGCTTCCAGAACACGGCTCAACTGCGCCTGGATCAAGGCCACACCATCGATCCAGGTCAAGAGCCGCAACTCGGCAGGGATAGACGTGAATGCACGCTCAAACGCATCCAGCACACTCAGCAACTGAAAGGCGAAGGCTTGGTTCGCAAACCTCGAAATCTCTTGCGCTTCTTCGGTCGTCCGCCGCCGGTAGTTCGCAAAATCGGCCTGCGCCCGGGTCAGCCGATTCAGAAGATCCTGGCGCCGGGCGTCCAACTGGGCGACTTGCGCCTTCAAATCCTCCAGATCGTCAGCCGGCGGTTCAGTCGGGCCTTCGGCCTCCGCTGCCGGAGACGTGTCGTCATCCAAGCTGGAGGCGGACCGATGGTCCGTGACTTTGACCTCAATCGGCGGTTCGTCATCGGCGCCGCCAGCGCCGTTCTTCTCATTCGCCATGCGGCCTACTAAAGCGTGGGACACTCGGTGCCATTCTACGAGTGAACTCCGCCCTGGCCGGAGAGCCCGCGGAATCGCCGTCCCGCTCCTGTCCGCTAAGCCGGAGGCGCCGTCGCGCGCACCTCGCCAGGCGTCACTACGAAGTCCACGGAAGCAATCGTCGTGGAGCCGACCAGGATCTCAACCCGCCACGGACCGGACGCGGCCGTGGTTGGCAGCCCAAACCAAAAGCCAAACCGCGCCTGCGTGTAGGCCGGCTGCGGGTCGGTCAGAAATGTGCCCTGGAGCGCGTCGCCGGCAAACCAGCGGATGCCAAGGCGCGAACCCTTCAAAACGTTGACGAATTCAATCGAGACGTTGACACGTTCCCCGGGGTGAAACGTCAGAGTCGGCTGAATTGGCTCCTGGCCCGGGCCAAGCTGCAGAGCCAGCACCGCGCTTTGAGCCTCCGCCGATTCGTTCGCGCCCACGTCCTGACCCGGAGTCGAGGTTGCGGTCGGCGTTGGCGTGGCTTGCTGGTCGTCGGAGCCGGGTATAGCCCCCGGATTCGCGGACGTGATCCGCCAAATCAGCCCGCGCGCCTCCAGCAGGTAGGCGGTTCCGTCGCGTCCCAACGCGAAATCAACCGACGTGAACAACGGAATGTCGCGCGCGGCGTCGCCGGACTGCCCCTGGCCCAACGGATTGCCGGCAATCACTTGCGCGTGCCCGCCGGAATCTACTCTCAGAACCTGGCCGCTGCCGCTTGCCACCACGTACACGGCGCCCACGGTGTCCACGGCCACGCCGACCGGGGCGTCAAGCGAAACCTCGCGGGCCGGACCATCAGTGGGGGCTCCAGCTTGGCCTGACCCGGCCAGCGTCTCGATGAGGCCGTCCGGGGCGATGCGTCGTACCACGCCCGCGTGAAGTTGGCTAACGAGCACCGATCCGTCCGCATTGATCGCCGCGCGCTGCGGAAACCCCAACTCGGCTTCGGCCGCCCGTCCGCCATCACCGCCCGACCCGTCAACCCCGTGGCCCGCGAACGCGTGGATGACGCCGTCCGGACGAATCACACGTACTCGATGCACCGGCCCGTCCACCACGAACAGCGAGCCGTCCGGCCCCAGGACCAGACCGACAGGCTCGGTGAATTGCGCGTCCCGGGCGGGCCCGCCATCGCCGCCGACACCGGGCTGAGCACCGCCCGCAAACGTTGTGATCACGCCGTCCGGATCGATCTTGCGAATCCGGAAGTTCCCTGAGTCGGCGATGTAGATCGATCCCTGCGCATCGACCACGATGGCTGATGGCCGATTGAGTTGGGCCGCCGTTGCGGCCTGGCCGTCACCCGCATTGCCCGGTTCGCCGGTTCCAGCCACCACGCGCACCGCGCCGTCCGGTTCGATCCGGCGGATCCGGTGGTTGCCGGTATCCGCAATCAGGAGACGCCCTACACCGTCGATCGCGATTCCGCGCGGCGACCCAAATACTGCGGTGAGACGGAATTCTCCGTCAGGCGCATTGCCGGAGTCGCCCGTCCCGGCAAACACCTCGGCCAGCAGATCGCCGGCCAGCGGTATGCCACTGGCCAGTGCCGGCGCCGGGGGCACGTAGGCCACCGGGGCGGCCTGGGCGTCGGCCGTCTGGGGTTGGGCTGTCCCGGCCGGCCGCTGGTCCGAGACAGGCTGCGGCGCCTCGGGGCCGGGCGCTGGCAC
>DAOUJT010000197.1:0-3565 GCA_034422315.1 Chloroflexota bacterium | reverse complement strand
AGAGCATCGACCAGATGTCAGTCGCCTCGCAGCCCCAACTCCCGGGGTTATCCCGCCACAGTGGGTCATCTGCCGACGGCGTGATCAGTTTCATGGCGCTCTCCACGCCTCGTTCGTCAGCACCGGCTTGACTGCCTCGCGCTGCATGGCCCTGGCTCGCGCTCTGTCGCTAGAACGGCAGAAACGCCCGCCCGCCGCCGTCAACCGTTATCGCACTGCCTGTCACGTACCCGCACTCGTCACTCGCCAGGTACACGGCCGCCGCTGCCACGTCTTCAGGCATCCCGTAGGCGCCCTGCGGGATCACCCGTGCCCGCTTTGCCCGCAATTCCGGGTCGCGAGCCCGCACTTCCGATCGCTCAACCCGAATCGGCCCCGGCGCGATCAGGTTCACCGCAATGCCGTACGGCGCCAGGTCCACCGCCATCGCCCGTGTCAGCAGCCACAGCCCGCCCTTGCTCGCCGCGTACGGCGATGCGTTGGCCTCGGACGCAAACGAATCGACCGATCCCGTGTTGACGATCCGCCCTTCAATGCCGGCGTCCACCATGTGGCGCGCCACCGCCTGTGCCACCACGAACGCTCCGGTCAGATTCGTATCGATATAGCTGTGCCAGTCCTCCAGCTCGACCTCCAGAAACGGACCGACCTGCCCCGTGCGCGCGGCGTTGTTCATCAGGATGTCCAGCGACTCAACCCGCTCCAGCGCTTCTTCCACGATTGCCGAGGCGCCGGCCGGCGTGCCGACATCGCCCCGGAACCAGGTGACCGTTCCGCCGTCCGCTCGGATTCCGTCAGCGGTGGCTTCCAGCAGGCCGACGTCACGCTGCGTCAGGATCACATGCGCCCCCTCGGCGGCGAAGCGACGTGCAATCCCGGCCCCAATCCCGCGCCCACCGCCCGTGATCAGCGCGCGTTTGCCTTCAAGTCGTCCCATCTGCTGCTCCCTGCCAGGCCCAGTCGAACGCGAGTGTGCGCCGCGTTCTTCACTCATTCAATCCATTCCGCTCGAAAAGGAGATTTAGGGTTGAGGTACGTCCCATGCCGTAAGGTTGACCCCATGCGCCGAACACTTGTCGCCCTCGTGATACTTGTCTTGGTCGCGGCGTGTGAGCCGGCCTCGGCGCCTGTCGCCGAACCGCCGCCTCCGCCCCCCACGTCGGCTCCTGCCGTCGTGGCCGCACCGGCCCGGGCCGCGATACCCACAGCCCCGACGGCTCCAACAGCAACCGACCGGGCGCCGGCCGCGTCTTCCAGCTCGGATGCCCCGGCGACAGCTACGACTCCCGTCCAGGCCAGCCCGCCGGCAACGGCCATGCCGACGGTCGTCGTCCCAACGCCAACACCCACGCCAATCAGTGAGCCGACACCCACGGCTGGCGTCGAAGTTGCTTCAACCCCGGCGGCCACTGAGGCGCCGGTCGCAACGCCGACTCCCGAGCCCACGCCGGAACCCACGCCAACGCCGGCTCCCACCCCCGAAGTTGCGGCTACGCCGCAGCCCTCACCGCCCGACAGTCTTGGTATCGATGTTCAGGTCGTGGCCAGCGGTTTCGATCGCCCCATATTTGTAGGCCACGCCGGCGACGCCAGCGAACGGCTTTTCGTGGTTGAGAAGCAAGGCCGGATTCTTGTCGTGCAAAACGGTCAGGTCCGAAACGATCCCTTTCTCGACATAACCGACCGCGTGCGCTCGCAGGCCTACGAGCAGGGCCTCTTCAGCGTCGCCTTCCACCCCGGCTATCCCACCAACGGCCGCATCTTTGTGGACTACACCGATCACAACGGCGACACCGTCGTTTCCGAATTCACAGCAGACGCCGCGCAAGCCCGGGCCGATTCGCAATCCGAGCGTGTGCTGCTACAGATCGAGCAGCCGTATGAGAATCACAACGGCGGCATGATCGCCTTCGGTCCACGGGACGGCTATCTCTACATCTCCGCCGGCGACGGCGGGTCTGGCGGCGATCCTCTTCAACACGGTCAGAATCCCAGCACCCTGCTCGGCTCACTCCTCCGAATAGACGTTGACACCGAGTCCGGCTACGCCATCCCCGTCGACAACCCCTTCGCCAGCCAGCCCGCCAGGCGCGCCGAGATCTTCGCCTACGGCCTGCGCAACGTCTGGCGCTTCTCGTTCGACCGCGTCACCGGCGATCTATGGCTTGCAGACGTTGGTCAGAACGACCTCGAAGAGGTCCACCTGGCCTTGGCGCCGCTGCGTGGCGGCCTCAACTACGGCTGGAACATCATGGAAGGCAGCGCCTGCTTCCCGCCCGTCGTGTCGGAGTGCGCGACCGAGGGCCTGCAGATTCCGGTTGCCGAATATGGACGCGACTTCGGGTGTTCGATAACGGGCGGCTACGTCTACCGCGGCCACGCCTTCCCCGCGCTGGCCGGCGCCTACATCTTCGGGGACTACTGCAGCGGCCGCGTCTGGACGCTCCACCTTGACGACCAGGGCGCCTGGCAGATGATCCAGCGAGCCGACTTTGACTTCTTGATCCCCACGTTTGGCGAGGGCGGCGACGGGGAACTCTATTTAACCGACGATGCCGGCGGTCGCTTGCTGCGACTCGTCGCCGTCAACGAACCCCCGTCGGGCTAGGAGGCCTGCGGGATTGGTTCAGGAGGATTTCCATGCCTCGCCTTGGCCTGTTCGTCGACGCCGCCAACATGTTCTACGCCCAACGTAAGCAGGGATGGAGTATTGACTATTTCAGAGCGCTGACCTGGTTGCTTGAGGACCATGAGGAGGGCTGTGCCTACTACTTCACGGGCACGCCGGCAGGCAACAGTGCCAGTGCCATTAGGAAGCAGCGGGGCTTCCACCGAGCGCTGGCCCACGGCGGATACACCGTGATCCATAAGGAAGCTAAGCGGCAGTATGACAAGGAGAGAGATGAAGTGCGCTATAAGTGCAATCTTGATGTGGAAATAACGCTAAAGATGCTTGCTGAGGTTAGCTAATCTGTCGACGTAGTGTTTTTTGGAGGGGATGGAGACTTCACACCAGTTCTGGAACACCTAAGGAACCTCGGGAAGCGAGTACGTGTGATTTCATACGAACCCTTCACTTCGGATGACATCATCAATGCCGCACATACGTTTACGCCATTGGACGAAGTACGCGGAGAATTGGAAAGGCAGCAACCGCAGGAGAAAAACTGAGGGCCCATATAAAGAGGCGGGCCCATTTATTAGACGCCCCTCATTAGGCCGATGGGGCGGTTCATTCAGCTTAATTGTGCTACCGGGCACCCACGGCGTCAAGCTTTCTGATGTTCTCCGACGCAGCCGGCCGCCGACCGCCGCGGTGGATCCGCATCAGCACGCTTTTCCAGGCGCCAAACGATCCACACGCGGTTAGACCCCGGGCCTTTACGTACTAGACGTCAAACACCTCGTCCGACACCGTCCCCGGAATTCGCTTCCCGCGAATGTGTACGTAACCCCGCACCGCCGGCGAGCCTGGAATCTCCCGGTCGTTGATCGAGTTCGACCGCATGTAGTGCGTGGCGTAGCCGCGCCGCCGCGTGTCCGTCTCGTTCGGCCCGCTGGCGTG